>JAMIQH010000261.1:0-2308 GCA_035914695.1 Bacteroidota bacterium | reverse complement strand
GATAGAGGTCGCGGGTCGCGCGGAGATCGCGCGCGTTGTATTCGGCGATCTCCCGGAATCGTCCTTCGGCGGCCAGTGCGTTCATGTCATGGCCGGTGATGCCATGGCGCTTGGGACTGTCGATGCCGAAGGCGGTGCAGAGGAAGTCCAGATTGAATCTACGTGTTGCGTGGAAAAACGTCAACTGATCGAGCAAATCATAATGACAGCTCGAACCATAGCGCGGCGGCATGAGATTGCGGCTGGCTTTCACCCCCAGCAATGCCGAGCGCACATGCAGAAACGGCGCGTCGAAGCTGCGGCCGTTGAAAGTGACAATCTGCCGGTACGGGGCGATGTCCTCCCAGAATCGTTCGAGCATCTCGCGCTCACCCGCCGGAATGTAGCGCGTCAACGCATCCTCGGACTCCCATGGCTCATCATCTTCCCCACCCTCCACGTACACGCGCGCTTGCCCGGAGTCGATGTTCAGCATGCCGATGCAGATGATGCGGGCGGTGTAGGGATAAAGGTTGACTTTGCGTTTTTCTTCCTCCCGTTCTTCATCGCCATTGGCGAATTTCAACAGGTAGGACTGGGCTTCCTCGTCGAGCGTTTCGAAAGGGACCCCGGAGGTTTCAATGTCGAGGACTACACGTGACATCATTTCGTTCTCCCTGAAGTGAATGATGAAACTTCAATGTGCACAAGCGTTTGCGGGATTCCGATGAAAAAAAAAGTCCCTGATTACCGCGGTAGCAGAAACGAAACGGCGGATGCACCCCTGACTTCGCCATGCTAGTTGGGATTGCATATATGAGTCATTGTTTTCAATGACTTACGGGGATTCCGCTGGTGAGTTGGGTGCTGCAATGGCGAAAGCAGGCCGGAGGTGTCTATTTCACGAAACGACTGGGCTCGTGAGAATAGCCACCATTTGCGTCTTTGCACCGTGGCGTCTTTGCGTTGATTTCCTTCCGTCTTCAGGAGAATGGAACGCAAGGTCGCAGAGAAGCAGAGTCGCAATGAGACCGGAGGGTGTTGTCGCGTTTCGCGATTAAATGAGCCTTCCGCAGCGAGGAGGAAATTGTGCTTCCTTCCCGTGTCTCGGGTGCTGCAATGGCGAAGTCAGGAAAAACGTCCCTGATTACTGCGGTAGCAGAAACCAAACGGCGGATGCAAAGTGTGCACCCGCCGTTCTGGTGAGAGTATGTGACGAAATTATTTCTGCAGCGCCATCTTGATGGAAGCGGTCTGCGTGGCGGTGCGCACCACGGCGAAGTAGATCCCGCTCGGGAGTTGATCGGCATGGAAGCTCAAATTGTGCATGCCCGCCGCCAGAATTTCGCCGTTGATCAGCGTGGCGACTTCGCGACCGGCCGCGTCGAAAACACTCGCGTGCACCGCTTCATCGCGCTCGAGACGCACACTGAATGTGGTGCTGGGATTGAAGGGATTGGGAAAGGCTTGCGTTACCGCGAAACCATTGCCGCCTTCAAGGGCCACGTCCACCACCGAGGAAAACTCATAGCTGCCATCACGGTCGATCTGGCGCAGACGGTAGTACACATTGCCACGTCCGCTGCGCAGCACGGCGGCATCGTTCCAGCTGTAGGAGCGCGGGCTGTTGACCGTGCCATTGCCGGGCACGAAATCCATTTCCTCCCAATGCTTCTTGTCAAAGGAGCGCTGCACTTCGAAACCGTAGTTGTTCAACTCGGTGATGGTGTGCCAGCGGAGTTGCACCGCATCGGAGCGCTTGACAGCCGAGAAGGACGCGAGTTCCACCGGCAAAGCCGCGCCGACGCCATTCCAGATGCTCACAGATCCGAGAGTCGCGAAATTATTACCCGAACCATCCATGATGGCACCGATGGTCATTACCGACGGATTGCCAAGAGCGATGGCTCGGTTCGTCGATCCTTGATGCGACGCGCGCAAGGTATCATTGACGTACATGGCTCCCAGACCGCTCACCGCGTCGTAGGTCACGCGAAGGTTTTTATACACCCCGGATTGCGTCTTGGTGTACCCACTATAGCTTATCGAGCGCTGAGTGTTCCAATACTGGTTTTGACGCACGCTGTAATCGAAATACAACACACCCGCTTCGAAATACACCGAAAGATTGCCCATTTCGATCAATATGGCGTCATTCTCGTTTCGGGCGAACTCGAAGCGAATATCAATGCTTTCAAAGGTGGGAGCAATGGTGCTCACGGGCACCACGAGATCGAGGCCGACATTTCCACCACTCGTGACAAAGCGCACACCGGTGCCACTTGTGCCGGCATTCGGGTTCACCGAGGTTCCGTTGAGCCCCACCGTC
>JAMIQH010000260.1:0-30526 GCA_035914695.1 Bacteroidota bacterium | reverse complement strand
TGTGAACGGTTTTATCAGTGGCTACATCCAGGTGACGAATCTCACCGGAGGGACACTGAACCTCCGTGTGGCCATCACGAACAAGGCGAATCTCCCCGGCGATTGGGGTACGCAAATCTGCTTTTTCCAGAACTGCTTTCCTCCTTCCGTGGAATCGGTGGATGGAACGCTGGGTGCGGGTGAATCCGAAATGTTGGACCTCACCTTCATGACCGGTCCCAATCCCGGAACGGGCACAGTGCAGGTGACGGTCAGCAACCGCGACAATCCGAACGAAAGCCGCGTGCTTACCTTCACGGCCACCAGTCAGGTGACGAGCAGCTACCCCGCTCCCACGGCGGGCTCTTTCTTCCTTGCGCAGAACTACCCGAATCCTTTCTCCATGAGCAAGACCTCGGTTACCAACATCAATTATGTGCTTCCGAGTGCGGGCTATGTGTCTCTGAAGATTTACAATCTGCTTGGCAAGGAAGTGCGCACGCTGGTGAACGAGTCCCGCTCCGCCGGTAAATCCACCGCGATGTGGGACGGCCGCGACAATCACGGCAAGCAGTTGCCCACAGGCGTGTACGTATACAAGCTTTCGGCGAATGGACAGAACTTCTCGCGTCGCATGAGCTTCACGCGATAGACTTCGGTGATATTCGAAATTCAAAGGCGGCCCGCATGGCCGCCTTTTTTTTGAAACATTCAGGAAAGATCTGCCGGGCAACGGCATGCCAGGAGACGGTGCTTCACTCCACGCGATACAGCCACTCCTCGGTTTCGAATTTTTCCCGGCGGCGACGAGCGGCATCCTCCAGCTCACCGCAGCCGATGCTCGCGTCCGTGCAAGCATGCAGATCGCGGAATCCCGAAATCAGCATTTGCCGAAGCTCCGCATGGGGAATATCGATGAAATCCCGTAGGGGTGTAACACGTTTCACCGCACTGGGCACTCCTTTGTCGCTGTTGCGCGGCTGATCGAGGCGGAGCAATTCCCACATCATGGCATTGTCCATGTCATAGGCCATGGTTACGTGATGCAGCACCGTCCGCCTGCGACGACATTGCGCCGCACCGGAAATCTTGCCGCCTGGTGAGGCGATGTCGTTGATGGGACGGTAAACAGCCGGAATGCCAAGTCCACGCAATACTCGAACACACCACATGTCCAGGTAGGCGAAGGATTGACGGAAGGAGAGTCCCTCGAGCAGGGATTCCGGGACGATCAGCGACCAGGTCAGCGTTCTCCCTGCTTCCACCACCATGGCGCCTCCGCCGCTGACGCGCCGCGAGAAGGTGAAACCGCAGCGCCGTGCGTGCTCCACATCGATCTCGTCGCGCACACTTTGATAGCTGCCGAGAATCACCGCCGACTCGGACCACTCCCACATGCGGAACAGAGGCGGCCGCGTACCCTCGGCCACCGCATAGAGCAGGGTCTCGTCCAGCGCGAGATTGTCGTGGGCGTCGCGTGGAACATCGTCGATGACTTCAATGCCGAGTGCGGCCAGACGCGGGTTGAGTGTGGTATCCCAGCGCATTTCGCTGAAATCCGGGTGCCAGGGTGGAATGCGCATGTCCGTGAGCAATGGGTGGTGATTGAAATACCGCCTTCAAGAGTACGTAGCGAGCGGCAATGATGCCACGCGCACGCCAAGGGTGCGGCCGACGCGTTGCAAAAAATACTCATAGGTCGTATGTTTGGCAAGGACGCAGTGACATCGTGAAATGAAACGCCGCATCGGAGTTTGAGGTGGCGGATTCTCCATCGTGCTCAGACGAGGAGGCCGTATGGATTACACCATCGCTCTTTCCGAAAATCGCCTGTATGTGGAGGTGATTGTTATCGGTGATGTGGATCGGCGCTCCGCTATGGCGATGAACGTGGAGGTTCATCATTTCGGGAGAGAGCGCGGTATTTCACTTTTTTTTCTGGACATGACGCATGCGCGGAATGTGGAGAGCGTGACCGGTAATTATCGGTTCTCCTACGACGATATGCGAAGTACAGAAGGCATCAACAGGTTTGCCCGCGTCGTGACGCTGGTGGATGTGGACGATCACAGCCACGATTTCATTGAAACACTTTCCCGCAATGCCGGTTTGGATGTAACGTTGATGCGCGACAGGGAAGCAGCACTTGCGCTGTTACTTCGCGATGTGGAAAGGTCCTCGGATTTGGAGTCGCCCGATACTTGACATTGACAACAATAATCCCAATTTTCTATTAACTGGTTACCGGATGTCCTTGCCTGCTTCCCGCCGATACGATTCGAGGCATCCAATCCATTCCATCGATTCCGCACAAACCATGAAACTGTTCCTTAGCAACATGCCCGAGTGAGCGCAGGGTGCTGTGCCGACGGTAACGGAGGCGGAGCGCGAGGAACCGCAGCGGCAACGTGGGCTAAGGTGATCCGATCCCACCATCAAAGGAGTCAACGTGCCAGATCATTATGCGGCGCCACCCGCCGTCCCGCAAATGAATCGGCGATTGCTGCTGATATTCGCCGTGGTGATGGTGCTATTGACGGTGATGGCGATTGGACTGTACGTTCGCCACGAAGTCGGCGCCATCAAGGATCGTGCTCGAATGACCCTGGCTGCGAGTGCGGAGCTGAAGTCGCGGCAGTTGGGACATTGGTACGCGGATGAGTTGAACGACGCAGCGTTGATTGCACACAATCGTTCGCTGCTGGATGCGTTCCACTCTTGGCACAATCATCCATCGCCCTCCGCCCAGGTGGCGCTTTCGCAGACGCTGCACGAAATCTCGCTGGAGCATGACTACAGTGAAATATTCTTCTTCAATGTTCTGGCCGATGTGTCCATCAGTGTTTCCGGCGGTCACCTCTATCTTGATGGTATTCTGAAATCCATAATTCACGATGCGGCACGGGAGAACAAACCCTCGACGATTGGCCTGTATTATTGTCCCCAGCATGAAAAAGTCCACATGGATATCGCGGTTCCGATCGCGCTGTCCGGATTGGAGCATGAACACGCGATGGTGTTTCGCTTCGAGCCCGAAGCAATTCTGTTTCCCATACTCTCGGAGGCAAACACCCCCGATGCCGTGATACAGACCATGCTTCTCGACATGTTGATCGATTCCGTGCTGGTCGTGAGCAATCCCGAGAATGACGAGGCGCATGTTCTCCGGCCGCGAACCTTATCTGGGAGGGAGGATGGTGTACTCGGACTGGCGGCGCTTGGGAATCGTGGGTTGGTGGAATACCAGGACAGCAACGGACGCAGCTATCTTGGATGGATCAGCAAAGTACCGAATTGCCATTGGGTAGTGATCAGTCAGATAGATAAAGGTAAGCTGTACGCGGACATGTACGAGGAGACAGCGTTGCTGTCCGTTCTCGCCATCGTATTGTTCAGTGCTCTCTTCCTCTGTGTGGGATTCCTCTTCACGCAGCGACAACGCGATACGTACCGTCAACTGCTGCATGTCCACAAGGAATTCCGCTCGATACTCTATGCTATCGGCGATGCGGTGATCAGTACCGACCGCGATGGCGTCATTTTGCACATGAACCCGGAAGCGGAGCGCCTGACCGGAGTAACCGAGCGGGCGGTGGTGGGTACGGAGTTGAAACACGTATATAAGCTCGAGTCGGAAGAGAGCGGCGAAGAGGTGAGATGCGCGGTTGAGCGCGCCCTGAAACACACGGACTCGCGGGATCTGAAAAACGGCGTTCTACTACGCACTCCGACGGGCGAGCACATTCCGATCCTGGAGAGTGTCGGAGCGTATTCCACTGAAGATGGACGTACAGCGGGAGTGGTCATCGTGTTTCGGGATCAAACCGTGCAGCGTGAGAGGCAGCGTGTTGTGGAGGAAAGCGAGCGGAAATATCGCGCGCTGTTCGAGGCAACCGCGGATGGCATTGTGCTTTATGCGGCTCGCGGGACGGCAGGCGCCGCGTCAACGGAGCGCGTGGGGGACGAGCGCGTGATCTTCGATATTCTCGACGCCAATGACAGCTATCGCTCCATGAACCTGCATGACGATGTGCTCGCATCCGCACGTATTCGCCCGAGCGACAACGAACATGGAGACGAACTGATTCGTTTGTGCTCGTTGGTGATGCAGGATGGCAGTCCGCGGGGTGGTGAATATATCGATATCATCACACAGCGGCAGTACCTCGTCACAGTGTACACGCCAAGACGGGGGCAGGTCGCACTGCTTTTGCATGATATCACGGAACTGAAATCTTCAGAAAACGCCCTTTTGGAGAAAATTCGGGAACTCGAACGCTTCAACCGATTAACGATCGACAGAGAATTGCGGATGATCGAGCTTAAAAAGGAAATTAATGTCCTGTTGCGCGAACTCGGGCGTGATGAAGGATACACGGTGCACGCATGAACACACACTTCGACTCGCTGCTCGGCTACCTACGCGACGAACGTTCCTGCGATCTGTCCATGTACGATAGCGCGTATCTGAGAAAAACGCTTGAGAAGCGTATGGCCGTGTTGGGGATGGAGGACGTGTTGGATTACACCCGGGTCCTGGGGCGTCAAGAGGAAGAACTGCAGCAGTTGCTGCGAGTGTTGGTGAACACCTGGACAGCATTCTTTCGCGATCCGCTCGCCTTCGCGCATCTGGAATACATCATCCTTCCGATGATGCGTGATTCTGCGCGAAATCGCGCCACGGCGTCGTTGCGCAGCTGGTGCGTCGGGTGTTCGAGCGGACAGGAGGCCTGGTCGCTTGCAATGCTCTTCGAGGAAATGCTTGAAGATCACGACGCGGACATGAGCTATCAGCTCTTCGCAACGGACAACGCGGAGCATATTCTCGCGCAAGCCCGAACCGCGGAATACGACCTGAGCACGGCGGGTGACATGCGACTCCGTCACCTCGAAAAATTCACGGCGAGAGACGGGGGCATACTCCGGATTCACCCGTCGCTGCGATCACGAGTGACCTTCGAGTGTCACGACTTGCTCGATCCCCGGTCACTCTGTCCGCCATCTTGCGTCTACGGCGACTTCGATCTTGTGCTTTGTTGCAATCTGTTGATGTATTACCGCGACGATATCAGAGCGTATGCGCTTGGTAAGCTCGCGCGTTGTCTCTCTCCCGACGGTTACCTCATGGTGGGCGCGGCCGAAAGGGAGATCGTTCTCGCAACTGGGATGTTCACCACCATTTGTCCCACCGTGCCCATTTTCCAATCCAAAGTAGGGAGAAACTGACATGACGCTGCGCACACTCACCATATCGCGTCAATTGATTGTCGGGATGTCTTTCTTGATGCTGCTTCTGCTGTTGCTGGGAGGGCTGGCATGGGAGCAAGTGCATAAACTGTGGTCGACAACCCATCTTCTGTACAATCATCCATTACAGGTGAGGATTGCACTCGAAGAGGTTCGCGCGGATGTGCTCACCATTCATCGCGGGATGAAGGATGTGGTCATTGTTCATGATTCCCAGACAAGCGAGCGAATCGTGCAGGAAATGGAGCGCGCCGAAACCGATGCGCATCGGATGTTCAGCATTCTCCACGAGCGCTATCTCGGTCCGCGTGAGGATGTGTCGAATGCCGAAGCCCAGTTTGTCACTTGGAATGCCATACGGAGGGAAACAATACAACTTGCGCGTGCCGGGGAATACCAGCGGGCGCTCCAGAGGACCATGCCGGATGGTGTGGGTGGAAAACAGGCTGAGAAGATTTATTCCGCACTGGATCGGATCAGTGACTTTGCCCATACCAAGGCGCGCACGTTCTATCGCGAGGCGGGGGAATTACGCGAAAATCTCTTGCAGCGACTGGCGACGGTCGTTGCGCTGATGTGTCTGGTGTTTGTCGTGATTGCGCTCGTGCTCATCCGGAATATCCGTGGTCCCATTAAAAATCTATCCGATGCCGCCGATCGCTTTCGTGACGGCGACTATTCCGCGCGAAGTATGGTGACCAGTGGGAACGAGTTGGGACAACTGTCCCGCACGTTCAATCGGCTTGCGGAAACGATTCAGCATGATGTCTGGGTCAAGGATGGTATATCGCAAGTGCAACTGGCAGGGTTGGATGCCGATACGCCACAACAGTATTGTGCGCAAGTGATCGCAGCCCTCATTCGAAGAACGGATGCGCTGTTCGTGGCCGTGTATGGCTTGCGCGATGCGAATGCGAGGTTGGAACGCATCGAAAGCGCGGGCCTGGCTCCCGATCTTCCCGGCACGATACCGCTGACGCATTTTGAAGGATTGATGGGGAGCACCTTGCTGACCGGTGAAACGCGCGTGCTGCGATCCATTCCGGCGGATACGGTGTTCGTTGCTCCACTGCTTGCCGCGGATGTGCTGCCACGATCGATCGCCGCCGTTCCATTGAGCGCGGGCGAGAAGGTCGTGGCCGTCCTGGTACTGGGTACTGTGCATGAAATGGATCATGAAACACTGCGTCTCTGCGAAGGTGTGCGATATGTGATCGGTGCAAGGATCGCCACCTTGCGCACGAGCGAACGATTGCGCGTTGTGGCCGAAAAACTGGAAATGCAGAATCGTGAACTGGAAACACAGTCGCGCGAACTAGGTCAGCAAACCGAGGAATTGAGCGAGCAGAATATCATTCTCGCCATGCAAAAGTCCCAACTCAACGAGGCCAATCGACTGAAAAGCACCTTCCTGTCCAATATGAGTCACGAATTGCGAACGCCGCTGAATTCCGTAATCGCACTCAGCGGCGTGCTCGAACGGCGCCTCAAGGGAAGCATTGGCGAAGAAGAGTACGGCTATCTCGACATCATCGAAAGAAATGGGCGACATCTGTTGTCCCTGATCAACAATATCCTGGACCTGGCGCGCATCGAGGCGGGCCGGGAGGAGGTTACGATCACGGGCTTTTCTGTGACGGAACTGATCGAAGATGTTATCGTGCTGATGAGGCCGCAAGCGGAACTGAAGAATCTCCTGCTGGAAAGCACATACGCGGCGGAAGTGCCCATCATTCATAGCGATGCCGCGAAATGCCGGCAAATTCTGATAAACCTTGTCGGAAATGCGGTGAAATTCACGGACGCGGGCGTGGTGCGCGTCCATGCCCGAATCGACGACGCTTCATTGCGAATCGATGTGAGCGATACCGGTCCCGGAATTTCTCCCGAGTACGCGGGTCGGATTTTCGAGGAATTCCAGCAAGTGGACGATGGCACGGCGCGCAGGCATGAAGGTACGGGGCTTGGTCTCGCCATTGCGCGACGTTACGCCGAATTGCTGGGAGGAAGCATATCGCTTGAAAGCACGCCCGGAGAGGGTGCGACGTTTACCGTCTTGCTGCCGCTCCGCGAGGAAAAGGGAGTACACGTTGCCGCACCTCCACGGCGTTCGAACGCGAGGACTTCTCCGCCCAGAGGCGAGGGCAAGCGTATGCTCGTGGTGGAGGACGATGAGGGAGTTCGGACGCAACTCCGCGATATACTCTCCCGCAATGGCTACGAGGTGCTTACCGCCAATGATGGCCATGAGGCCATGATGCGGGTGGAATCTGTACCCGACGGCATTATTCTCGACCTGATGATGCCCGGCGTGGACGGCTTCGAAGTGCTGCGGCAATTGCGGACGCACCCGCGTGGGCAGGGAGTGCCGGTACTCATCCTTACCGCAAAGCATGTGACAAAGGAGGAACTCGCCTTTCTCCGGGGCAACAATATTCATGAACTGATACGAAAAGGTGATATCAGTGGAAGCGAGTTGTTGCAACTGCTCGCCGATATGTTGCACCTCGAGGATCATGGGGTTGTGAAGGAGGTGAACCCCGATGCCGCGGCGAGCTTCCAGCAGTTGCAACACCGACCGCGCATTCTTGTCGTTGAAGATAATCCCGATAATCTTAGCACGGTGGTCGCTTTGCTCGGGGAGCATTGCGAGCTGTTCTGCGCGACGGATGGACCGCAGGCAGTGGAAATTGCGGAGCGAGAGCAACCGGAGCTTGCTCTGCTCGATATTTCCCTGCCCGGAATGGACGGCTTTCAGGTGCTCGAACGTCTGAGGTCGTCCGAAGCACTTCAAACGTTACCTGTTGTGGCACTCACAGCGCGTGCACTGACCGAGGATCGCAACGAGATACTCGCCCGCGGTTTCGACGCGTATCTTGCCAAACCCGTTGACGCAACACAACTCGAAACCACGATAGTGAGCATGCTTCATGGAAAGTGATTCCCTGACCCTGCTTGTCATCGATGACAATCGCGACAATGTCGCCACCTTTCGCGCCGTGGTTGCGGATATGCTCCCAACCGCGCATGTTCACAGCGCATTGGACGGTGCCACAGGACTGGAGGCCGCTCGTCGAGAGAATGTCGATATCATCTTTCTCGATATCGTCATGCCAGGCTTGGACGGCTTCGAGGTGTGTCGCCGGTTGAAGGCGGACGATGCACTGCATGACATTCCTGTGGTCTTTCTGACCGCGCTGAAAACCGATAGAGAAATTCGCATCCGCGCTCTGGAGGCCGGTGCCGAGGGCTTTCTCTCCAAACCCATAGACGAAACCGAGTTGCTCGCACAGATTCGAGCAATGCGTAAAATCCGCGTGTACAATGCGATGCGGGAGGGCGAGAAAGAACGACTCGCGGCCATGGTCGAGTTGAGAACCACGCAATTGCGGAATGAACTCGAGGAAAAGCAAAAAGCCGAAGAAGCCTTACGCGAAACCAACGAGCAATTGCGGGTCAGCCAACGCGCCACATTGAATCTCATGGAGGATTTGCGTGCGGAGAACGAGGCGCGACGGGCCAGCGAGGAGGCGCTGCGCCGTTCGGAGCAGAATCTGAAAATGGCCCAACGCGTCGCGGGAATGGGCAGTTGGATATGGCATATACAGGAGAATACCGTCGAGTGGTCGGATCAGATGTATCCGATTTTCGGAATTCGACGAGAGGATTTCACAGGAAATCTCGCGGATATCATCGCCAAGACCATTCATCCAGAGGATAGGGAAAAAGTCGAGGCGACGAATCGAGCGGTTGCTGAACATGGTAAGGCAGCACCTCTCGAGTATCGAATAGTACGTTCGGATGGGACTGAACGTATAGTCCATGCCGAAGCGGGCGAAATGGAATTGAATGAAAGGGGGCAGCCGGAACGCCTCGCAGGGTATGTACAGGACATCACCGAACGCAAACGCGCGGAAGCCTTGATACGCGAAAGTGAGGAACGCTGGCGCGCCATCATCCAGGCCTCGCCTGACGGGATTGTGGTGGCGACGCTGGATGGAACATTGGAGGAAGTGTCCGAGTCTGGTCTGCGAATGTTTGGCTACAATACTCTCGACGAGGTACTCGGGAAGGATGCGTTCAAATTCATCGTGGATGAGGACAGAGAAATCGCGGTGGAAGGTATCCGCTTGCTGCTGGCCGGTGATTACACCGGAACAACGGAGTTCCGTGCGATTCGAAAGGATGGCAGTATTTTCCATCTCGAAATCAACGCCGAATTGCTACGTTCAGACGATGGATCGCCTGAGCGTATCATTCTGATTGAACGAGATATAACGGAACGGAAGCGAGCCGAAGAACAATTGCGGGAGAGCCGTGAGCAGTTCAATCTCGCGATGCAGGCCACGAACGATGGTTTGTATGATTGGGATTTAATACAGAATACGATTTATTATTCTCCCGCTTGGAAACGCATGCTGGGCTATGAGGAAGATGAGCTTTCAAACGATTTCTCCATCTGGGAAACACTGACACACCCCGACGATGTGCAACGCGCTTGGACGCTGTTCGATGATGCGGTGCATCGCAGAATACCGCGTTTCGAAATGGAATTCCGCATGCGGCACAAGGACGGGCATTGGGTGGATGTGCTCTCGCGTGCAAGACCGTTGTTCAATGACGATGGCGTGGCCGTTCGCTTCGTCGGTACGCATGTGGATATTTCCGATCGGAAGAAAGCCGAAGCTGCTCTGCGGGAGAGTGAGGAGAAATATCGCCTGTTGTTTGAGAACATGACGCAGGCGTTCATCCTGCATGAGGTTGAACGGGATGTCGACGGGAACGCGGTGGAATTCATCATCCGCAGTGTCAATCCGGCCTTTTTGCGAATGACGGGTGAGACGCACGATACAGTTGTTGGCAAGGAGGTTCGACAGGCGTTACGGGCGAGCGGGGATCGCTTGCACTCCCTGCTTGTGGAGGTAGCCGAGACGGGACGGTCGGCGCATTACGAATTGTACTTCAGCGAGACGTCATCCCATATAGAAATGTGGGTGTATCGTGGCAGTCGTGGCGACCAAATCGCGGTTATTTTCAACGACGTTTCCGCGAGGAAATATGCCGAACAAGCACTGCGCGAGAGTGAGGAATTGCACCGCACCTTGGTCGATGGTTTGCCGGATGTGATCATGCGACTCGATGCGGATTTGCGACATCTCTATGTCTCCGACAATGTTACGGAATTCGCGCCATTCCCGCCATCTGCCTATATAGGGAAATCTCATCGTGAAATGGGATTGAGCGAGGAGCAATGCACATTTTGGGAGGGGCCGCTGCAGGCGGTGCTTCGAACGGCCGTACCCTATGAAACAGAATTTTCGTGGGGAGAAGGCGATCAATGCGTCACCTTCCAATGGCGCGTTATTCCCGAACTCGCTGAAGATGGCACGGTACGCTCGCTCATCACCATTGCCCGAGATATCACACAGCAGAAGCGGTTGGAGCATGATTATCGCATGCTCTTCGAGCAAATGTTGGAGGGCTTTGCTCTGCATGAACTGATCTGTGATGAACAAGGAGCACCCATCGATTATCGCTTTCTCAGTGTTAATGGTGCCTTCGAGCAGCACACCGGTATGGCTGCCGAGCGCGTTGTGGGAAAAACCGTGCGGGAAGCGATTCCAGATATCGAGCCACAGTGGATTATTACCTATGGTCGCGTGGCCTTGACAGGTGAACCCATATCCTTCGAGCAATATGCCGAGGCGCTTGACAAATGGTATCATATCAGCGCGTTCAAGGCGGGGCACATGCGTTTCGCCACGACCTTCGTGGATGTGACTGAGCGTAAACGAGCGGAAAGAGCGGTCCGCGAAAGCTACGATATGCTCAACAAGCTCGCATCGCAGGTGCCGGGAGTCGTATATCAGTACCAGTTATTCCCCGATGGACACTCCTGTTTCCCGTATTCCAGTCAAGGGATGTGGGATATCTACGAGGTGAGACCAGAAGATGTTGTTTCGGATGCCTCCATCGTGTTCGAGCGCCTGCACCCTGAGGACAGAGAGCGGATAAGCGAACACATCTTCGAATCAGCACGGGAACTCAGTTTGTTCCATGATGAGTTCCGCGTCCTGTTGCCCGAGCAAGGTCTGAGATGGCGGATGTGCGATGCCGTTCCCGAATTGCTGTCAGACAACAGCGTTATGTGGTACGGAATAATTACCGACATCACGGAGCGCAAGCTCGCCGCGGAGTTGCTTGAAGCAAGTGAGCAACGCTTGCGGGCAATTACAGAATCCGCGCGTGATGCCATTATCATGGCGGATGATCAAGGGCGCATCTCTTATTGGAATCCCGCCGCCGCGTCCATGTTCGGGTACTCCACCGAGGAAGCATTGGGCCTACCCGTGCATGACCTCCTATCGCCGGACAGTACACGAGGGGAGGCAACAAAGGCAATGCAGCGTTTCATGATCACCGGCGAGAGCACATTGACCGGAAAGAGTAGGGATCTGCTCGCACGTCATAAAAATGGAGCATTATTCGATATATCCATTTCCCTGGCGTCCGTACAGATTCGGAACTCCTGGCACTCGGTTGCCCTGATCCGAGATATCACGGACTGGAAACTTGCGGAACATGCACTGCGAGAAAGCGAGCAGCGATTCCGCTCCATGATCGAACATAGCCCCATTGCCTATCTATCGTTGAATGCCGAGGGTCGTGTTCTCGATTACAACGACGAGACGCTGCGACTACTGGGCGCGGCCGACGCGGAACTACACGGTGTGGCATTCAAGGAATTCTGGTCGGAATCCCTGCGGGAGAATTTCGATGATCTATACCAGCGTGTACTCGATTCCGGCGGACGCAGTGACGATATCATTCTGCAACATTCCGACGGTACGAGTATCGACGTGTATATCGAAGGTCGCGTCGAGAAGGATGCACGCGGAACCTTCCTACGCACACATTGTGTGATGCAAAATATTACAGAGCGCAAACGCGCCGAGCGCGCGCAACAGGAGAGCGAGGCCTTCGCCCATGCCATTCTCGATTCGGTGACGTCGAATATCTGTGTGATTGATAGCGCGGGAAATGTTGTCGCGGTCAACGAGCCGTGGCTTCGCTTCGCACGTGAGAATGGAGCGGATTCCGCAAGGCAGATTCAGGGTGTGGGCATAGGTACGAATTACCTCACGGTCTGTGAAACCGCGATTGGAACCGGGTGTTTGGATGCGGCGGCCGTGCGGAGTGGTCTTGCAGCGGTACTGTGCAGCGAAGCACCTTATTTCATGCACGAATACAGTTGCGATTCGCCCGAGCAGCAACGATGGTTCGTGCTCATGGCCACACCACTGGCGGATGGAATGGGCGGAGCCGTGGTCGCACATACAGAAATCACCGAACGCAAGCTCGCTGAACAGACACTGCGTGAATCGGAAGGGTTATTCCGCTCGCTCTTCGAGGAACATCCTGCGGTGAAACTCATCATAGATCCTGAAACCGGTGCGATTGTGGATGCCAATACCGCAGCATCGGAATTCTATGGATGGACTCTGGATGAACTTCGTCAGATGAGAATTACGGACATCAATTTGCTGCCTCCCGAAGAAGCCAGATTTGCAATGACGGAGACAGCGAAGGCTGGGAAGAGGTTCTGGCAATTCCAGCACCGTTTGGCCGATGGCAGTATTCGCGATGTTGAAGCATTGGCGGGCTTGGTATGGATAGCAGGAAGGAAGCACCTCCATACGGTGATCATTGACGTCACGGTAAAGAAACGGGCTGAACAGGCCAATAGACTCCTCCGCCGATCAATTGAACAGAGTCCCATCAGTATTATCGTTACTGATGCGAGTGGAACGATCGAATATGTGAATCCACAATTCACGCGGATTACCGGCTACTCGGCGGAAGATGCGATCGGTAACACCATGCGCATTCTCAAGTCGGGGGAACACGACGTGGAATTCTATACGAATCTGTGGACCACCATCACCTCGGGCCGCGATTGGTTCGGTGAATTCCGCAATCGTCGAAAAAACGGAGAGCTGTACTGGGAGCGCAGTATCATCTCTTCCCTCACCGATGAAAATGGTGCAATCACACACTACATCAGCGTCAAGGAAGACACCACCGAACAACGCCGCCTCCTGGCTGAACTTATCGCGGCAAAAGAAAAAGCCGAGGAAAGCGACCGCCTGAAATCCACCTTCCTCGCCAATATGAGCCACGAAGTGCGCACACCCATGAACGCCATCATCGGCTTCGCGGATTTACTGAACGCGAAGGAAATTCGGCCAGACGAACACGAGCAATACACTGCTATCATCAAGCAACGCTCTTACGATCTGCTCGCCATCATCAACGATATTCTCGATATTTCCATGATCGATTCCGGACAAATTAAAATCTATCCGGAACTGTGGAATGTCGAGGAATTATTGCACGATCTGTACGTCACCTACAGCCACTTGATCGCGCAGAGCGAAGATACACAGTGTACATTGCGGTTGGCGAATTCCCTGTCGGACAGCGAACTCGAGGTGATGATGGACGCGCAGCGCGTGCGACAGGTGTTGACCAATCTGCTTTCCAATGCCATGAAATTCACGAAGGAAGGCAGCATCACATTTGGTTGCATACGGCACTCGGATGATGAGCTGGAATTCTTCGTTGCGGATACCGGCATCGGCATACCGGAGGAGGCGTTCGAGTTCATCTTCAACCGCTTCCGCCAAGTGGACGAGTCGTCCACACGTCCCTACGGCGGAACCGGTCTCGGCCTCTCCATCTCGCGCGGCTTCGTGGAACTGATGGGCGGTCGCATCTGGGTGGAATCCGAAATCGGGAAAGGCAGCACCTTCCACTTCACACTACCGTTCAGAACCAAGTGAGTCCACGCCTCTCGTTCGCACACGACAAGGGAGACCGAGAATCAGTGGTGAAACGCACACGGCATCACCGGGATCGTAACCCGGTGATGCCGTGCTTCCGTTGCGAGGGTTGTGTCAGCGTTTGAATTGCAGCAGCAGTTGCTGCGTGCGATCGGCATGGGATCCGATGGTCTTGTACTTCAACGAGGCAAAGCGGTCGTCGGCCGGTGCGAGACTCACCCAACTCGCTTCGCTGTTCAGCACGCGCCCCGTTTCTATGCCCAGCAGGCGAAAGGCATCCTCGGCGCTGTATATCGCGTCGAGGTCGCAGATCAGGATTTCAGCGCGAGCTGTCGCATCGGTGCTGGGAAACACACAGGTGATGGAATCGCAGATGCCGTAGCCGCGAATAATGGGAGGATCGTGCTTGCCGAAATCGGCGAACAGCTTGCCGAACTCCGCATAGCTTTGCGCGGACCAGCGTGCCAGATCCACGGCCTTGCCTTCGTCCGGCACAATGGGGCGCTCGTCCGCCACCGCCTTTGTACTGTCCGCTGCGGAGGAACCCTTCTCGGCGGAAGGACCGCAGGCGGACAGCAGCAGCAGCAGGGCCAGCGCGAAATTTCGGGGGAGGGATGTGTGTGTCATTTTCTCATCGCTTCATAAACAAGTTCGGCAATATCCTTCACCGCCACTTCCTCTTGTTTGCCTTTTTCCTTGACCCCGTCGGTCATCATGGTCATGCAGAACGGACATGCCGAGGCGATGGTCCCGGCTCCGCTTGCCAGGGCCTCCTCGGTACGTTCGATGTTGACGCGCTTTCCTTCCGTTTCTTCCATGAACATCTGGCCACCGCCGGCGCCACAGCAGAAACCCTTGTCATGGCTGCGGGGCATTTCCCGCAACTCAGCTTCGGGCACGTGCATCAGCACATTGCGCGGCTCTTCGTAAATGTCGTTGTAGCGGCCGAGATAGCAACTATCGTGGAAGGTGATGGCACCGTTGAGTGCTTTCTCGAGTTGGATGATGCCGCGGTCGAGCAATGCGGCGATCAATTCGGAGTGATGGACAACACGGTAGTTCCCGCCGAATTGCGGGAATTCATTCTTGATGGAATGGAAGCAATGCGGACAGGCGGTGACGATGTTTTTCACATTGTAGGCATTCAAACGCTCGATGTTCTCCATCATCAGCGTCTGCGCGAGATATTCGTTGCCCGTGCGACGCGCGGGATCGCCATTGCACTTTTCCTCGCGTCCGAGAATGGCGAAGCGCAAACCGGCGCGCTTCATAATGTGCGCCAGGGCGACGCTCACCTTTTTGTATCGCGCGTCGAAAGATCCTGCGCATCCCACCCAGAACAGATAGTCGATATCGCTAGCATCGCCAAGCTGCGACAATTCGGGAATATCCAGACCGTCGGCCCAGGCGGCGCGATCTTCGGGACTGAATTGCCACGGGGCGAAATTGTTTTCGAGATTGCGGTACAGCAACTGCAATTGCTCGGGGAATTCGCCCTCGGTCAGCGCGAGATAGCGGCGCATTTCCACAATTTCATCCACATGTTCTATCATCACCGGGCATTCCTGCACGCAGGCGCGGCAGGTGGTGCAAGCCCACAACTCCTGCGGTGTGATATAATCATGCAGCAATTGCTTTTGCAGTGCAGCATCGTCGGTCGCGCCCGCCACCACAAGCGGCGCTTTTTCCTCGAGACGCGTGCGCGTGTCAACGATGATCTTTTTTGGTGAAAGCAATTTGCCGGTGATATTCGCCGGGCATACCGAGGTGCAACGGCCGCAGTGTGTGCAGGTGTAGCTGTCGAACAGCTGTTTCCAGGTGAGATCCTCGATGTCGGACGCGCCGAATTTCTCCGCCGTTTCGTCCTCGAGGTTCAGCGGCTTCAGCGCGCCGTCGCCTTCCTTGCGTATGCCCTTGTTGCTGAAATACACATTCGGCACGGAAGTGATAACGTGGAAATGCTTGGTGTACGGCAGGGCATTGAGAAAGCCCAACACCAGCAGAATGTGTATCCACCAGGAGATTTCGAACACGAGCCATGAATCCGCGCCGAACATTCCGGCGAAGGCCATGCTCACCGGTCGCCAGTTCGATGCGTAGGCCGCGCCCTCGCCCACTGCGATACGCGCGCCATTTTGCACAAACATCGACAGCATGATCAACGCGATGGTGCAGAGGATCACCGTCGCGTCCATCTGCGATGCGCGGTCGAGTTTACGCAAGCGATCCGGACCCGCCACGTGCCGCCGGAACAGCGCGACAAGCACGGCAACGAGCACCACCAGCGCGATGATATCCGAGGACAGCGCGATCAGGTTGTACAGCGGACCGAGAAACGCGAAGGAAAAGCCGTGTATCAATCCCTCGCCTATCGATTCCACCACGGCGGTGAGCAGAATCACAAAACCCCAGAATATCCCCGCGTGTACCGGACCGGCGATGGGATCGCGGAGGATTTTCGTTTGCCCGAAGGCGATGGCGAGCGTGTTGGAAATGCGCTTGTCGAAACGATCGAAGCGGTTTTCGGCTTTGCCCAGGGCGAGATAGCCCAGCACTTTGCGTGCGGTCCAGGCAAACACGCCGAACGCGGCAAGCAGCACGAGGAGGAAAATGATGTTCTTGATTTCCATACGGTTGGACTTTCGAGAGAGGATTGTGGAGTGCCGACGATGTGAACCGTCCGGCCATGTCCGAAATTACGGATTGACGGGGAGATGCACAATCGCGACGCGGCGTTCGGCCACCGTTCGGCCACCGTTCGGCCACCGTAGAGACGGTGCATGCACCGTCTCTACAACGGCAACGACCATCGCGCAACGATTATCGCGCCAACGCCTCGCGAATCGCATCGTGCAGCACGGGACGGAACCCGGGCATGGGATTGTTCGCACGGCTGGGATGCACGCGATTGCAGAGGAAGACAACGTACACGCCTGTCACGGGATCGATCCACAGCGAGGTTCCGGTGAAGCCGGTGTGTCCGTAGGACAGCGAGGAAAAATAGCGCCCGGCGGACGAGCCCCGTACCGAGCGGGTGTCCCAGCCCAGCGCGCGTGTTCCGCGATCGGGTTGACGCTGCGTGAAGCGCTCGACGATGTCGGCGCTGAACAGTCGCATTGTTCCATGTCTGCCTTCGTGCAACAGCATTTCCGCGTAGCGGCCGATGTCGCTCGCAGTGCCGAACAAGCCAGCGTGCCCCGCCACTCCGCCAAGAAGCGCCGCCGTTTCGTCGTGCACTTCGCCCTGCAACAGCCGACCTCGCCACGCGCGGTCATACTCGGTGGGAGCGATGCGCGCGCGCAAGGAATCGGGAGGGCGGAAGCCCGTCGAGTGCATACCCAATGGCTCGAATATGCGCTCGCGGACGAAGCGATCCAGCGGAATGCCGCTGACGCGCTCCACCAGCGCGCCCAGCGAAATCATACTGAAATCCGAATACCGCGTTTCACTGCCCGGCGCGTATACCGGCGCTGCCTCCAGTACCGCTTTGCGCACGCTGTCGGACGAGAGTACGCCCAGCTGATGGAAAGGACGAAAGGCCTCGAAACCCGCCGAGTGCGTCAAGAGATCGCGGACGGTGACGGCTTCCTTGCCGTTGACCGCGAATTCCGGCAGATATTTCCCAACGACACTATCCAACGCCACCTGTCCAGCTTCATATAACAGCATGACAGACGGGGTGGTGGCTATGACTTTTGTGAGTGAAGCAAGATCATAGAGCGTGCTGTCGGTCACGGGAATGGCGGCGCTGTCGTAGCTCAGCGCTCCATAGCTGCGGAGATAGCGGAGACCATCGCGCGTGCCAACCAGCAACTGCGCTCCGGGGAAAAGCCGCTGTGCGATGGCATGCTGCATCAGCGAGTCAACGCCTGCGAAGCGATCGGCGAAAGCGGCCTCGCGGCGTTCGTCGGGTGAAGGGAGCCGTAGGCCGTCGCCCACCGCCGCAATGCCGGGAATGCTGACCGGCAGCGTGCCACGCGCTCCAACACGCCCTCGTAGCACGGACTCAGCAGCTCGAAGGGATGCATCATCGTCGCCATACGTGCACACGTACGCGGTGGCACTCGGCAAGGCGGTGCAGAAATAGGGAGAGCCCAGCGCCAGAAACACCACAGGCACCTTGAGTGCCGCTACTTCTTCCAACGCGGACACATGGGAGGCGGCCAGTGCAATGTTGCCCACTCCATCCACCTGCGCCGATCCGTATGCCGCCACGAGCACCATATCCGCTGTGGCG
The DNA here is from genome assembly GCA_035914695.1 of Bacteroidota bacterium. Taxonomy (GTDB): domain Bacteria; phylum Bacteroidota; class Ignavibacteria; order SZUA-365; family SZUA-365; genus JAOSJT01. The sequence continues at coordinate 12,220 of JAMIQH010000260.1, read as the reverse complement.
AGCGAGTCCCGGAGACGATTGCTCCTGTTACGTCCATTGTCCTTGGCGGCGACAGGCACATGCGCGACCCTCGCTGAGGAGGAGAGCAGCGATGCGAAGCGCAACGCGCGGTCCTCCGCGTCGGAGCGGTACAGCGAGAGCAAGGTCACGCGCGCGCTGTCGCTACGCAGGGGCAATGCGCCATCTTCGTTGCGCAGCACCGTCACAGCCCGCGCGGCGATTTCGTCAGCAAGCCGCGATGCGGCACTGTCGCCATCGATGCCGGGCAGTGGCGCCACAGGTGCTTCGCGCAGCGCCCATTCCTTGGAGGCGAGGACGCGTCGCACCGCTCGGGCGACGCGCGCGCTGTCGACTTCGCCGCGGGTCAGTGCTGCGAATAGCGAATCCACGGTGCTCGACACATCCTCCGGCATCAACAGCATGTCCACACCGGCCGACACTGCCGCTGTGGGAAGATTACGAATGCGCAGACGCTGCAGCGCTTTCATGTTCAATGCATCCGTGACCACCAAGCCACGGAAATCCCAGCTCTCGCGGAGCAGCGAATCCAACAGCACGCGCGAGAACGTGGCTGGCAATGTGGAATCGCCGGTGATACCTGACACTGCGAGATGTCCCGTCATCACTGACAATATTCCGGCGTCAACCAGCCGACGGAATGGCAGCAATTCCATACTGTCGAGCCGTGCGCGATCGAAGGAAAGCAGTGGAAGGGATGTGTGTGAATCAACATGCGTGTCGCCGTGTCCGGGAAAATGCTTGGCGGTCGCAATCACACCGCCATCCTGCAATCCCCGCATCCAGGCCTCCGCCATATCCGCCACCAGCTCCGGCTGTTCGCCAAAGGAGCGCGTGTTGATAATGGGATTGCGGGGATTGTTATTGACGTCGGCCACGGGCGCGTAATTCTGCATCACCCCGAGCGTGCGCATTTCCCGCGCCACCATGGCACCTGCGCGATAGGCCAGATCGGTGTTGCGCGTCGCACCCAATGCCATGGCCGAAGGATAACGCGTGCCATCGCTGAGACGCATGCCCGGACCGTATTCGAAATCCGCCGCCGTCAGCAGCGGCACGCGCGCCGCGCGCTGCATGCTGTCGGTCAATGCCTTGAGTGCGCTGCTGCTTCCACGCGAGAAAATCACTCCCCCGACGCTATCCACACATACGGCGTGCTTCACACGCGACCAGGTGCGGTGTGTGCGATCGCTGAAACTGAACACCGTGACCAGTTGCGCCAGGCGGGCACGCGGCGACAACGTGCTGTACACGCTGTCCACCCACGGCGAATACACATGCGGATAGCCGGGAATCTCAAAATCCTCGAGTAGCGTGTCCTTCACCGCGAGAGGGACGTTGATGCCGGGAGTAGAGGGCGGCGGGGTCGGCGTTTCTTCCACGCTACGCACAGCGATGGAACATGCGTGCAGCAGCAGCGCCGTTACCACCAGACACAGCGCCACGACGGCCCGTTGTGGCACTGTCCGCGTTCCCATGAGGTACTTCGCGAAAGTCCCGCCGCTCATGCGTTCCAGTGCCTGTCTCGTTGGTGATTGCATGCCGTTTCCGTCGCGTTCAAGTTCCGTCACGTCACTGTGCGCAATGGCTCGGAGTTGTGTGGTTGTCCGCGTGTTGTCGGTGGTGGATTTTTACTGTCCATCCGTCGCGCCGAGGCGCAGCGTGCCGAAGAAGCTTTTCAGCAGGGCGGCCGATTGGAGATCGAGCACACCTGGCACCACATGCACGCGATGGTTCAGGCGTGGGTCTTCGACGATATTCATCAGTGTGCCACAGGCGCCGGCCTTGGCGTCGTAGGCGGCGAACACCAGTGTGGGAATGCGTGCCAGTACAATGGCGCCCGCGCACATGGCGCAGGGCTCGAGCGTGACGTACAGAGTGCAGCCGACGAGGCGTTTATCGCCCAACGCATTCGCCGCGGCGGTGATGGCGATGATTTCCGCGTGCGCCGTTGGGTCACGCAGCGTCTCATTTTGATTGTATCCTTTGCCGATGATCGCGCCATCCTTGACCACCACGGCTCCCACCGGCACTTCACCTTCTTCCAGCGCGCGCTCGGCCTGCCGCAGCGCCACTTCCATCCACCGCTCGTGATCGCTCGGCATCAGTTCGCCACCAAGGACGCAAGCACGCTTTGCTGCACCTCGAAGAGGCGCCGATTCTCGGCTGGCGTGATTTCGGGCGAAGCGGGATACAGGGCGCATTCAACGAAGCGCGAACCGCTGTCGAACACCACCACGCGAATCAGCGGCGCGGTGCTGCCAAGGCGGTACTCGTAGGCGGCACACACGCGGCCTCCCACGCGGAACTGCTCCACGGGCTGCACCACACGCACGGAGTCGTCGGCGGTGCGCTGCTTGAGACTGAGACTGACTTTGCCAACCGCCTCGATACCGTCTTTTTTCAACGTGAGATACAATCCCGGATCCATCTGCATAGGGAGGAAGGACAGCGAGGCGCTGTAATCCTCGCGCAGCAACCAGAGCACGATGGCGGGGGCCTGCTGTCTATCCACAGCTTTGCGCCAGCCGCGTGGCGTCAGCACGCGCAGGGCGCCATCGCTCGACGACACATACGCGTCGCTCATCTCGGCGTTGGCGGCATAGCGGTAGAAGGATGGTCCCTCCTCGCCGACATCGGTTTCCGGAGCCGACGAGCAGGCGGCCAGTAGCACGGCGAGTAGCGCGGGAAGCAGCCCGCGATGATCAATGCGCATGGCCGAGGGGGAAGCGCTTTTCTCCCGCGGTGATCGCCACGGGCAGTGCGTTTTCCGCTGGAGGGATGGGACAGTCATAGCGCTCGTTGTATGCGCAGTAGGGATTGTAGGCGTAGTTGAAATCCAGGAAGGTGCTGTCCGACGACGTGTCCTCGATGTCGATGTACCGTCCGGCTTCATAGCTGTCGTCACCTGTCGTGAGATCGGTGAACGGAATGAACCAGTAGTTGCCTTCGCTCGTGTCTTTCGGCGCGTACACGCGCAACGCACAGTCCTTGCCCTGCAGCGTGAAGCGGAAATCCCCAATGTACAACATAAGCCGTGGCTTGTCCTTCGATGTTGCCATCACGATTTCCTCCGGCGTGGCAAGCCGCTGCAACACGACGGGTAGAGCGAAGCTCTTGTCCGGCGGGTAGTACGCGAGGCCGCGAAACGCGCCCATGTCCGACGCCTTGATCGGCGTGGAAGGATTGGACAGGAGGTATTTGTCCTTTTCCAATCTGTCCTTCAGCAACTCGAGTGTATACACATCCGAGCTGTCGATGGCAGGAGTGTTGTTCGCGTCCCCGTCGGACGAGGATTTGCAGCCGCTCGTTGCAACAAGCAGCAGGGGGAGGAGGGCAATGAAAAGAAAAACCGCGAGGGCATGCTCACGGTTTTTCGAAGAATCGTTACGCATACGCCTGTTATTCTGTACGTGCAAAATGCTTTTCCTCGAGCACGAGACGCAGCGAGATGCGATGGGACGCATCCTTGAAATCGCTGAACAAATCGTTTTGCCCGAACGCGTAATCAAGATACAATTTCGGCAAATGAATTCCCGCGCCGAAGGTCAAATCCTGCGTGTCGCTGTATCCGCCGCGCAGCGCGAAAATATCCTTGAAGCGATACTCCAGACCTGCGCGCGGATTGACACTCACCGCTCCAACGTTGAAGGTGGAAGCGTAGCGGCGATTCTCGAACATCACATCGAAATCCACCGCCGGCGTGATGGTGCCGCCGAGCAGCGCGAGCTGATACGCCGCACCCAGCTTGAGCGTGGGCGACACGAGTTCGTTGCGTCCCGTGCTCCAGGCCATCAGCGTGGTGGTCACGTCCTGTACCGTGGCGCCGAGGAACAAGTCGTCCATCGCCCGGTACTGTGCGCCGATATCGAAGCCCACACCCGTGGCCGATTCGATGTGATGCGCGCGATGGATGAACTTGAGATTCACACCCAGCGTCAATTCCTTGCTGCTGCGAAACGCGAAGGTACCGTACGCCACCCAATCGGCGGTGCTGAACATGGTGACCTTGGAGGGATCGAGGCGTTCGCCTTCGTCGAGCTGTCCATTGCCGTTGAGATCGATCAGTGCGCCGCGCGTGTCGGGAATGTCGTCCACCCCGAGGCGCGTCACCGACAGTGCCACAGTGGATCGCGAGCCGAACGGCCAGGCAACACCACCGTAATTGAAGCTCAACAGCCCGCCAAAGCGCTGCTCATGCATGAGGCCGATTTCAGGATAGTCCATGCGCATGAGGCCGGCGGGATTCCAGTACGCCGCGGTCACATCGGACGCCATGGCGCTGTGCGCGCCACCCATGCCCAGCGCGCGGCTGCCGAAGCCCGTGGCCATGAATTCGCCCGCGTATTTGGCAACTTCGGTCTGTGCCTGTGCCGAACCCGCCGCAAGCAGCAGCGTGGCGAACATCGAGAGTGCTATCAAATACTTGTTCATCCGCTGACCTTTTTTCGATGATTCGGAAATATGCGCCTTGCGCCGCTCGGAAACAATACCAAAGCGCGCGGACGATACCCGAAGGCGCTATTGAGGATTGCCAATGCCCGCGTTGCGCTGAGCCACCAACAGCACGCACAATGCGGAAACCGCTTTTAGTGTCTTTCGCGCCTTTCGCGGTTTGTCTCTTACGCGTCTTTCGCGGTTCGAGCCGGTTGATACTGACCATCGCCCAACCGTAATTGCAGCATGGAAAAGCTCTTTCGTCTCCGGCGTTACGTGTTCATCATGCTGCTGTGCTACGCGGCATGGATAGCGCTGTACCTGCTCACCGCCTGGATCGGCGCACTGCGCGGTCCCTTCTTCGATCCGGCGTTGCCCATCGATGCGGCAATTCCTTTCATTCCCGCTTTTTTCCCGGCGTATTTGTTGGCCTACGTGATCATTCTCGGACTGTTCGCTATCGATCGGTCGCCAGCGTTTCTCAACCGGGCGTTCGGTACCTTCATCGTGATGAATCTCACCGCCTTCCTCCTCTTTGCGCTGTTTCCGGCCATGGGGCCGGCGCGCGAACTCGCCAGCGAGGGCGGTACGCTCTCGCTGCTGCACGCGGTGGATTCGCGCTACAATGCTTTCCCCAGTCTTCATGTGGCCAATCCCTGGCTTGTGGCCTTCCTGGCGTTGCGCAGCCGGGGTCTCACCGCGTTGTCCCTGCTCTTCGTTGCGGTGGCTGTGCTCATTTCCGTTTCCACCTTGTTCGTGCATCAGCACTACGTGCTGGATGCGCTCGGCGGCTTCGCGCTGGCGGTGTTGGCCATGACGGGAATGAGCCGTGTGCGTTTCGGCACTGCTCCCTGGTAGCCGCGCTTCGGAGGAAATGGCAAAGGCGCGTGACCGCGGTGTAAGCGGATCACGCGCCTTCGCGTAATCATGGGGTTTGGAATCGCGTTACTCCAGCGGCGCCTTCATCGGGATGAAGAAGGTGTCGCCGTTGCTGCTCATGGTGCGCAGCAACACCGATTCACCCTTGTCCAGCGACTTGGCGAATTTGCGGAAATCCGCCACATCCTCGATAGGCGTTTTCTTGCCTTTGCGAATGGCCTCGAAAATCAGTAATCCGGGACGCAGACCGCTCTCGGCGGCGGGGCTGTTGCGCTTGACATTGTCCACCAGCACACCCGCGTCGCGGTCGAAGGTCTCGCGGGCGCGGGAGTCCATGGACTTCACGGTGAAGCCGGCCTTTTCGAGATTCAACGGCGAAGCGCTGTCCTCGATATTCTTGTCATCCTTCTTCTCCGGTGTTTTGTCGGCCACATCCTTGTTGTCCTGTCCACGCAGAGTGACGGGGACACTGACATATTTTCCTTCGCGCCAGATTTTCAGGGAAATTTTATCGCCGGGATGATGCATACCCACGCGGGCCTGGAGTTGGTTGGCGCTTTCCACGGCCTTGCCGTCCACTTCCACGATGGCGTCGCCCACTTTCACGCCGGCCGCTTCGCCCGCGCCGCCCGGCACGAGACGCTCGACAAGCACACCGCGGTAGCGGTCGAGTCCCAGGGCTTCCGCCTTTTTCGCATCGATGTCGGTGATGTTCACGCCGATATACCCGCGTTCAAATTTTCCTTCCTTGATCAGCGTATTGGCAACCACACGGGCAAGATTGATCGGCACGGCGAAACCATAGCCAATGTACCGTGCCTCCATGCCGCTGGTGGCGATGGCGGTGTTCACGCCCACCACCTGCCCCTGGAGATTCACCATCGCGCCGCCGCTGTTGCCGGGATTGATTACCGCATCGGTCTGAATGAAGTTTTCGATGCCAAAGCCACGCTGGTCGCCGAGAATGCGAATATTGCGGCTGATGGCCGACACGATGCCGGCGGTGACGGTGGATGTGAGACCCAGCGGATTGCCCACGGCGATCACCCAGTCGCCGACGCGCACTTCATCGGAGTTGCCGAGCGAGGCGGGGCTCAAGCCCGTGGCGTCGATTTTAATCACCGCGATGTCGGTGTTTTCGTCCTGCCCCACCACGGTGGCGTCAAATTCACGTGTGTCGCTGAGTGTCACCGTGATGCCATTCTCGATGGCGTTCTCTATCACATGGCGGTTGGTGAGAATGTAGCCGTCCGCTGTAAGGATAATGCCGGAGCCGGAGCCGCTCTGAATATTGCTTTCCCCTTCCTCCTGCTCCGGAATGCCGAAGCGCCAGAGAGGCGATTGCATGTCGCGGCCCTTTGCCTTCACGGCGATGTATACGACCTGCGGCGTCACCGTGGTGGCAACATCGCGAAAGGCCTGGTTCAATTCCGCCACGCTCGCGGGCGGAGTGAACGGGGCGTCGGAATTGAAAGAAATGCGGGAATCCGCAAGCGAGAGTCCGGTACCACTGAAGCTCGTCACCAGCACCGCACCGAAAAGAATCCCCACACTGACAAGAACGATTGCTGTGAGAACTGCTCGTTTGGACATGGAAAAAACCTCCGGAATTGAGACGGTTCGTGTTGTTGTGTCAAATGTCGGAACACGAGGTTCCATCAGTAACAACAAATGCGCGCGAAAAATGCCTCCTTCCTGTATGAGATGCCGCTGTCAGTCGAACGCTTCAAGCATGTGCAACGAACGCACGGTGCGCATGCCGTCGATATGCGCGCGTAAATGCCGGTGCAGCAGTTGCAGCGCCTCGCGGCGTGCGCGTGCCGAGGATTGTTCCGCGATTCGTTCTCCTCGTTGCAAACGCAGCAAGACCTCCGCCGTACTCGTATCGATGGCCGTGGCGTCACTGCGGGGAGCGCAATCGTCGCAGGTGCAACCGCCATGCGCGATGGAAAACTGCATTGTCGAACGCCGGCGTCGCGTGTCGTCGAGCGCGGCGCGGCAGTGCACGCAGTGCTCGAAATCCGTGCCAATGCCCAGCGCCACCGCGAGTTGCAGCAGATAGCGCAGCAACACGTGAAAGGGCTGCGTCGCAGCGCTGTCCAGCGCATCGAGCGTGTCGCTCAGCACATCGAACAATGCCGCATGCTCCTCTTCGCCCTGCACGCTGGCGTGCAGAAATTCAAGTATCGCGAACCCCGTCATCAGTCGCAGCGGGTCGTTCACAATGCCACGATATGGTTGAATCACATCCGCCTGCGAGAGCAAATGCAGATCGCGCTGCTCTTTGCGGTAAAACACAATGTCGCAGTGACTCATCGCGTCGAGTGCTGCGCCGAATTTGTTCTTCGGAGCGCGCGCGCCCTTTGCCATGAGACTGACCTTGCCGAATTCCCGCGTGTACATGGTGACGATGCGGCTGGTCTCGCCGTACTTCATGCTTTTGAGAACGATGGCTTCAGCTTTGACGATCATGACGCAGCGGGTGTCTACGATGGATCGATACGCAGAGTTTCAGTATATGACGGCCGCAGAACTCCGTCCTCGGTCACGATGGCTGCGATCAGCTCGGCGGGAGTGACGTCGAAGGCCGGGGCGTATACGGCACAATCCTCGGGTGCAATGCGCATTCCGGCCAGCATGCGTACTTCGTCCGCCGGCCGTTGTTCGATGGGAATGTCTTCGCCACGGGAAATCGAAAGATCGATGGTGGAACGAGGCGCGGCAATGTAAAACGGAATGCCGTGCGCGCGTGCCGCCACAGCCAGCCCGTAGGTGCCGATTTTGTTCGCCGTGTCGCCATTGGCGGCAATGCGGTCCGCGCCGGTGATCACGGCGTCGATGTTCCCGGCGCGCATGAGCATGGCCGCCGTGCTGTCGGTGATGAGTGTGCAGGGTATGCCATGCTGCCCCAATTCCCACATCGTCAGGCGCGCACCCTGCAGCAAGGGGCGCGTTTCGTCGGCGTACACGTGAATGTCCAGTCCCCGCCGATGCGCTTCGAGCAGGCAAGCAAAGGCCGTGCCTTCTCCGCCCGTGGCGAGGGCGCCGCTGTTGCAATGGGTGAGTATGCGCGCACCGTGGTCGAACAAGTCGGCGCCGTGCATGCCGATGGACGCGCAGCGCCGCGCATCGTCGGCGTGCAAGGCTTCGGCCGTGCGGCGTAATTCCGCGGGTAGCTGCTCGAGGGCGCAAGTGTCGATGCGTTCTCGCATGATGCTCACCGCCCAGAAGAGATTGACGGCGGTGGGACGGGTTGCGGCGAAGGCATCGCACACGCGGTGCAGGGTCTCGCGCATTTCGGATGCGTCGCCCCGGTATTCACGTGCGGCGAGCGCGATGCCGGCGGCGGCGGCAATGCCGATCAACGGGGCGCCGCGCAGACGCAGCGAGCGAATCGCCTCCAGCACGTCGCGGTAATCGCGCGTGTGGACAATCTGATACGTGCCGGGAAGCAGCGTCTGGTCCAGAAAACGCAGTCCATCGTCACGCAACGACAGTATGTCGGTCAGATAGGATGTCATGCGATAATCGTGCTGACTATGCCGGTTCCGGGAAGAGTGCAAATGGAACATCCACTGAAATCACGGAGCGATCAGAGCTTGGCACGTTGACCGTGTGCGCATGTGCCGAGGCGAACGCCCGGCGAACATCCGCGCACGCCCGCTCACAATGCAGGCGGACTCAGAACGTCGTGATCTTTCGGAACGCGCTGAAGCGCTCGGCGATGTGCTCCTCGCCCAGCGCGCGAATGCCATCGATGGAGAATTCCTCCACGCAGAACGATGCGAGCACGCTGCCGTACACCACGGCTTTGCGCATGTTCGCCGTGGTGACGTCGCCGGTGCGCGCCAGCCAACCGATGAATGCGCCCGCGAAGGTGTCGCCCGCGCCGGTCGGATCCTTGACTGTTTCCAGCGGAAAGGCCGGCGTGGCGAAATACGTGTCGCGCGTCATCAGCACCGCGCCATGCTCGCCTTTTTTGATCACCGCCACACGCGGACCCATGCGCAGCAGCGTGTTCCCGGCTGTGATCAGATTGCGCTGGTCGGTGAGCATGCGCGCCTCCTCGTCGTTGAGAATGAGCACGTCCACGCGTTTGAGCACCTTTTTCAAATCCTTCTGGCTGATGTTGATCCAGAGATTCATGGTGTCGCACACCACCAGCTTCGGCTGCTCGATTTGTTCGAGTACTTCCATCTGCAGCGAAGGATGAATATTGCCAAGCAGCACGAAGTCGCTTTGCTTCCACGCATCGGGTATCACGGGGTGAAAATGTTCGAACACGCCGAGTTCGGTGTACAGCGTGTCGCGGGTGTTCATATCATCGTGATATTTTCCGCCCCACGAAAACGTTTTGCCCTCCGCTTCGCGCACCAGGCCGAGCAAATCGATGCCACGCTTGGTCAGAAAATCGATGTGCTTCTGCGGAAAATCCGCGCCGACAATGCCGACAAAACGTACGTCCGATGTAAGGTAGCTCGCAGCCAGCGAACAAAAGGTGGCCGAGCCGCCCAGGGCCTGCTCCATGATGCCGAAGGGGGTTTCGAGATAATCGAGTGCAACGGATCCGACAACGAGAACGCTCATGCTGTCTCCAGGTGATACAAAAGTGATTGCGTACTTCGTCCAGGCGCTGTCTGCGCCCGTGGTGATGGCAGAGGCGTCAGCGACGCCCGAAGGATATGGTCACGAGCGTCGCATCGTCGAGCACACGCAGCATGGCGTCGTGAATATGCCCGTTGCTCGCCAGAATGGGAAGCTCGTACAGGGAGTGCGCGCCTCCGGCGAAATCGCTGACGCGGCCACCCGCTTCCTCGATCAACAACACGCCGGCGGCTTTGTCCCAGGGCTGCAGCGACACTTCCCAGAAGCCATCGAGCCGTCCGGCCGCGACCCAGGCGCAGTCCAGCGCGGCGCTGCCCAGCCGCCGCACTGCCTGCGCGGCATCAAGAAATGCGATGAACCGCTCGCGGCAGTAATTCGGATTTTCGCGCACATTGTATGGGAAGCCCGTCACCAACATCGCGCGCTGCAATTCCGTTGTGGACGACACCGCGATGGGTTCGTCGTTGAGAAAGGCGCCGCCGCCGCGTGTGGCATGAAACAGTTCGTCGCGCATCGGATCGTACACCACACCGGCCAGCACCTCGCCCTCGTGTTCCACCGCAATGGATATGCTGAAAATGGGAAAGGCGTGGGTGTAATTCGTGGTGCCGTCCAGCGGATCGATAATCCAGCGATACGGCGCCGCCCCGGCATGCGCGCCGCTCTCCTCGCCCAGTATGGCGTGCTCCGGCCAGTCCTCGCGTATGTTCGCGATAATGCTGCGCTCGGCCGCACGATCGGCCTCGGTCACAAGATTCATCTGCTGGCCGTTTTTGGTCTCGATATGGCGCAAGCGTCCGAGATGTCCGCGCAACACTTCGCCCGCTGCCCGGGCGGCGCGCATGGCGGTATGCATCAGTTCCTGTGCTACAATCGTTTCCATCATCACAATGTACGGATTTTCACAGTATTTCGCCCACGCCGGGCTGCGGGCGTCGGTTTCGCTGCCGGATTAAAGGAAAAAGACCAGCAGTACCGCGAATAGGATGTATTGCAGTGCGAGCACGATCAGGAAATTCCGTAGCGGGAATGACGCGCCCACCAGCCGCTTGTACCAGCCGATATTCCCGTGCAGCCAGTACAGTTGTTTTGGGAAGAAGCGTCCTTCTCCGTACGTGCCTCCGAAAAGCAGCCAGGTAAAGGCATAGTAGGCGACATCCTCGGTGTAAAACACCACGGCGCCGAGCAATATCTGCCAGGGCCAGTGCAGAAGCAGCACTTCCACGAGCATCAGCGCGATCCACATGCCCGTGATGTACAGATGCCAGCCGCGGGCGTGCAGCAGCCACGACGGCAGATCGCTGAAACGCCCTCCCGAAGCGAGTATGCGTCGCTTGATGCGCTCCTTGAACGCCACATCCACCAATCCCGCAACGAGATAGGGTACCGCGACGCCGATCAGGAGGCGGACGGCATCGGGCATGAAATCAGTCCTCCATCAACAGCAGCAGACGCTCCCGCGCGGAGAGGTAGCGCTCCATGCGCTCGGCATCCGCCGCTTCAATGATGCGGGAGCGCAGCATTTCCATGTTCGATTCGATATCGCGGAGCTTGACGCGAAGTGTCAAGGGATGCTCGGCAACGCGGGAAATGTAGTCTTCCCACCGCTCCTCAAGCAGGCCCTCCTTGCGCTTGGTGAGCCGTACTACAGCTTCTATCACCTGCTGAGGAAAATCCATGCCGACAAGGTCTTTCACCGTGACACGATCATTGCTATGCTCCAAAACATCGTGCAACATGCCGACAACGAATTCCTCGCTGGTGTTCGCGTCCATCGCGACTTCCAGCGCGTGCAGGATGTACGGCCTGCCCTTGCGGTCGGTGATGCCGTCGTGGGCCAACGTGGCGACCTCGATCGCCTGCGACATCAGACTCTCGCTGCGCGGGCGGATGGGTTCCTTTTGTGCCGCGGATGCTCGTCTTTTCATGCGCTATTCTCCATCGTTGATGCGACTTCCGTGAATGGGATCGCGGTACAATGCAATGCGGTGACCGATGCCCTCGAAGGATTCCTCGTGGCTGATCACGAAAAGTTGATCGAACCACGGGGCTTCGTCACCGGTAAGTTGTTCGAGATGTTGGATAACATCGGCGAGGTGGGCCCGGGTTTCTCTGTCGAGATGCGTGGTGGGCTCGTCGAGAAAACCGATGCGGCAGCGCGAATACCAGCGGATGAGCGCGAGTTTGACTGCGAGACTCACACCCATCAGCTGGCCTCCGGACAGCTCGCGTCCGCGCACCACACCCTGGGATCCGTGAAGTTCCACCGCGTAATTCTCCG
>JAMIQH010000259.1:0-2841 GCA_035914695.1 Bacteroidota bacterium | reverse complement strand
GTGCAGGGTAAGAAGATGATTCTCGCCCGCTAATCCCGAGCGACTTCTCTCCTTCATACGCCGCCCCGCGATTCGCGGGGCGGCGTTTTTTATCCTCTCTCAGCACGTCCCCGCATCACGGCAACTCTCCGCTCGGAACAGCTTCGCATCGAAGATCCCTTCCGACGCATGATCGAGGAGATTCTTCCTTACTTCGCCATTGCAGAACCCGAGACATGGGGAGGAAGCGCGTTTTCCTCGTCGCAGCATAATGGTCATTGAATCGCGAAACGAGACAACACCCTGTCGTCACTGTGCGTCTCCGCTTCTCTGCGACGTTGCGTTTCATTCTTCCGAAGTCAGAAGCGAATTCAACGCAAAGACGCCGCGGTGCAAAGACGCAAACAATGGCTCTTCTCACGAGCCCTGTCGTTTCATGATGAAGACACATCCGCTCCGATTTCGCCGTCGCGGCACCTAAATCTCAAGCAGAATCCCCGTAAGTCGGTGGGAACAATGACGCACATTCGCAATCCCGAGAAGCGTGGCGAAGTCAGGAACTTCGCATCGAAGATTCATTCCGATGCATGATCGAGGAGATTCTTCGTCGCTGGCGGCCCCATGACAAGGCGAGAGTGCGGATGCATTATTCTGCTTGACCCGGGGAAGCGGGCTGCTTTGCGGACGGAAGTACGCGCACATGCCCGATGTGCTGCATGCAAGGCGACACCGAGATGCGCACGCAGCGCACGCGCGGTTGTGCCGCGACAGCCGCGGTGCTACTTTTGATGCGCACCATGCCGCGAATTTCGCGGCAAGCAGGTTTTTTGCAGCAGAGCAGGAGTGATGTCATGTCCAACGTAGCGACAGCGATTCTCAAGAAGGGAAGAGAGGACTCGCTTCTTCGTCGTCACCCCTGGGTGTTTTCGGGTGGGATCGATCGCGTGACGGGGAATCCCGATCCGGGAGCGACTGTGGTTGTGCGCGCGAGCGACGGGCGCTTCCTGGGCTCGGGCGCGTGGTCGCCGGAGAGCCAATTGCGCGTGCGTGTCTGGAGTTTCCATCAGGATGCATCCATCGACCCGGATTTTTTCCGACAGCGGATTGCGAGAGCCGCGGAGCTGCGGGATGATTTCCGTTTCCTTCCCGATACCGACGCCTATCGTTTGATTTCGAGTGAGGCGGATGGCTTGCCGGGCCTGGTGGTGGATCGCTACGCGGATCACCTGGTTTGCCAGTTTCACGCGGCGGGAGTGGAGTACTGGCGAGCGGACATCCTGAACGCTCTACGGGAGCGCTTCCCGACATGCCGTGTTCTTGATCGTTCGGATGACGATGTGCGGAAGCGCGAGGGCTTGCCGGACGTCGGGATGGAGGTGGGCGATGGCATCCCCGATGCGCCTGTCGAAGTGCGTGAACACGGCATGCCCATGCTTGCCGACATCGTGCAAGGGCATAAAACCGGGATGTATCTCGATCAGCGCGAGAATCGCGCGCTTCTGCGCTCGCTGGCGAAAGGGGCGGATATACTGAATTGCTTTTCCTATGCCGGAGGTTTCGCCTGTGCCGCGTTGAACGGCGGAGCGCGCTCCGTGCTCGATTGCGATATCTCCGGCGACGCGTTGGCATTGGCGCAACGCAATGTGCGCATGCAGACCTGCGATGCGCAGGCCTACCAGCAAATACAGGGCGATGTGTTTCAGGTGCTCCGGAGTTTTCGCGACGCGGCGCGGAGCTTCGATATCATCGTACTCGATCCTCCGAAATTCGCCTGGTCCGCGGCGACAGTCACCAAAGCCGCGCGCGGCTACAAGGACATCAACCTGCTCGCTCTCAAGCTGCTGCGTCCGGGAGGGATGCTACTTACGTTTTCGTGCAGCGGACATATCACCACTCCGCTGTTTCGAAAAATCGTGGCCGATGCGGCGGTGGATGCCCATATCGATGTTACCGTGCTGCGCGAACTCACACAGGCGGAAGATCATCCCATTGCCTTGCATGTACCCGAGTCGCTCTATCTCAAGGGATTGCTTTTGCGTGTGCGATAGCGCTTCGATGAAAAAAAGAGACCGCCCTGTGTACGAGACATGGCGGCTTCCGGAGGTATCGTATGTCAATCGAGGAGTTTTCGACGTTTGGATGTGGTAACGATTTCAGTCAAAGAAGGTATGGGGTATGGAGTCCTTCCACGCGCACGGAGTGCGTACATCTCACAGGTGAACTCGAAGGGTGAAGCTACCTGTGCGGTCAATGATCTGGCTGCGAGATGCCGCATCGCGGTGAACTCCGATCCGGTGCCCTGACTTGGGAGTACAGAAATGTTCAGCGCGCAAACGCAATTCCGAATCAAGTGGACAGGAGAACGAGACTTGCGAGCAGAGAGAGAACAGCGAGCACAAGATTTCTGGTCACAATCTTTGTGTTGATACTGCATTCGTAGTGAGCCTTCATTCGACTTCCGCATAATGGTTCGACTGTTTACAAAGGTAATCGCGAAATCCTTCAGCCGCCTTAATCGAACATTACAAATCCCTGAACAGTCGTACTCCAACGCGTAACCATTGCTTCATAAGGGATGCAGCACGAATGTGCATCGCTGGTGTCGACGGATCGGCAAGAAGCAATGTCTGGCAGTGCGGGTGGCGGGTTGCAGCGGTGATAGAACGGGATTGTGTCACTGGGAAATCGAAACAAGGCTGGACGAAAGCCCCTTTCAGAAAAGTTCACGACGCGGGTCGATGTATCCGCTTTCACCCAGCTTGTGGCCCCCGAGGTAGGACATCCATTCTCTTGGGGAAATGCTACCATTCCGTATCTTACGGTATGCTTCGCTCAAGACCCACACAGAACTGTATTGTCGTC
>JAMIQH010000258.1:0-2822 GCA_035914695.1 Bacteroidota bacterium | reverse complement strand
CGGCAAATTTGCGATTATGCCGCTCCCGCCTGGCGCGGCGAGGCGCTGAGGGTGAACGTGCTCGACCCAAGTCACGGGGTTGTATCTTGCTAGAGGGACGAATAATTACGGTAAGGATTATTATGGAGGCGAGAAATCTTTCTGCCAGAGCCCCCATCAGCGCGGCGTGCATTCCGTGCCGTTCCGCAGCGGTACGCTGCCCAGCGGGTTGTATTTCTATCGCATCGACAGCGACGCCGGCACCATACAACGCAAGATGATACTCGCGCGCTGAACACCCGGATACACTTCCCCCCGCCTCGGTCAAGACCGGGGCGGGGGGAGGTGTTGAATCGAGAGTCTCAACCCCGCATCCAGCCCCCCGCACTCCCTTCCGATTTCCCTTGCAGTGATGGCAAGGGTGGTTCTATCTTCCGTGTTTACCCCCGCTGCCCCGCGGATTCCACTCACGCAACGGAGGTCCCCGCATCATGACGACAAAGCGTTCGCTGTTCGCGCGATCCCTCGACCGCGTCGAGCGCATAGGCAATGCGCTCCCGCATCCCGCAACCATTTTCGCCATTCTGGCGGGCGTGGTGGTGCTGCTCTCGGCCATCACCGCGTGGCTGGGCATCACGGCCTCGCATCCCGGCACGGGCGAAACGATCACGGTACGCAGTCTGCTCAGCGGCGAAGGATTGCGGTGGATGTTCGAAAATGTCGAGCACAACTTCGTGAAATTCCCACCGCTGGGTCTGGTGCTCGTGGCCATGATCGGCATCGGTGTGGCCGAGGGTTCGGGGCTGCTCACCGTGCTCATCCGCGCGTTGGTGCTTAAGGCGCCGCGCCGGCTGATCACCGCTTCACTGGTCGCTGCCGGCGTCATGTCGCATCTCGCCTCCGAAGCGGGCTATGTGGTGCTGATACCGCTGGGCGCGGTGATTTTTCTGGCGCTGGGTCGGCATCCCATGGCGGGACTCGCCGCCGCGTTTTCCGGCGTGAGCGGCGGCTTCGGCGCGAACATACTCATCGGCAGCGTGGATCCGGTGCTGGCGGGCCTGACACAAAGCGCCGCGCATATCATCGACGTGAACGTGCATATCACGCCGGCCACGAATCTGTACTTCATGTGGGCCTCGGCGGTGATGGTGGTGGTGGTGGGCACGATTGTCACCGACCGCTTTGTCGAGCCGCGGCTGGGTCCCTACCGCGGCGCGCAGAAGGCCATCGACCTCGAGCAGCTCAACGCCTCCGAGAAGAAGGGACTGCTCTGGGCGGGGATCAGCGTGTTGATCGTGGTGGCGCTGTTTCTCATCGCGGTGGTGCCCGAGCAGGGCCTGCTGCGTCATCCGGGGAAAAGCGTGCTGCAGTCGGCATTTTTCAACGGCATGATAACGGCCATCATGGTGTTTTTCCTCATCCCCGGCATGGTGTACGGCTGGGTCACGGGCAGCATTCGCAGCGACAAACAGGGCGTCAAACAGATGATTTCGTCGATGAGCCATTTGGCCACGTACATTGTGCTGGTGTTTTTCGCCGCCCAGTTCGTGTACTATTTCGGCTACAGCAATCTGGGGCTCATCGTTGCCATCGACGGCGCCGAGCTGCTGCGCGGCATCGGCCTCGGCGGCATACCACTGATGATTTTGTTCATTCTCTTCAGTGCCTTCATCAACATGTTCATGGGGTCGGCGTCCGCCAAGTGGGCCATCATGGCGCCGGTGTTCGTGCCCATGTTCATGCTGCTGGGCTACCATCCCTCGCTGACGCAAATGGTGTTCCGCATCGGAGATTCGGTGACGAATGTGATCACGCCGATGATGTCGTATTTCGCTCTTATCGTGTCTTTCGCGGAGAAATACGATGATCGCTACGGCATGGGAACCATCATTTCGACGATGCTCCCGTACTCGATATCCTTCGCGCTGGCGTGGGTGCTGCTGCTGATTGGTTGGATGGCGCTGGGACTCCCGGTCGGACCCGACGGACCGCTGCATTACACGCCGGATTTCGGCACGGCTCCAGCGCGCTGACGCCGTGGAGCGATGGCGCTAACGTCAATGATTCCGGCGGTTTGGAAGTTTTCGGCCCCACCGCTACATTACAATGCTGTACTGTACTTTCTCTCTTGTCGACGAACTCTACCCGCTATCAGTGCAAGGAGGACCCCTTGAAAGATTACACCCCGGAAACCATTCGGAATGTGGCGCTGATCGGCCACGGAAGCTCCGGAAAGACGATTATTGCCGACGCCATGCTGCTCACGACGGGAGCCACGACGCGCATCGGGCGCATCGAGGACGGCTCCACGACGTCGGATTATCATCACGATGAGATCGACCGCCAGATTTCCATCAACAGCTCCTTGCTTGCGATGGAGTACAAGGGCCACAAGATCAACGTGATCGATACGCCGGGCTATTCCGATTTCTTCGGGGACGTGGTGTCCAGTCTGCGCGTGGTCGATACGGCGCTGCTGGTGCTCAAGGCCGTGGAAGGTGTGGAAGTCGGCACCGAGCTGGTGTGGAATCACGCCACCGAGTACAACACCCCTGTGGTCATGGCCGTGAACAAGATGGACAACGAGCATGCCGATTTCGAGCAGGTGGTGGAAGCCGCGCGCAACCGCCTCAGTCCGGATGTGGTGATCGCGCAGTATCCCGTGAACAAGGGCCCGGCATTCAACACCTGCATCGACGTGGTGCGGAAAAAGCTCATGGTGTTCACCACCGATGGCAGCGGCAAGTACGAGGAGAAGGACGTGCCAGCCGAGCACGCGGGCAAGCTCGAGGAATTGCATCAGGCCTTGCTGGAGAAAGTGGCCGAATCGAGCGAGGATTTGC
>JAMIQH010000257.1:0-5434 GCA_035914695.1 Bacteroidota bacterium | reverse complement strand
GCACGCCGGGTAAAGCAAGGGCATTCATGGCAAGGGCGAATTCCTCCGCATCCACGAATGGCGCGCCGCAGAGCAGAAAGGGCTCGTCGGTGCCCCGTCCCTCGCTGAACGCGCTGCCCTCGAGCAGGCAGGTGCCCACATAGGCCAAGGCCGCCATCGGCGTGCGGATGTTGGGCGAAGGCGGAATCCAACGCGCGCTGTCGGCGTAGGCGGTGCTTTCGCGTCTCCACCCCTCCATGCGCATCACCCGCAGGCGTGGCTGCGCGTCCTCCGCCAGCCAGCGCTCGCCCAGCGCCATCAGCGCCAATTCGCCCACGGTCATGCCGTGGCGTACCGGCACGGGCAGCATCGCCACAAAGGAGCGCGGACCCCTCCGCAGCGGACCTTCAACGCGCAGACCACCGAGGGGATTGGGCCGGTCCAGCACCAGCACCTCGATGCCCGCCGCCGCCGCGGCTTCCATGCAGTACACCATGGTAGAGACGTAGGTGTAATAGCGGACACCGATATCCTGCATGTCGAAGAGCAGCACCTCCACATCGCGAAGCATCGCGGCCGTGGGCTTGCGCACTTCACCATACAACGAGTAGGCAGGGATGCCATCCACACTGTCGCCCGCGATGCGCACGCCCGCGCCCTCGAGACCCAGGCGCCCGTGCTCCGGCGCGAACAGCGCCACCACCCGCACGCCTCGGTCGCGCAGCGCGATATACAGCGGAGTGCCGTCGGACAACAGCGAGGAGTGATTGCACACCACACCCACCTTTTTTCCCCGCAGCACATGCAACGAATCGGCGATGAGCACGTCGGCGCCGTTGCGCACACCGACTCCGCCGCTGTGCGCGCCGACGCTGTGCGGTTGCGCGCCCACCGTCGCCGCCATGCCGAACAGAACGATCCGCAGCAGCAGACACACCGTGCGCATCAGCGCTCCGTCTCCGTCGGAGTGGAGCCGCGCTGCCGTCCGAGCACATTGTACAGCGACCACGCGGCGAGCGACATGCCGTCCCAGAGTTCGCCGGCGGCGATGAGCGCGTTGATTTCCATGGCGTTCAGCACTAGCCTTTCGAACTCCTCCGTCGGATCGGGTGTGCCCTCGGCGTCACGAAGGTCGCTCGCCAGATACACGCGGCTGATTTCGCTGGTGACGCCGTTGAAGGGATTGAAGGAACCCAGCGGCTGCAATGTCCCCGCTTCCATGTTGGCCTCCTCCAACAATTCCGCCCGCGCGGCATCCTCCCAGCTCTGTGCGTCCTTGCGGCCGCCCGCCGGAAATTCGATGCTCTCGCGCCGGTTGAGATGCCGGTACTGGCGCACGAGCACGAACTCCCCCTGTTCCGTGCGGGGCACGATCATCACCGAGCCGCGCGTTTCCACATAGTGGTATTCTCCACGCGAGGCGTCGGGTAAAATCACATCATCACGACGGTATTTCCACCAGGGATTCTCGAACACCGTCGATTGACCAAGAATCGTCCAACGCTGCAACGCCATGGAATCCTCTTCCTCTATAAAAAGACACACATGATTGAATCCACACCGCGTGGAATCACGGCACGGCTCCTTCGGCCACCGCGCGCAACCACACGCAGGCGCCGCTGTCCTTGCTGTCGGTAAGCAGCAGCAGCACGGCATCGCCCGAGCGCGCAATGATCGCTGCCCAGGTGCCGTGATCGAACGCGGCCAATCCACATTGCCCGAACAGCGTTCCACCCTGCCCGTAACGTTCCGTGAACAGCGTCTCCAGCGCCACGCGCGCCTGCACGCTGCGCACGGGAAAGGACAGCAACATACGCGATCCGCCGGCCAGCCGCTTTTCGTAGCGTGCAATCCAGGCCGCGCGCTGTTGCGCCACGTCGCGCACCGGGTCCAGGCCGCGCAGCCGCAGCAGGGCCCACGCCTCCTTCACCGGTGGAAGATACTGCTCGCTGCCCAGCACGCGCTCATCCAACGGCAGCGGCACATCCGCGCTGACGCAATCCACCAGCGTGAACAGGCGCCGCTTGATGCCGCGCACGAGATCATCGGACACGATCTTGTTTCTCGCCGATCCACGGCAGTGCAGATAAAACGGACCGTAATGCGTGTGTTGAATGTTGCGCTCCATGGCGAAGGCATCGCCGACAATGCCGTGACGCTGCATCGCGGCCGCGGCGAAAGCGAACAGCGCAAAGGCGCGCTCGCGCGATACCATTTCCACAAGTGTCACGACAACCGTTTCGCGTTCGCGGACATACGTGCCTTGCACCATGCGCACCGAGCCCAACGCTTGAATCGTGGCATTGTCCACGCCCGCGGCGAATTCGCCGGCATCCACCTCGCCGACACGGCTGCTCCTGAGCGTCCACGCGCCCGCCTGCTCGGGCAGTTGGGCAACTCCGTGCCAGCACGGAAGCAGCAGAAGCAGCCCGACCACGACGACGCTGCCGCGAAACGCCCGCCTCATTTTTTCCCACCTCCGAGCAAGGCGATGCCGAACACGATCAATCCCATCCCGATGAAGGAATGCATGCCCAGTTCCTCACCCAGCAGCAGCGAATACACCGTCGACAGTGCGATCACCAGATAATTCACCACGCTGGCGCGCGCCGCGCGCTCGAGGCGCAAGCCCTTGGTCAATGCCACCTGCCCCACCTGCGTGGTCACACCCACGGCCAGCAACCCCGCCCACTCCCATCCCACCGGCGAGCGCCAATCCTGCACGGCGAAGGGTGTTCCGAGTACCACGGCGACCAGCGGAAAATACATGACGATGGTCAGCGGATCCTCGCCCTCCATCCCGAGCTTGCGCACGAGGTTGTAGGCCACCCCGCTGCCGAAGGCCCCGCACAAGCCGATGAGCACCGGCACCACCGACGACAGCGTGTCGGGACGCGCGATCACCGCCACACCGGAAAAGGCCACCAGACTGGCCAACCACTCGCGGCCCTGATTTTTCTCGCCGAGTATCAACGGCGCGAGCAAGGCGGTGAACAACGGACTGGTGTACTGCACCGGCACGGCTTCGGCCAAAGGCAATTCGTGAATGGAGTAGAAATAGGCGCTCAATGCCACGAAGCCGAAGAATCCCCGCAGGAACAGCAGCAGCTTGTTTTTCCCCACCAGCGACTTCCGCGCATACAAGAGGAATCCGGCGGAAATCACCAGACTGATGCCCGCGCGAAACATCACGATTTCCATCGAGGGCAAGCTGCGCAACCCGCGTACGAACAGTCCCATCAAACTGAAGGACACGGCGGATACCAGCATGTACCGCATTCCCGGTCCGAACGATATTCCCGTCAACGCACGCATCGAAGAAATATAGCGAATGCGCGCGGGATAATCGGCGCAGTGAAACGAACAGCACACCGTTTCGCGATGCGCACAACCTCGTGCTCACTTCCTCACACGCAGCAGAAGAATGTTCCAATCAACGTAACGGCGTTGATAGCGGAGGTACACCTCCTGTTCATCGCGCATCCACTCGACGAAGGACCGCGCCTGCGCATCCTCGGGGCGCGCGTCGGCATGCTCGACAATGGACTGCCATTGCAAGGCCATGTACCGGTCCCATTCATCCTCGGTGCTGCGCAAGGTGGCGATCAATTCGTAGCCCGCCTCCACGAGTTCGCGCAGCAGGCGCCGGGCGCTCGGCAATTCCCAGCCGAGGCGACGAAGGTAGTCCTGATAGCGCAGTGGCGGGGTGATATCGAGTGTGGGTTCGCCCACGATCACATAGCCGCCGGAACGCAGTGCGGGCGCGAGCCGCCGCAGGGCCTGGGCGAATCCACCGTACACCAGTGCGGTGCCGAGACAGAGCGCGATGTCGTAGCTCCCCTCCTCCGGCGTGTACGCGTCCGCGTCGATGCACACGGTTTCCGCCAGTGTCGACAGACCGGCGGCGGCGAAGCGCCTCTCGGCTTCCGCTATCCATTGCGGCGAGCTGTCCACTAGCGTGCAACGCGCTCCTGCGCCGCGCGCAAGCAAGAGGGCGGCGTGACCGTTACCGCAACCGATGTCGAGCAGGCGCGGCGTGGCGGGCAGAGCGCAGCGCTCGTACAGCCAGAGCAGTCGCTCGTCGGCCAGCGGATTCATGATGTCATGCGTGAGATAGGCGATGTGGTAATACGCCTCGGCGTCGAAGTCGTCGTTCATCCGCACTCGGTGTCGTGGGTAATGCACCGCAGTATACGCGCACTCCCCAACTGCGCACAAGCGCAGCGGGGGAATGTTCCGGTCCCGCACATCTCCGCGTGGGGATGCGATGCTTGCGGCTTACTCCACATCCGCATGCGCGGGCTGTGGCAGCACATCCTCCTCTGTGTTGTTGCGCCGTGGCACCATGCGCACGTTCTGACCCCATTTCATCTGCTCCTCCATGCGGCAACTCCACACGAGTTGGTCGTTCCACACGGTGATGTCCGGGCAGCCGTCGCACATGTTCACCGCACCGGTTTCGAGAATGTCGGCCGGCTGAATGATCATCACGGACTGGAAATGCACGCGACGGAAAAATGCCGCTGGGTTCCGGAACAGCGCCGAAATGTAGCGCTTCATCACGCCGCGCACACCCGCGTCGAAAGGCGCGAGCAGGAAGTACAGCCGTCCCCGCCTCTGCATGGCCGGCGGCGCGTAGGCCAGGTATTTACCCGACACGAGATGATTCCAGCTCTGCACGATCTCCATGAACTTCGGCCCCACGTAGCCGAAAATTTCCCTGGCATTGCCCATGCGCCCGGTGAGCAGCCATTTGAACGAGTCGGGACGCTCGGTGCCGTTCAGGTACGCGCAGGGCGCGAACCCCGGCTCGCCGCGGCGAATCAGCTCCACCACCTCCGGTGAAGTGATGTCGGTGCGTCGATGGTCGTCGCGCTTCGAATACATCATCTCGTCGAAATGCACCTGCGTGTCGCCGACGTAGAAATCCACATCCTTCCCGAGAATGGCCATGCGGTAATTGATGAACACCATCACATGCACGCGGTCGATATTCTCCTGTCCCCAGCGCAGCAGCTCGGGCACGTACTGCAGCGTTTCGGGATACACGGTGGCGTTGAACGAGCAGGTGATGCCGCCGACCTTGTGCAACATGTCGGCCAGTTGCTTGCGCAGGGCGTTGAGTTCGAGTTCGCTCTTGCCTTTCCAATGCGGACGATTCTGTCCGCTGTCCACATGGAAGGTGAAGCCGTCCACGCCGGCCTTTTTCAATTCGCGGAGCAGTTCCGGCGTGAGCAGCTCGCCGTTGGAGTTGATGATGGCCTTCCAGCCCTTGCGTTTGACCATGCGCACGATTTCGGGGATTTCGGGGTGCGCCAGCGGCTCGCCACCGGCGATGGACACGCCGTCGCATTTACGCAATCGCTCGAACACATCGAGTTCGTGCTGGATTTCACCGAGCGTTTTATGGGAATTCGTGCGGTTCTCGCGGTAGCACCCGTCGCAGTACAGATTA
>JAMIQH010000256.1:0-35541 GCA_035914695.1 Bacteroidota bacterium | reverse complement strand
CAGCTGAGCATCGGTGAATTCCATACAAGGACTCCTTTCAACAGGTGGCGATCGAGGAATGGCGCACGCGTCGTCTCGCGTGGGGCCGGGCTGGCTGGCACGGCGACCGCGCTCCAGCTATCTAAGGGCTTGCGCTCGTCGCCGCGCCGCCACTCCGGCGACGCGAGACGACATTGCGCGCCGCCTACGATCAAATTACCCGTTTACACAAAATCCTGCACATACCCCGAGCCGTTGTCCATGCTCTCCTTTTTTCCTTTCTCCTCTCTTCACATTCACCCCGGCACAAACGGCACCGTCGCGCACGCATCATGTCCAAGGTACCCCAGTCCCCTCCTCCGTGCCCTCTGCGAACTCTGTGATCTCTGTGTTGCATGAATAACAAACCTCCCCCCGGCTGTGGGAGGCGAGGGGAATTCCTCACGCGAAGGCGCGAAGGCGCGAAGGGTTTTTTAAAGCGCATTCCACGGAGTTCGTACAACTGCCGATGCAGTGGCAGCGAGCCGTTGTCCATGCTTTCCTTTTTTCCTTTCTCCTCTCTTCACACTCACCCGGGCACGAACGGCACCGTCGCGCACGCATCATGTCCAATGTACCCCGGTCCCCTCCTCCGTGCCCTCTGCGAACTCTGTGATCTCTGTGTTGCAAGTCCCACGTACCCCGGACCCCTCCTCCGTGCCCTCTGCGAACTCTGTGATCTCTGTGCTGCCCATGAATAAAAAACCTCCCCCCGGCGGCGGGAGGAGGTTGCATGCGATGGGGATGCGATCAGATATCGAGGTGGTCGATCCAGCCGTGCGTGTCTTCCGCTTCGCCGTACTGTATGCCCGTGATCGTATCGTAGAATTTCTGTGCGATGGGACCGATGGCGCCACCATTGATTTGCATGGCCTCGCCTTTGTACACAAACTCGCCCACGGGCGATATCACCGCGGCGGTGCCGGTGCCGAAGGCCTCCTGCAAGGTGCCGTCGCGATAGGCCTGCGCGATTTCGTCGATGGAAATCTGCCGCTCCGCCACCTTCATGCCCCACTCGCGCGCGAGGAACAGCACCGAGTCGCGCGTGATGCCGGGGAGAATCGAGCCCTGACTCAGAGGAGGCGTGAGCAATTCATCGTTGATCACGAACATGATATTCATGGCGCCGATCTCGTCGACGAAGCTGCGCGTCACACCATCGAGGAACAGCACCTGCGCGAAGCCCTCTTTCTTGGCCTGCATGCCAGCGTACAAGCTGGCCGCGTAATTGGCGCCCGCCTTGGATTGACCCAGACCACCACGCACCGCGCGCACATGCTCCTCGTCCACCTTGATGCGAACGGGATTCAAGCCCTCGGCGTAGTACGACGCCACGGGCGAGGTGATGACCATGAAGCGATAGGTGCTCGACGCATGCACACCGAGAAAATTGCCCGAACCGAAGCAGAACGGACGAATGTACAGCGAGTGCCCGCGCTCGGTGGGAATCCACTGCTCGTCCAATTTCACCAGTTGGCGAATGCCTTCGACGAACAGTTCCTCGTCGATGGTCGGGATGCAGATGCGGACGGCGCTGTTGTTGAAGCGCTGCGCGTTCATGTACGGTCGGAAAAGGTTGATCCCGCCTTTCGCTGAACGATAGGCCTTCATGCCCTCGAATATCGTCTGCGCATAGTGCAGCGTGCAGTTGGCGGGCTCGATGGCCATGGCACCGTAGGGCTCGATGCGGGGAGCGCCCCAGGCGCCGTTCTCATGGTCGACAATGAACATGTGATCGGCGAAATACTTCCCGAAGGACAGGTTGCCGTAGTCCACTCCGTGGATCCTGCTCCCCTCGGCCTTGCGAATCGTGAGATTGTCCATACCTACTCCTGAAAATGCGCGTATTGTTGTGCCGGTTGGTCCTCTTCTCCACAGGGAATATAGGACTTTTTTCCAAATCAACAGACCCGATTCTGACAATATTCTCCGCTATCTCGGCTGTGCAGGGTCTCAATTCGCCAGGCCCAGTCCCCAATGCGTGACGAGACCCAGACGCACGCGTCCTCGTGTGGACAGCGAGCACCACAATCCGGGCGAGCAGCCGCCAAGGCGCAGCACGCCGGGATACAGGTTCAGCGTGGCAACATTCGAGGAAATCCCACTCAGCAGCAGCGACGCCATCGGCACACCATCGCGATCCAGAAAGGCGCCGGCGCTCCACGTGAGATCGGCGGTGAGCCGCAGCGGATGCTCCTCGTCGCGCCGCACGGCCTGACTGCGCAATCCTCCGGCCAACGAGATGGTGCTGCCATCGCTCAGTGTATGCGACACACCGAGCAGGCCGTTGAGACCGAACACGTACAGCACGGCCCATTGCTCCGCACCCGGAATATGATAGCGTGCGGCGAAATACTGCCCCGTATTGTGCAATTCCCCGTTGTTCACGCTCATCGAGGGCTGGAGCGACCAGTCGTGCAGGCGCAGGGTTTCGCTGAAAAAGCGCCGCACATCACTGGAAGTGAACAGCAGTATGCCCGCCACGTCGAAAAGATAGAGGTCGGCGATGGGATCGATGAGTTCGCCATCGACACCGTTGTTTTCCATTACTTCATTGAGCACATGGCCCAACATCGCGGTGCCCGCCGCCAGCCAGCCCGGCGCCGGAGCGCCGTGCCGCTCGTACCACGCGCTGAGTCGCGCCCAGGTGTACCCGCCGCCGATCAAATGCAGCTGATAATTGGGCCACCAGCTCGCACCCTCGCTGAACTCCAGCGGCAGAATTTCATGCCGCACGAAGCGCTCCCATCCATAGCGCTTGATGAGCGGCGCGGGCTTGCCCAGGTTTGAGAATACCGTCCCGGCCGCATGCGCGTAGGGATAACGCAACACATCCCTGCGGTAGCGATCGAGCTGCGTGATGTCGAAACCCATGTTCACCAGCACGGTCACCGGATTGTACCAGGCGGGCGGAGGCGTGGGCGCATCCATGGAATCCACCTGCGCAACGACGTTCCCGCGCGTGCACAGCAGCAGCGCGGTGATAATCGCCGGCAACACGGGCACGAATCGGTTTGCTCTGCCGGAACGACGATTGGTGGAACGCGAAATCGCGGTGGGAGCGAGGGGAGACACGATGCGGGAATTCCTTGTGACAACGGGCGTTGGCGAAATGTTACGCCGACGTGAGATTTTTCCTCGAAATTTTTTGCTTTTTTTCTTGATTCGCCGTAATGTTATCGAACTGTTCCGGCAGAAGCCCATTCTGCACTGACATACACCGGCATTTTGTGGAGAGGTTGAATGAAGCGAACCGTCTTCCCCGTCCTGGTCCTCCTCTTGTTTGGCGCTGCCGCGCAGGCGCAGCCTGTCGCCTCGCGAGGATTCATCCCGCCCCTTTTCACCCTCCCCGAGTCCCACGAAGACCTGCGATTCACCTCCGCCGCGCAACCGGAATTCGCGACACCGGAATATCCGCAGGGGCAGTTCGCAGCCGGCATCGAGGGTGTGGCCGAGGTGACCATGTACGTGACAGCGGAAGGCAAGGTGGTGTATGCGGAAGTCTCGGTGAGTTCGGGCGTGCAGGCCTTCGACCATGCCGCGCTGGAAAGCGCGCTGCGTTCCCGCTTCCCGCAGGGCTACGCCACGCTCAAAGGCATGCCGCATGATTTCCGTCTCGCCGTGCCGTTCTATTTCCTGCTCGCCAACGATCCGGAACAGTACTGGCATTCGCGCCTCGAGCTTGCGCGCATCCAGAGCGAGTATGAAACCGTGATGAAGAAATTCGAGGACTATGTGTCTGCCCGCACTGTGGCCTCCAGCAGCAAGGTGCGCGAAATTCAGCGCCAGCTCGAGGAAACCGTGGTCGCCGCCAAAGGCGTGCACCGCCTGCTCGCCGAGAAGAAAGAGCGCGCCATTCTGCGCCTGCGCCAGCTTCTCGATGCCAGTCGCGGCAACAGCGCTCCGCTCGCCGACGATGGCGATGCCTCCTGGCGCACGCAAGTCCGTGGTGGCGAAGCCGCCAGCGTGCAAGCTGGACACAGCCCTGCTGGCGTGATCAAACTGCGTCCGCTCAACGGCGACGAAGCAGACCGCCTCGCGCAGGAATTGGAGTTGAAGAAAACCTACATGTAACGCGCTTCGAGCGCCGCCTCACACGTGCAGTACCTCGCTGACATCATGGCGCGAGGCGATATGCACCAGAGGACGGAACATCGATCGTTCGCGCAATAGCGCATCCACTTCACGCCGGACAATGTCCGGCGTGTTGTTGTTTTCGCTCAAATGCCCAAGCACCAACGTGCGCAATGCGCCATTCGTGTGTTCGCGCAGCAGCGCCATGGCCTGCGCATTGGAGAGATGCCCGTAGTTGCTGCGGATGCGCGCCTTCAAATGTTCCGGGTAGTCGCCGTTACGCAGCATCTCCTCGTCGTAATTGCTCTCGAGCATCACGCCCTGCGCCTCGGGTAGCGCTGCGATCAACTGCGGGCTGGGCACGCCCAAATCCGTCACATACAGAAAACGCCGCCCCGCCGTTTCCACCTCGAAGCACACGGGATCACGCGCATCGTGTGATTTGGGAAACGCCCGCACGGTGAGGTCGCCCACCACCACGGATTCATCATTGCCGATCCATTTGCTCCCGCGATGCGGCCGATGCTTCCAGAGATGCCGGTAGGTTTGCTCGGTGAGATACACCGGAACATCGTACAGTTTGCTGAGAATGGGCAGCCCGCGCACGTGATCCGCATGCTCGTGGGTGATGAACACGGCGGATACCTGCTGCACACCGCGGCCGTGAATCTTCAGGCGCGTATCGATTTGGCGGCGGGAAATGCCGCAGTCGAGCAGGATGGCCGTGCCCGAGGCGGCGGATTCCACATACACGGCATTGCCGTTGCTGCCGGAATTCAGCACGATGACGCGCAATGCCGCGTCGTGTCCGGACTGCATGTCGATGCTCACGTGATCAGTGCACACCGAGTTCCTTGAGCAGGAAATCGGCCTTGCCGATATGCTTGGCCACGAACAGCACATAGCGTATGTCGGCGCCGATCGAGCGGCTGTAATCCTCGCTCCATTGGTAATCGTTTACCGTGGCCTCGAAGGCGCGGTCGAAATTCACGCCGACCAACTCGCCCCGCGCGTTGAGCACCGGGCTGCCGGAATTGCCACCCGTGGTGTCCATATTGTACAGCATTGCCACGGGCACGTCTTTGAGCAGGGCGTCTTCGAGTGTGCGGTCGTAGTTTTTGGTGTTGTAGAGATCGATCAGCGCCTGCGGTGCGATGAAGGGATCCTCGCCGGTGTGTTTTTCGATGAGCCCGCGCAGCGTGGTTTGCGGACTGTAGTACGTGGCATCGGCCGGCGCGTAGCCCTTGATGTAGCCGTAGGTAAGGCGCAGCGTGCTGTTGGCATCGGGAATGAACTGCTTCTGCTGCCAGGCCATTTTCGCATCGATGAATTCCGCTTCCAGACGCTTGAGTTCTCCATCGCGATTACGGCGGCGCTTGATCACGTCCTCGTTGAGACGAGCGATGTCGCGCATGATACCGATGAAGGGATCGTTGGACGACGCGAGACGGGCTTTGTCCCAGTCCACCATGGCGATCATGTTTTCCTCCTTGCCGAGCACGCTCTCGTCGAAGGCCTTGCGAATGCGATCCACCACCGCTTCCCTGTCCGCGCCCACGGTGCCGACAAATGCGGCCACGCTGCGCGGTTGCTGCTCCGCCGGCAGCGTGGCGAGTTGCATCAGCAGGGTGGCGAGAAAGTGGGTTTCGGTGGGACGGTGGATTTCCTTCCACATGTTGCGAATCGCGCCGCGCAGCTTCTCCTTGCGCTCCGTGTCGAGCGTTCCGGAATCCACTGCTTTCATCACCGAGGCAAGGGTGCCGAGATACTGGTTGCGGCCAATCATGGTGACGACGATTTCCTGAATGGCGAAGCGCGCATATTCATCGTACACGCCGTGGAGTTGCTCGAGCGTGTTACCGAATTTCGCTTTCAGCTCGGGATTGCCCGCGATGAAGCGCTGCAACTCGGCTTCCTCGGCTTTGCGCTTGTCCACCAGCTTGAGGCGGCGCAGGCCCTGAATCTTGCCCTTGTAGTTTTTCGTGGCATTGGCCAGACCTTTGATCTCGTCGGCGAAGCGCAGTTGCAAGGCGCGGTCGTGCCGCGAGGAATTTTCCATCGTCTCGATCATGTAATCGTAGTGCTTCGAAAGATGCGGCAGGATGGTGCGTTCGTACAGAGCAATGTAGTCGCTGGTCTTGTGGCGATAGGTCCGGCCGGGATAGCCGAGAATAAACACGAAATCGCCTTCGCTCACGCCCTTGGGCGCGACGTTGATATGGCGCTTCGGTTTGAACGGCACATTGTCGGGAGAGTAATTCGCGGTGGAGCCATCGGGAGCGACGTACGCGCGCAGAAAGGAGAAATCGCCCGTATGCCGCGGCCAAATCCAGTTGTCGGTCTCGCCGCCGTAGTTGCCAATGCCGATGGGCGGCACGTACACGAGGCGCACGTCCTTGATGATACGATAGGTGAAGAGCACGTAGCTTTTTCCGGGAAACATTTCCGACACCTCGCAGGAAATGTTCTCGCGTCCCGCTTCCTCCTGTTTCGCCAGATTGCGCATTTGCGCGATAATGGCATCGCTGCGCTGCTCGGGTGTCATGGACGACGTCACCACGCCGAGCACCTCGCCCGACACATCGCGGTAGGATTCGGTGATGCGGCAAATGTAGCCGCGCGCGGGAATTTCCTCGCCACGCGTGCGGGCGGTGAAGCCATTTTGCAGATAGTCGTTCTCGGGCGTACTGGCATCGGCCACACCGGAAAAGGCGATATGGTGATTGGTGAGAATCAATCCATCGGGAGAAACGAACTCGCCCGTGCCACCTCCCACCTGGCAGATCGCATCCACCAGACTCACGCCGTCGGGATTGTAAATGTCTTTCACATCGATTTCCAGTCCCTTGGACTTGAGGTCCAGACGGGATATTTCGCTGAGGGGAAACATCCCTTCATCGGCGGTAAGGGTAATGCCGAACACGGCGGAGAGGGCGAAGAGGAGGACAAGGGAGAAACGTCGTATCATGGTATCCATTCCTGCGCTATGAGCAATACAACACCGCTGCGAACACGGCATTTCGTCAAGATACGAAATTTGCCGCAGCTCCCGCGACCCACCCGCCAGCTGCGCGGCGCGGCACGAGACGCTTCGACTCGTCCCGGCGAATTTACAACTCCGAACTCGAAGCAATATCTTCTCTCACCGAACGTCCTTGCAGCGGGCTCGTCGCTGCACATGACATGGTATGCAACCTACCAGGAATGGAGCAGGCACTTCGAGTCCGCGCCTGGACGACGATTATCAAAAGACACGCCATTCAACTCGCAGGCGCGTCCCTCAGTTCTCGGACTCGCCGTGGCGAGGTGACGATATCCAGAGACGCCATCGAGGGTTGCCATTGCACGCGCCTCCGGGCGACCTCACGCTGGAGTGCTCCCAGCACATGACTTGGTCCTTGGACGGCTTGCAAACTGGCATCAGTCTGCCACGGCGGAGCGACACTCTTTTCCCCTTTCTCCTCATTCTCCCGAACTTTCAAACACCCATGCGCCCGGACCCGCGCGCAGCACCGCACCGCGTTCGCTCTTGGCAATTCGCATTTTTCGGCATACTTTGTGCGTATCGCAGCACATTCCCATCACAACGCACCTCTGCACCATGAAGCACCTCCTCCGCATTGCGATATGCCTCCTTGGCATGGCCCTCCTTCCCGGGCTCCCCGTTCAGGCACAGGACATTACCAACGCCACTGTCACCATGTCGGACGGCGTACAGCTCGACATCCTCTACGTGCGACCCTTTGGCACACCTCCCGCCGGAGGTTGGCCGGGCATGCTGCTGGTGCATGGCTTTGCCGGTTCAAAAAACGATGTCGCGACTTTGGCCCAAGCGTTCGCCGCGTTGAACTACTACAGCGTGGGGTACAGCGTGCGCGGACAAGGGGCTTCCGGCGGCCTGTTCGACTTCTTCACCTCGCAGCGCATACTCGACGATTTGCGGGAGATGATCGCGTATCTCGGAGGCAATCCCGAAGTGAATGCCGAACGCCTCGGCGTACTCGGTGCCTCGCAGGGTGGATTACACGCGTGGAATGCCGCCGCGTACAAAATGCCGGTGCGCACGGCTGTTTCCATCATCGCGAATGGACGCGCGGCGGACAACTGGCTGGAGAACAATGCGTTGAGCTGGGTGTTCTCCAACGCGGGAATCGCGCCGGGTGTGCGCTTCGATCCCGCCGTGCGCGACTCTCTGGCGCAGGCGCGGCAGAAGGGGGATTTCACCTACGTCCGCAGTTTCTTTGAACAGTATTCCACCACGTCGCTCGAAAGCGATGTTCGCGTGCCCGTGCTCATCGCCGTGAGTGCGCATGACATTTTCTTCAATCAAAATGCCGCCATGCGCCAATTCGCCAATGTGCCCACCGAGTCGCGCATCATCCTGTACCCTGGCGGCCATGACCTGCCACCCGTGCAGGAGCAGGAGGGTTATGTGCTGGACGTGGTGTACCGCTGGCTGGACTACTGGTTGAGGGACGTGACCGCGGAGGCCACTGTGGCTTCGCCCGACAGTGCTGTGGCGCTCTATGACGGTGGAACGGGTGCGTTGCGCAAATTCTCCCGCAGCGAAGAGGGTGTATGGCTCGCACCCAATCCGAACGAGAAGCGTGTTCGCGAGGAGATACTGCATTTCTCCAGCTTCGGCCTGACACACGACGCGCCGCAGCAGGCCGGACAGACATCGTTCACCTACGTTCCCCTGCTGGGCTCGCAGCCCATCGCCTTCCAGAGCGAGCCCTTCGCGCGTGATCTCACGCTGGCGCCGCTCAGTGGAACAGCGACCATGTACTGCTCCGGCACCGGGCACAGCTATCAGATGAACGTGTCGCTGTATGATTTCGACCCGGTGGCGGGGCGCCGCACGCCCATCGCGCGCGGACACATGCAGGTCAAAGGCGTGGGAGGCGACACGCGCCTGATGCAATTCGAACTCACGCGCATTCTGCATACCATCAAGGCGGGGCATGTGCTCGAGGCGCAGGTGCATCCCGGTCTGGCCTTGATACCGGATTTGAACATCCACTTTGGCAATATCGTGAACGGCCCGGTCGATGCCTCGGTGAACGTGCTGTCCTGGGGTGGCCCCACACCGTCCTTGCTGCGTCTGTGGGTGTTCGACGAGAACGTGAACGCACTGGATGCGGCTCCCGCCCCGGCGGCATTGGCGATCGGAACGAATTATCCGAATCCCTTCACCACATTCACGCATATTCCTGTGACCATCGCAAGTGCCTCCACCTTGCGGGTGCGCGTGTACAACAGCGCGGGCAAGCTCGTAGCCACGCTGCACGATGGTACGGTCGGCGCCGGACGACATTCCTTCGTCTTCGACGCTGCTTCGCTGCCAGCCGGCGTGTATCTGTGTCGTGCGGAAATTCCCACGGGCGTGGCGCAGCGCGCGGTCCTGCTGCTGCGTTGACGCACCCATTGCCGGAAGGATAGCGCCATGCATGCTCCATCCCTGCCGCTTGCTGTCGTCTGCCTCGCGCTGTTCGTCGCTGGCTGTGGCGACAGCGGGAAACGCGCGGACGAGAGGCGGGACAGTGGTCGCAGGGACAGTACAGTGCATCGTATGCTCCGCGTTGTGCCAATCGAGGCAGAGGAGTTACGATCGTCACTACCTTCGCTCGTCGAGCATATTGAACGCATGCGAGCCAACGACAGCACGGGAGATGCGAGCAGCGGTTGGGGCGACATTGCCGGGCAATTGCGGGGCTTCCTGAACGCATCGCATTTCCCGCTTCGTTTGCTCTCCGCGCATGGGGATGGACGGCACATCCTGCTCGGCATCGGCATCGCCCGTCGTGGCGATTTGCCGGGCGACCGCTTCTGGCTTCAACTGGCTGTGGTGGGCAAGCGCATCATGTTTGTGAACATTCTCACCGAACCCGAAACCGCCGATTGTATCGTCCTCGCCGCCGAGGCGTGGGACTGTCTGAACGCGCTGCGCGAGGGTGCACGTGCGCTACCTGGCGACCGCCTCGCGCTGGACCAGCGGCGTTTCCCCGACTCCCTCGCCTTGCGCACGAATTTCCAGCGCTGTTTCAGCAATGCGGGCGTGAAGCGCCTGCTTGCGTTGATGCAACCTGTGCCGGAGCGCGACGGCCTGACCGTGCTCCCGCTCATCGAAGACACGGCACCGGAGTGGTCCAAAGCGTACGTCCGGGGCATCACCCGCGACGAGGGAACGCTCACACTCTCGTTGGAGATGTCGACCGCGCGATCGGGTACGTCCGCGCGTGTCAATGTCGTCCTGACGCCCACGGCACGCGGTTGGCTTGTGGAGAAACTAACGCTGGAAACCGCCCCGGAAAAGAAGCTCTGAGCGGGAGAAGCATTCGGCCGCGCGCGCTGGAGAAGGTCAACACGCGATGGGGAAAGCGTTTTGCATGGAATCGTTAGGGATTTGTGATACATTTGAAGACAGCCATTTTTCCGCTTGACGAATGGCCATGTTTCAATCGTAGCTCGAGGTTTTCTCATGCAAGTTTTCGTTACGAAGTGGTTCCGTGGAATGACGGTGATTGGTGTTGTCGCGCTCGGCACACTGCTGCTGCTGCCCGACCGTCCCCTGCGTTGGGATGGCGTGTTTGCAGAGCTGGGTGCTCGTACGGCAGGCACGCTGCAGGCCGCGCGCGGGGCCAAGAAGCACATCCCCGGCATCGAGTACTACTACAACAGCCGTCGGTATGGCAATCCCGGAATCAACGTCGAAATGAAGCTCCTCGAGGCGCAGATGGAAGTTGCATCGCGGCTGAACAAGGGCTTCGACAAGGCGTCGGAAGGGAATGTCTGGCAGGTGCTCGGACCGGGCAATATCGCGGGTCGTGTGCGCGCCCTCGCCATACGTCCGGATAATCCCAATGTGGTATTCGCCGGCGGCGCAAGCGGCGGCGTGTTCAAATCGACCAACGGAGGACAAGGTGATTGGCGTCCGGTGATGGATTTCGCTGATGCGATTCCCGTTGGTGCCATCGCTATTGATCCCACCAACCCCGACGTCATGTACGCGGGCACGGGCGAGCCCACGATGGAATTGACAAAGTCCTACGGCGCCCCCTCGTACAGTGGTGTCGGTGTGATGAAATCCACCGATGCGGGTGAAAGCTGGACGCGGCTTCCCTGGCCGCAGAGCAGCAGCGCCATTCACGAAATCATCATCGATCCACGGAACACGCAGATCATCTTCGCCGCCTCGCGTTCGCATCTCTGGCGCACGGAAGACGGCGGGCAGGTGTGGACGCGCGTGCAAACCGGTGTGGCCACGGATGTGGTGTTCCGTCCGGACAATCCCGACGTGGTGTTTGTCGGCATTGGCAACGACAACGGTGCGGTGGCCAATGGTGTGTATCGTTCGGTGGAAAACGGCCAGCAGTACAAATGGGCCAAGGTTGCCACGAATTTCCCCTCGTCCGATTCCGTGGGCCGCATCAAGCTGGCGGTAACACCGGCCAATCCGAACCTCCTCCTCGCCTTCGTCATGCGTGCGCGCAAGTATCAATCGGGCGAGAGCGATTTTCTCGCCGTGATGCGCACCACGAACAACGGCGACACCTGGGAGCGGCTGCCCTCGAATCTCCCGACGGATTTCACTTCGGGACAGGGCTTCTACAATCTCTGCGCAGCCATCTCCCCGACCAACGCCGACACGATTCACGCCGGTGGCTATGAAGTGTGGCGTTCCGGCAATGGCGGCACGAGTTGGATGCGTGTTACGCGGTACAATGAGCCGGTGCACGTGGATCAGCACGTGTTGAAGTATTCGCCCGATAATCGTTGGCTGTATCTCGGCAACGATGGCGGCGTGTATCGCACCGAGAACAAGGGTTCGTCGTGGTTCACGCTCGAGCGCTCGCTGGAGACCATTCAATTCTACACCTTGGCCTACGATCCGAACAACGCCGACCGCTTCTATGGTGGCGCGCAGGATCACGGCATTTTCCAAAGCTTCAACGTGGGCAACAAGGAATGGCGTTTGCGCCGCGGTGGCGACGGTGGCTACATCGTGGTGGATCCCACGAATCCGAACATCGTTTACTCCCGCCTCGCCATCGACGGTGGCGACGTGTCGGTACCGGCACGCAGCAACAACAGCGGGCAGAGCTGGACGCGCCTCGACAATGGCTTCTCGGGCGACCGCTTCAACTGGATGCCCCCGATGATGCTCTCTCCCACGGACCGTACGCGCATGTACACAGCCACGCAATTCGTGTACACCACGAAGGGCGTGGACTCGGGCAATCCGGGCTGGACCAAGATCAGTGGCGACGTCACGAAGAGCAGTTCCGGATTGAGTGTCGTAACCACGATGGACATTTGCGAAAGCGCGCCGAATACCATGTACCTTGGTTGCGGCGACGGCATGGTGCGCGTGGCCACGAATCTCAACGCACTGGATGTTGAGTGGATTGACATCTCGAAAAACCTGCCCAACCGCTGGGTCAGCCGCGTGAGAGTGGATCGTCGCAATGCGGCCACCGCCTACGTCGCCTACTCCGGTTACGGCACGGGCCACGTGTGGAAGACCACGAACTACGGCGAGTCATGGACGGACATTTCCGGCAATCTCCCGGATTTGCCCGTGAACAGCATGACCATTTCCCGCACCGATCCCGACAACACCCTGTATGTCGCCACCGATCTCGGTGTGTGGTACACACGCGACGGCGGCACGAATTGGGCGCGTTTCGGCGAGGGATTGCCGAATGTGGTGGTGTACGACATCGACATCGACAAGCAGAATCGCCTCATTGCCGCAACGCATGGCCGCGGCATGTGGATCACAGAGGCCACGGTGAATTCCACGAGCAATGTGGCGCCGGACGTGTTCGCCTTGCAGCAGAATTTCCCCAATCCCCTGCGCTCCGGCGAGTCCGCCATCATTCGCTTCTCCCTGCCTACCTCTTCGGAAATCACTGTGAAGCTGTACGACGCCGCGGGCCGCCTCGTGCGTACGCTGGCCGAAGGCCGCCGCTCGCAGGGTTCGCATGTACTCTCCGTGGACGCCTCGGGTCTGCGCAGTGGCGTGTATTTCTATACTCTGAGTGATGGACGCAGCAGCAGCAGCAGGAAGCTCCTGGTTATGTAAGTCCACGATTCCCGCGCGAATACGCGAATCCCCCTTCCGGCGACGGGAGGGGGATTTTTTATAGGCGGAGGCGAACACGGAGGGCCCGGAGCGCTTCGCGAACACGGAGCACCCGGAGCGCTTCGCGATCACGGAGCACCCGGAGAGCTTCGCGAACACGGAGCACCCGGAGCGCTTCGCGAACACGGAGCACCCGGAGCGCTTCGCGAACACGGAGCACCCGGAGCACTTCGCGAACACGAAGGGCCCGGAACGCTTCGCGAACACGAAGGGCCCGGAGCGCTTCGCGAACACGGAGCACGCGTAGCGCTTCGCGGACACGGAGGACCCGGAGCGCTTCGCGGACACGGAGGACCCGGAGCGCTTCGCGGACACGGAGAACTCGGAGGGGATCGCTGGTCTCGCGTCTTCGCGCCTTGCGTTGGGCCCGGAAAGCGTTCGTTCCAGAGAGAAAAAAGGGAAAGGGAAAATTCGTCCACTGCTCGGTCTCACCGAGCGACGAAGGCACGAACCCTAAGGAATGCGCTTAAAAAAATCCTTCGCGGCTTCGCATCTTCGCGCCTTCGCGTGAGGAATTCGCGCTTCGCGGCTTCGCATCTTCGCGCCTTCGCGTGAGTGCCCCCGCGCCTTCGTGCCTTCGTGTGAGGTATGGCTCAGCGGCGCCGCGGCCGCCGGCCGGGACCCGCGCTGCCGAAGACATTCTCGAGACGCATGGATTCGATATGCAGCAGCAATTCGCGATTGCTGCGGAAGCGACGCATGAAGTCCAGCAGACCCTGCATGGCTTCGCGGTTGGTGCCTTCAAGCAGAGCGCGTCGCAGCTTGAAATGCAATTCGGTCTCGGAACCGAGCAGCAATTCCTCCTTGCGCGTTCCGGAGAGTTGGATATTGATCGCCGGGAAAATGCGGAGGTCGGCCAATTCGCGGTCGAGCACGATTTCGGAATTGCCCGTGCCCTTGAACTCCTGGAAAATGAGTTCATCCATTTGCGAGCCGGTATCCACCAAAATGGTGGCCAGGATGGTGAGCGAACCACCATGCTC
Organism: Bacteroidota bacterium; assembly: GCA_035914695.1. Lineage (GTDB taxonomy): Bacteria > Bacteroidota > Ignavibacteria > SZUA-365 > SZUA-365 > JAOSJT01. Next base: position 21,318 of record JAMIQH010000256.1, on the reverse strand, counting down.
GATATTGCGCGACGCACCGAAAATACGTTTGGGAATTTCCAGCGCCCGCGCGTCGATACCACCGGACATGATACGCCCGCTACCCTTGATGCCGGCGTTGAACGCACGACCGAGACGCGTGAGAGAATCGAGGAGGATGACGACATCCTTGCCAACTTCCACCTGGCGCTTGGCGTATTCGAGTGTCAGGCGGGCGATACGCGCATGCGATGCGAAATCGCGGTCGTTGCTGCTCGCGAACACCCGTGCCCGCACGGCACGCTCCATCTCGGTCACTTCCTCGGGACGTTCGTCCACCAGCAGAAGCAGCAATTCCAGGTCACGGTGGTTGCGTGAAATGGCTTCCGCCATGCGCTGCATCATAACGGTTTTACCCGAGCGCGGGGGCGAAACGATCAGCGCACGTTGACCGCGTCCAATGGGAGCAATCAAATCGATCACCCGGGTTGTGGGGTCGTGCGTCTCCAGGCGAATACGCTTGTCGGGCGCAATGGCGGTTTGCCGCGTCAATTCAAGCACATGCTTGTATTCCGCGGGCGGCACGCCATTGACGTCGTGCACGGCATGGAGCTGAACCTGATTGCCCTTCTCCTTCGCCAGACCGGTGACGAGGCAGCCTTCACGCAATCCCAGATCGCGAATCATCGCCATCGAGACGTACGGGTCGGATTGATGCCTAAAAAATTCCTTCGAGAACTGGCGCAGGAAGCCGTACCCTTTGGGTTCGATTTCCAGCACCCCTCTGCATTCTACTTCACGCATACTTCCCTTAAGTATGGAATGGATTGCCGCGGAGCTGCGGTAGGTTCAATATACGCTATTCGCCGGGCGCTTCAAAACGGCGTTGCACCGCGCGGGCCTTTCACCGCATCTTACGAGCATGAACATTTTCACAAGAGGAACGCCATGGCTATCAAACACGCAATCGCCCGACAAGTTCACCCCAACGGCATCACCTTCGCGGGAAAAACCGACAGCAAGCACTGGCTCGTGATGGATGGTCCCGAATCCTTTGGAGGACAGGAAGCGGGTGTGCGCCCCAAGGAACTGCTGCTATTATCGCTCGCGGGATGCACTGGCAGCGATGTCGCATCGATACTCGCCAAGAAGCGTGTGGCGTTGCAGGATTTCGAGTTGCGTGTTTCGGCGGAGGAAACAGAAGAGCATCCAAAAGTATTCACTTCCATGCATGTCGAATACGTGTTCCGCGGCAAGGGCATCGATCCGAAGGATGTTGAGCGCGCGATCGAACTATCGCTGGAAAAATACTGCGGCGTGACAGCCATGTTTCGCAAAGCGATGGACGTGACGCACAGCTACCGCATCGAAGAAATCGCGTAGGATTCGGCCTCACCCCCGGCCCCCTCTCTGCAAATGGAGAGAAGTAAAGAGTGAAGAGTAAAGAGTGAAGAGTCCGAAATCACGGAGGCCGATCCCGGCCGATCCACACGAACGGCGCCCCCGCTTTACTCTTTACCCTTCACTCTTCACACCAGCGAATATCGCGTGGCATCCACTCCGAAGTGAAGAACAAGGAAAAATGGAAGCGGCGCGGTTCTGTGCACAAACAGGGAATGGATTGGGCATAAAAGTGGACCGCCGCAAGGGGGGTCTGCTTGCGGCGGCTCGAGGCGTAAACCTCACAAGGTATGTCAGAGATGTAGCTATACCACTGAAGGAGCGGTATAGAAGGGGATCGCGAGGAGAACTTCCGCCGAAGCGGAATTGCGATGTGGTTCTGAGCCCCCTGTGTCAACGCAGGTGGGAGTAGATTGAGAGAGAGGAGAAATTATCGTCTTCATAGAACGAACATACAATCTTCATCAGAAAAAAACAATGCCCGGCGAGGGCGGGGATCGGGAAAAACTCCGTAACTTATTTTACAACAACAAGTTACGAGGTCGCCTCGATGCTGAAAAAATTTTTAAGTTTTAAGCAATCTGTGCAATTGGTTGCATAGGGGCCGAATACTCACAAAAACATGGGAGCGCTTCCCTCGCTGAGTGTTGAAATATTCATCGCTCGCGTACGCTCCTTTTTGCACCCTGGTATGCAATCGGCGGAATACACTGCGCAACCGATTGCATAGCAAGCCTCAGAACGCCGTACCGAAATTGATGGTGATGAAGAAGCCGTTGGCATTGGGCAAGGGGCCATTGAGCACGCTGCTCACTCCATCGGGTACGGGAATGACGTAGTAGCGCACGTTCACGCCGAGCACGCTGCTGCGATCAAAGCCGAATTGCGCACCCGCACCGAGGAAGCCACCATAGGTGTACCGGGTGCGCCCATTCCCGAGACTAGAGAGGAAATCTCCCTTCGACGGAGTGATGTAGAGCATCACCGGTCCCGCTCCGCCGTTGAGGAAAGGCCGGAAATTGTCCACGATCACTTCCTTGAACAGGCGGTACTGCACACCGAAAAACAGGGGAATGCGGAACACGTAATGCGTTTTGTTCAACGAATACTGGCCGTACCAGTAGTCGTAGTAATCGCGCTGCCGATCATCCTTGGCCTCGGAAAAGCTGATATTGGCGAAGCCCGTGATCTCGTCTGAAAACGCGCGACTGTAGAAAAATCCCAGCCCGAAACCATCCATCCCGATCATCAGATCGCCACCCCAGGCATGCGTGCGGGGCTGCAAATCCTCTTCGGTGAGAATGCGCTCCTCTGTGCTCTTCGGATCCTTGAAAATGATGCGCTCGCCGTCCTGCGCCTGCAGGATCGGTGCGAACGCGAGTAAAATGACGACGCAGAAAATATTCGTCCGAATCATGGCGGTCAACTCCAGCGTGAGAATGGGAAGATAGGCCTTTGCTCCGCCTTCGGCAATACCGTTTTCCGTCGCTATCGCAACACCGGCAGCACGCGCGAAGCCCACCGTCCATCAACACCAACGTGCAGGTGGTACATTCCCGCCGCCAGGCCACTGATGGGAATGGATAGCTCCCTCGCTCCGGGAAATTGCCGCCCGAAATCATTGCGCCAGAGTTCCCGCCCGAGGGGATCGACAATACGGGCTGTGAGACGACCCGATGCCACAAGTGTCACCGGCATGCGCACCACGCCCATGCCCGCCGATGCGGGCAGCGGCCACAGCGCACCCAGCTGCGGTGGCTGCACATTCTGTTGATCAACGGAAATGATCACCGATCGACTGTTCGCCTCCGCCATCATGGTGTGTTTAGGCGACAGCGCATCCCAGTACATCCGCATGCGCTGCGTTTTCGTATCGGTGTGGCGATCAAGATTTATGATGAAATCGGGTTTGATCGACTGGTAGTACAGCGTGGCCTGTACGTCGTATGGACCATCGGATGCCGGGGCGGGCACGACATACTCAACAACATCCGAGCCCGACCCATTGCGTCCAAAGCTGCGATCCTCCCGCGCCTCACCGACAACACCCACGGTGTCGTTGCTGAACACAGCTTCCGGGAAGCCAACAGGGGGGATGCGATTGTCTTTGAGATACCGTGCGGCGCGCAGCAACTGTACCGTCGGCTTGCCCTCCGTGTCGGCCATGATGGCTTCGTATACCTGAACCTCATCCGCGTTCGTGATGCGGTCGTAGTGCGGCTCAGGTTCCACGCCCACACCTACAATGCCGCCCTGCGCATCAGGCGCGCCGGATTCGAACAGCAGCGCTCCATCCCTGTTTCGTATGACCACATGCAGCCACGCGCGCCTGCTGGGAAAGCCCGTGGGAAATTTGTGGCCTGTGAGATTGTTCAGCCGCACCGTGACGGACAGGGTGTCGCGGATTTGCAGCGCTTCGGTGGACAAGCCGACTGCTGCTCGTTGTAATTGCATGAGCGTGCGCGCCGCCGTGGAGTCGATATGCTCGTCCAGGGCGGTGATGCCGAGTTCGTCCGCATGCGCCTTGATGACGCCAAGCATCTGCACATTGCCGCCCACAAAATGGTGCTGATAGTAGGGCGATCGCGCCGGAGCGCTTTGCGGAAGACTGGAAATGCGTATCGCTTCCTGCAGCGCGGGCATGTGACAATTCTGGCAGCTTCGACCCTGCGATGGATATTGACTGTGCTTCCATTCGAAATACGGTGTTTGCTCGGGGAATTCGCCGGCGATGTTGCCCTGCGCGTCCACATAGGGCGTGAACAACGTGTGGCAGGTGGCGCAGAGTTCGGAGCGCTCGATATGCGGCGAATACACCGGCTCGAAACCGCTGACGTTGCGCATGGGCTGTATCAATGGATTCGCGTACGGTCCGTAGGTCACGCGCGTCGTGGAAATCTCATAGCCACCGGAAAAACTCTCCGCGCTGCCGAAATTCGCCGCCTCCACCTGATGGCAGAGGGTGCAGCTTACACCATCCTGCCCGAGGGGAGCGGCAAGCGCATCGGCGAGACTGAAGGAGGTGGCGCCCTGTTGATGAGCTTGCTCATGTCCCATGGGCGCGTGGCAATTGGTGCACTTGTCCTCGATCACGGATTGCAGCGCGGGATGGTCCAGCGCTTCACTGCGCACCACGGCCTGCCACAAGGGATCGCGCGTGGCCTGCGCCATCATGGTGGAGCGCCAGAGATTGGGCGGCGACACATCCTCGCCTGTGACGCGCACATTGGCATTGGTGCCGGGTCCATGGCACAGCATGCAATTCCCCGAGCCGCTGAACAGCGTCGAACGTTCAGTAACCAGATCGCGCTGGGCTCGTGCCAGGGCGGGAAGCAGGAGTAGCGTGAGAATTAGGGCGAGGAGGTGCTTGCGGTGCATGTCGATTCTCCTTGATGCGGGCGGGCACCCGCTGCTTCGGAATTCGTGAGCACTATATCTTAAATCATTTTCCGGAAAGATGCACCACTCCTGCGAACTATTTTCCCTCCTGCGCGTGTTGATCCAGCATCCCTCGCAGGATTTCACAACGCATCAATTCCTGGATCGTCCATGGTCGACCGCTGCATTTGTTTTGAACGTACCTTTGCTGAGCTCAAAACCATCGCCGAGCAATCGGGGGTGCGCGAAATCGAGGCGTTGCAGCGCGTGGTACCCTTTGGATTGCGTTGCGGTCTCTGCAAGCCCTATGTCGAGCGTATGCTATGCACGGGACGCGTGGTGTTTCCCGTCATTCGCAGCTATGTCGACCCCTGCGCGGGAGATTGATCCACGTCGCCGCGCCGATTGGGTCAACCACCGCCCGGGTCGATGTCGGCGTGCGACGCAACAGTCATCCGCTGCTCGATCGGGAGTCGCGGCAGAAGCACACAGGGAGGCACGTGCCTCCCTGTGTGTTGTTTAAACGACCACAACTCCGGCAACATCACCGCCGTTCAAGCACGAACCCGATACTCCTCCCCTGCTGCCGCACCATGGCCATGGTGATCCACATCAGTCCGAATGGCTCGAGTAAACGGGCATTGCGCAATGGCCCCAAATCCACTCCGTCAAAGCCAATGGCGCGCAGGAGTTCGCCTGTAACGGCGCGCGCTTCGTCATCATCGCCGCAGTAGGGCATAAACAACGCATGGCCATTGTATGAGGGATTGGCCATGTTTTCCGCACCCGTGGTGTTGAACACCTTCACGACGCATGCCGACGGTGCGAGACGCTGCACCTGCTCGCCCCCGGAGTCCGTGTGGCCCAGGGCAAGGTGCAACCCTGGAGCGATGGGATTGGTGGCGTCGAGCAGCGGACGGCCGCCAAAATCCGCCACCGACTCCAGCACCGATGGAACCGCGCTCCACGGCGTGGCAAGCAGCACGACATCGCTCAGACGCACTGCGGAGGCGATATCGGCGCATTGCTCGCCCTGCGCCGTCAACGACGGATCGGCGGACTGGGGATTGCGTACACCGTAGACCACCTGCCGCCCCGCGGACTGAAAGCGCCGCCCCAACGTGGCGCCCACATTTCCCGCACCAATGATTCCTATGGTCATGACAACTCCTTCTTCCTGTGAAATATTGTTCGCGCCCATGTGTCAGCGCACTGCGGGGTAGATCCACCATGCGAGGCGCCGGGTAAGTACGGGCATAAGCACGTAGGTCATGAGCAGAACCTCGATCACGATAGTGATGAGCAAGCGCAAGGTGCCGGGCAGCATATGCAGTAGCGCACCGATCACGCCGCCAATACCCATGACCAACGCATACACCACAACGATCATCAGTACCGCCATGCGAAACCGTGACGGCTGCGGCACCACGGTGCCCGGAGGCGGTGTGAACCAGAATTCGAGTCCAGTCAAGCGATCCCAGGTGGCATCCGCTTCCACCGTGGGCAGGATGTCGCGCAGAAAGTGGCCGCGCAGTTCCGAGCGCTCGAATTCCTGCAGATCGGCAACGGTGGCAAAGCGGAATACGCTCGTGTACTCATTCCGCGGTGACGAAAGCTGGGGTCGCTGTACGGTGGCACCGAGATAGCCGCGCAGCAGTCGCGCTTCGTCCAACAATTGGGCGAGGCGCTGCTCATACTGCTCTTCCATGCCTCGACGCACTCTCCGCGTCACCACCACCGTCACCGGCTGCGTGGTATCGGCGGATGTCACCGTCGTGGCAGTGTTCTCGTTCGTCATCGCCCGAGAGCGTCGATGACAAGCGCGGCAGCGGCGGCGCCGGAGAACTGCTGCTGGCCGGTAACGAGCAGACCATCGCGTACGGCGAATGGACGAAAAATCTGGTCCACCACGAAATTGGTGGTGGTCACCGCGCGTGCTTCTTCCTCAATCCAGAAGGGCTGAATACGTTGGCCGACGAAGGCATCAGCAAAACTCTCCTCACTGTTGGCAAAACCGGTCCAGGTCTTTCCATCCACCAGCAAGGAGCCGTTCGGCAGTCGCGCTTCGAGTAGCACACAGGTGGCATGACACACCAGCGCCGTCACTTTTCCCGCTTCATGAAACGCGACGACCAAGTCCTGCATGCGGGTATTACCACGGAAGGTGATCATCGGGGATTGACCACCGGCAACGAACAATGCGTCGTAGTCCGCAGGATTCACACCGTCTATACTTGCGGTGTTTTCCAGCAGGGCCAGGTGCTGTGCGGATTTTTTGAATCCGAGCGAGAGAATGTCATGCGAGGAGTATCCGCTGGCGTCTTCCGGATCGCTGAAGCTGTCGGCGGACACGGCGCCGCCATCAAGACTGCGGATTTCGACGTCGTATCCCGCTTCGGTGAATTGCCACCACGGGTGGGTGAGTTCGGCCCACCAGAATCCGACCGGCCATCCGGTGGTCGGAGATGTGGCGGGATTCGCAAGCACAAGAAGGACGCGTTTGTTTCGACCGGGATTGCTGCGATTGATATTCGCACTCATAGTGTGGCTCCTGTTGTGTGTAATGATCACAGGAAACATCGCGTATTCTCATCTTGCGTAGCAACGCAATTCACACAACGTTATGTTGCATGATTTTCAACTATTCCCTCCCCAGCTGGTGGCTCATGGGCGTGGTAATCGTGGCAGGGTATCGGCCCCGAGACAGTGTTCCTGTTCGGCCACGCGGAGAAAGAGCGCTCGCAGCCAGGTGTTGGCGGGATCGGTGTCGTGCCGTGGATGCCAGAGAAGATACAGGTCGTAGGTCGGCAAGGGAAGAGGCACCTCCATCAGCCGCAGGGGCAGATGCCGTGCCCAGGCCAGAGCCGCGCGCACGGACACGGTGATCGCGGCATCGGTTTCGGCAGCAAGCAGCAGGCCGGCGGCGAAATACGGCACCACGGCGGAGATGCGACGGTGCTTGCCACGCTCCTCCAGCATGCGATCAACGAGACTGGGCAACCCGAGCGGCGAGACGACGATATGATCGAGCCCCAACCAGCGATCCAGCGTCAGACGTGAACGCAGTGCCGGATGATCTTTGCGAAGGGCACAGACGAAGCGGTCGGTAAAGAACTTACGCGTACGAAATTCCGGCGGGAAATGTCCGAGCAGGCATACCGAGAGATCGCCCTTCCCATCGCGTAGCGGCTGCGCATCATCGAGTGTATTCGGAATGTAGCGCAGCGTCACACCGGGAGCTTCCTCATGCACCGCGCGCTGAACAGGTGCACCCAGCACGGAGACGAATTGATCGGTGGCATACACCAGAAACTCGCGTTGCAAGGTTGCGGGTTCAAAGGGTGTCGCCGCCAGAAGTACCTGCGTGGCTTCCTCGACGAGACTGCGCACGCGTGGACGCAGTTGCTCGGCACGGGGCGTGAGCACCATGCGTCGTCCGGCGCGCACCAGCAGAGGATCGCCCAACATGTCGCGGATGCGCGCCAGCGTGTGACTCATGGCGGGCGTGCTGATTCCGAGGCGCAGGGCCGCCTGTGTGACACTGCCTTCCTGAAGCAACGCGTCGATGGCGAGAAGAAGCTGGAAATTTCTGGATTCCATCTGATGCAATATATCGTTAATGTTCTTGCGTTGCTGTGCAAGATACGATATTCGCAGATTGGGACAAACATCGCACGGGCATCGTATGAACACGCCTCCATTTCCTGTCGGCGCGCGCTTCGGCCACATCGTCGCAGCGCAGCTGTTCGTTCTTCTTTCATTGGTTTCGCGCACGCACGCGCAGGTCAACGCGGAAGCACTTGCGGCTGCGGCGCGCGACAGTGGATGGACGCTGGATACACGCGTTTCGCTTTCTCTGTTGAAAGGAAACATCGATGTGGTGGATCTCGGCGGGGGTATGCAACTGCGCTACAGTGACCGTTCGCCTTCGATGCACGATGCGCCCTTCCACAATCGCCTTCTTGTGTTGGCGGATGCACGGAGGAACACCGTACAATCCCGCCGCATTGTCAACACGGCGTTCTTCCACGCACGCTACACGCGCATGCTTCGTGAGCGCTTCGGTATCGATGCATTTGCGCAATGGCAGCACGACGACGCGCGACGTCTGGTACAGCGACGCATCGTTGGAGCCGGCATCCGTGTGGATATCGTGCGCGCACAGGGATTTCAGGTCTGGACCGGCGGAGGGTACATGTTGGAGTGGAACGAACTCGCGGCACCGCCGGGAGGCCTTCGCGAACACACGTGGGAACATCGGTGGACACAGTACTTCAGTGTTCGCCACAGTCACCCTACGACCACAGCGGTTCTGGAAGCCACCGCCTATGTGCAGCCACGCTTCGATCGACCGGATGACGCCCGGATCCTGGTCGAGGCCGTTGCCGAGATGCCGTTGTTCACCGCTCTTGTTGTGGGAGCTCGTTTTGGATTGACGCACGATACCGCGCCGCCGGACGGCGTCAAGGCCACGGATTACCGTCTTGCGCATACGCTGCGCGTCCGTATCGCGCTGTGAGGCGGATCATCGTGCTTTCCGTGCTGAGACTCAGGCGATGGATGTTGTCGCGAGATGCAGCACGCGTGAACCGTACCAACTGAACAATTCCCCGTCCACCAGGCGGATGTCGACGGTTGCGGCCCAGGACGCATCGTGGCGGTGGAGTGCTGTGCGCAATTCTTCGAGATGCTTGGGCGAAAAGGGAAAGGGTTCGCTCGAAAGCAGAATGTGTCGTGGTGCGAGCCGTGCCATGTGTTCGAGCGAAATCGTGGGATAGAAGGCGCTGTCGTTGGTGGTGATCTCCCGCGCCATGCTCGCATCGAGCGCGTTGTCGAAGCCGAGATGGGACATCATCGCATCGATGTACGTACCTGTTGCCGCCGCCATCCAGGGTTCGCGCCAGATGAGATACAGCGCGCTGCCGCGACCCGCGGCACGCAGGGCGTCGAGCGCATGCGCCAGACGTTGATGCAAGGCGGCAGCCGCGGTATGCTCGCGCAGGAGCAGGCCGAGGTCGAGTACCATGCGCAAGGCATCCTCCACATTGCGGGGATTGGTGACAAACACCGGCACTTGCGCATCGAGAGCGAGCACGGTATCGCGGAGATTTTCCTCTTTATTGGCAAGCACCAGCGTGGGACGCCGCGCGAGAATGCGCGCGACGTCCGTGGTCTTGGTGCCCCCGATGGAGGGGATGGAACGCACGCGGGCCGCGGGGTGAACGCAGAAGCGCGTGCGTCCGACGATTTCCGCTTCGTCGAGTCCGAAATCGAAGAGCAACTCCGTCAAACTGGGGACGAGGGAAACGATGCGGGCGGGGCGGGTCAGCGGCTGGAACACCTGACCGCGCGCATCGATGAGTGGCGATTCAGAATGCGACGACATGCTCGTCGCGCTTGCGGGGGTCGTCGAGATCCATGCCGTACATGTGCCGATGCAGAAAAGCGCGGATGTCGCGGGTTTCTTCGCTGCTGACGCGATGTCCGGTATCGTACTCATGATAATCGACCGCGCAGCCGAGGTCGAGCAAAGCGCGGTGATTTTCCCGGCCGACGTCAATCGAGAGTATAGTATCGCGCACACCGTGGGCGAGAAAGATGGGGAGATTGTTGTTGGCGGGATGACGCTCCTCGCGCAGATGTTCGGGCTGCAGCACGTAGCCGGACAGCGCCACCACACCGCCGAGGCGACGCGGATAGCGCAGGGCGGTGTCCACCGCCATGACGGCACCCTGGGAAAAACCCACGAGGAAAATGTTTTCCGCGGCCATGCCGTTACCGATGCGCGCGTCGATCAATTCCGTGATGAGGCGTCGGCTGTGCTGTACTTCCACGGGATCCTTGCGGTCGTTGTCGAACCACCAGCGCACATCGGGGGCCTCGTCCGCGGCGAAGGTGGCACCGGGCAGCACCCACGCGGTGTGGAGAAAGCCCATCTGCCGCACGAAGGGAAAGAACGCGTATTTATTCGCATTGCGGCCGTGCAAACCAAACATGACGAAATCCGTGCGATCGATGTTGTCCGGCCAAGTAATGGTATCGAGTGCCATGTGCGTGTGAAGTGGTGGTCGATGGACCATAGTATACGAAGCCCCGCCGCGAGGGACAAGGCGACGCCGAGACTGTACGCACGAACACAGCGACGATTTTTTTCGCGCAACGTGATTCCCCGGGAACTCCGCTGTCCTATTCTCCGACCGCACGCATGCACAGCAAGGACATTCGCATGACCAGAGTATTTATCATTTCGCTTCTGCTCCTCACGCTTTCGGCGCTACACGCGCAGCAATATCCTTCCGGCATGTTGTCGGATGGCAGTGTTCCCCTTCCCCGAAGCGCGCAATCGCACACCCTCTCCGCGGCTCCTTCACCGGGAGGCATGAACGTATTACGTGATCCCGCCACGGGTGCGGCACAGCGCGCATTCGGAGCGCCGCTGCGCATCGACGGTTTCGACAGCGTCACCGACGCGAACGCCCGGGAGGCCGCTTGGGCCTTCATTCACCAATACCGCGCGCTGCTCGGTGTGGACGCGTCTCAGCTCGCATTGCAACATTGCACCCGTGTGCGCGACCGCTGGTATGTGACCTTTTTGCAGCGCCACGAGGGGATGCCCGTGCTGCTATCCGAAGTGGAACTGCGTCTGCACGCCAATGGCAACGTGCCGATGTATGGCGCGAAAGTCTACCGCGACATCCCGGCGCTACCTGCCGCGCGCATCGATGCCTCGGCGGCGGTGATTGCGGCGAGCTCTGGCCTCGACGTCCCCGCCTCGTTGCGCAAAGCGGCAAACATCACGCGCAGCGCCATTCTTCCCGTGCACACCGCCAATGGCCTCCGCTATCGGATGGTACATGAAATTCCAATCACCGACGTGCGGCAACGACGTTTCGTGTCCTATGTGGACGCCGTCGACGGAGCGCTGCTCTGGCGCCGAGCGGCCAGCTTTGATATCGGCACCGACGTTACGGTGCGGGGACGCGTCACGATGGTGCATCCCAACGAGCCCGTGCTGAGTGACATGCCGTTTTCCGACATGTACGTCACGATTGGCGGCACGCGGCACATCACGAATGAGCAAGGCGTGCTGTCTGTGGATCTTACCGCCGGTGCCGCGGTGCGCGCCTCCTTCGAAGGTCCATGGGTGAAAATCATCAACGACGACAAACCCGCCGGTGTGATACAGACAACGGCGACGCCGGGCACGCCGCTCGCGCTGGAGTGGAACGACGCCAACTCCTTCGCCTTCGAGCGCGTGCTGTTCTACCATACCAACAAGCATCACGCCTACATGAAGGTGCTGGATCCGGCGATGACCTGTATGGATTTTCAAATGCCGATCACGGTGGAATACAACGGCGATCAGCCCAATGCCATGTCCGGGGGCGATCAATTGCAATTCCTTGCTGCGGGACATCCGAGCATGCGGCTGGCAACTGCGCCCATGGTCCTGTACCACGAGCTTGGCCACAGTGTGAATCACATGCTGTACACTGCGCTCGGTCGCAGCGAAGGTATGGTCAATCACACGATCCATGAGGGAACGGCCGACCTGCACGCCGCGCTGATCTGTGACCACGCGGCCATGGGCACAGGCGTGTTTGCGGATGATGAGACGAAGGTGATGCGCAATCTTCGCAACACGCTTCGCTATCCCTACGATCTTATCGGCGAGGGGCATCACGACGGGCAGATCTTGAGCGGCGCGTTCTGGGATTTGCGCGAAGCCACCTCGCTCGAGCTGGTGCGGCGGCTGGCGCATGAAGCGCGCTATGGCTTGCCCGACGATGTGGACGACGGCTTGGCTTTCGGCGAGTGGTTCATCGAAACGCTGGTGGCCGACGACGACGATGGTGATCTTTCCAACGGCACTCCGCACGCCGTCGAGATCATCACCGCGTTCGATGCGCACAACATTGGTCCGGGACTGTTGCTGCGCAACAACTTGACACACACGCCGCATCCCGATACCGACGACACGCTCAGCGGTTACACCATTGATTTCTGTTTCGATCAGCAGGCGATGATGGGTGGAGAATTGCAGGATGTGCAGGTGTTGTACGTCATCAACCGCCGCTCCGCCATGATCGGCGTGCCCGCGCAGTCACAAGGCAACGGATGCTATCGCGCGGTGATTCCGGCGCAGGCGCGCGGTTCCATCGTGTCGTATCAATTCAGCGCGCGCGATGCACGCACACAGCAGGAGTATCGCTTCGGACCCGAGGGTGACGCACTGCGCTTTTACGTCTTTCTGGTGGATTACATGACGCTGTTCGCCGACGATTTTGAAAGCGACAAGGGGTGGACAGTGGGTTCGCCGGATGATAAGGCCGTTCAGGGCAAATGGGAACGTGGTGATCCCGTGGAAATCGATTTACAGCGGATTGGAGGTCCGATACTTCAGCCGGATGACGACCACACGCCCGACGGACACCTGTGCTTCGCGACGGGCATCGGTGGAGGGATGAATTTTGTGCAATTCGTCCCCGATGGCCGCACAACACTCACATCACCGCCACTCCTGCTGCGGCGCTTTGCGCAACCGGTATTGCGCCTTCACCTGTCCTTCATGTCGATGGATTTTGGTGGAGTGGCCGAGGACAAGAGCACCCTTGCCATTGAGGTTTCGTCGGATAATGGAGCGACGTGGACGCCCGCGTTGACGACGGACGACAATCAGGAGACATGGACGTTGGTGACATTGTTCCCGGCCGATCACATCACGCTCACCGATGAAGTCCGTGTGCGACTCTGGATCGACGTACCCGAAGGCATCGGTGGATTTCCCACCGAGCTGTCGAAGGTATTGGTGGACGATGTGACGCTGCTCGTGCCCAGCAACGGTGTGACCGCCGTGGATCCGATGCCACTGCCGGCGCTGGCCTCCATTCGCGGTGTGCATCCTCAGCCCGCCGTGGCTGGCGCCACGATCGAGTTGGAACTGCCGCGGAGTGGAGATGTCCGGCTCGAATTGCACGACGTGCTTGGTCGGCCCGTTGCGCTCTTGCACGACGGCGCCCTGGCGGCGGGTCGGAACAGTGTTGCCTGGAATGGCCGCGATGCCAGGGGAGGACGCGTGGCGCCGGGCGTGTATTTCTGCCGCATGTTGTGCAACGGGCATGGATCGATGGTTAAGCTCACGGTGCGATGACTCGGGCTGATTCGTCCGTGAGAAACGGCGGGGTTGTTCCACTGGAATGACCCCGCTGTTTGATTTCTACCCCTGCTGCCCAGTGCTCGGGTCCTCGCGAACTTCCACGATCCATCTGTGAGAATCTGCGTGCAATCTGTGCAATCCGTGGTTTGAAACTGTGTCGAATCTGAATACTCCCATCACCGCACCATGTTCAATCTCCCGGGTGTGACGTGGAACATGAGGGACTGTGGTTGTAAAACTCTGTTGAATCCGCTCCGCTCCGATGACGATTCCGGATTTGTCCGTCGTCGTCGTCGGGGATTCTGCCCGACATGTACTATATTGAGGTGATGTATTCATTACACAGGTAGTGTGTGAGCGATTCCCTCGTGTTTCAACCGTCGGCTCTGCTGGTGACAGGCGGGGCGGGATTTATCGGAAGCAATTTTGTCAGGAGATTTCTGGAGACGTCGCACGGCGCAACGAGATTGGTTGTGCTGGATGCGCTGACCTACGCCGGGAATTTGGAGAATCTCGCGGATATGCGGGATTCCTTCGTTTTTGTCAAAGCGGATATCTGCGATACCGAGGCCGTGGGCAAGGCCCTCGACGACCATGGCATCGACGCGGTGGTTCATTTCGCGGCCGAGTCGCATGTGGACCGCAGCATACTCGGGCCGATGGTGTTTACCCACACCAACGTGTTGGGCACGCATGTGCTGATGGAGGAAAGCCGCAAGCGTGGCATTCGGCGCTTTGTGCATGTGTCCACCGACGAGGTGTACGGTTCGCTCGGTCCCGAAGGTCGTTTCACCGAGGATTCTCCGATCACCCCCACCTCGCCGTATGCCGCGAGCAAGGCGGCGTCGGATCTCATCGTGCTGGCCTACGCCCGCACTTTCGGATTTCCCGCCATTATCACGCGGTGCAGCAACAATTACGGACCGTGGCAATTCCCCGAAAAGCTCATTCCCCTGATGTTGATCAACGCGATGAGCGACAAGCCCCTGCCGGTGTATGGCGACGGCATGAACGTGCGCGACTGGATACACGCCCGCGACCACGCCGATGCAATTCTTACCGTGCTGGCGCGCGGCGAAGCGGGGCGCGTGTACAACATCGGCAGCGACAACGAGTGGCCGAACATCGAAATCGTGCAATTGATACTCCGCACACTCGATAAACCAGAGTCGCTGATCCGCTACGTCACCGATCGTCCCGCGCACGACCGCCGTTACGCCATCGATTCGGCGCGCATTCGTACGGAATTGGGTTGGGCACCCCGCGTGCCTTTCGAACAGGGTATCGCGGAGACCATTCAATGGTATCGCGAGCATGAGTCGTGGTGGCGCCGCGTGATCAGCGGCGAGTACATGGAGTATTACGCCCAACAGTACGGGCGTTGAACCGCATACTCCCTGGCGAGCAGGGGTGCGCGGACTGCCCCCCGGACGAGCGTGGAACCACGCAACGCGAAGACAACACTGTACTTTTTTCCATAACATTGGGTGCCTTGGCGCACCCGCAAGCAACAAGCACTATGACGCTGGAACAGAAAATCAAGGAAGGACAGATCACCATCGGTGTGATCGGACTCGGGTACGTCGGACTGCCTCTCGCGGTGGAATACGCGGCGAAGGGCTATGCGACCATCGGCGTGGATGTCGATTCCAAAAAGGTCGCGGCCATCAACAAGGGAAAAAATTACATCGACGATGTGGACAGCGCATTGCTGGCGCAGACGGTGAAGCAGGGTGCGCTGCGCGCGGAGGATCACTACAAGAGCGTTGCGCAGATGGATGTGATTTTCATCTGCGTGCCCACGCCGTTCACGGAAACCAAGGATCCGGACATTTCCTACATCATCAATGCCGCCGAGGGTATCGCCGCGGGGCTGCGCAAGGATCACATCGTCATCCTCAAGAGCACCACCTTCCCCAACACCACCGAGGGTTACGTGCAGCCGATTCTCGAGCGTGGCGGGAAAAAAGTTGGCAAGGATTTTTATCTGGCGTTTTCGCCCGAGCGTATCGATCCGGGCAACAAGGTATGGAACACCGCCAACACTCCCACCGTGGTGGGTGGCGTGACGAAGTCGTGCACGAAATACGCCAAGCTCATCACCGAGTTGGTGATCGACAATGTGGTCGTGGTGTCCAATCCCAAAATCGCCGAAATGGAAAAGCTGTTAGAGAACATTTTCCGCAGCGTGAATATCGCACTGGTGAACGAGCTGGCCATGCTCTGCGACCGCATGGAAGGCATCGACATCTGGGAAGTGGTGGAAGCGGCCAAGACCAAGCCCTTCGGCTTCATGCCGTTTTTCCCCGGCCCCGGCATCGGCGGCCACTGCATTCTCATTGACCCGTTCTATCTGAGCTGGATCGCGCGCAAATACGATTTCCAGACCAACTTCATCAATCTCGCCGCCGAGACCAACGAGGGCATGCCGTTCTATGTGAAGAACATGATCTTCCGTGAAATCAGCATGCAGCCCATCGCCATCAAGCATGCGCAAGTGTTGATGCTGGGCGTGGCGTTCAAGCGCGATGTGGACGACACTCGTCACTCGCCGGCGCTGCGCATCATGGAATTGCTGCTGGCGGACAATCTCCACCATCTGCATTACAACGATCCGCGCGTGCCCGAGGTGCAGGTAAATGGCAAAAAGCTGAAATCGCGCAAGCTCACGCCCGAGTTGCTGCAGTCCATGGATTGCGTGGTGATCACCACGGACCATTCGGACTACGATTACGAGATGATCGTCAAGCACAGCAAGGTGGTGATCGACACGCGCAACGCGACACGCGCTGTGAAGGGCGCGAAAAAACACGTCACCGTGCTGGGTGACGGGAGAAAGTAAATGCTGACATTTCTCTCGGTGGTCGGGGCGCGGCCGAATTTCATGAAGGTCGCGCCACTGCACCGCGCATTGCTCCCGCACGCCGACCGCGTCCGCCATCTGATTTGCCACACCGGCCAGCATTACGACGAGAAAATGTCGAAGATTTTCTTCGACGATCTGGAACTGCCGCAACCGGATATTTACCTGGGCGTGGGCTCGGGTTCGCATGCCGAACAGACAGCGCGTGTGATGATGGCCTTCGAGAAGGTGTTGCTCGAGCACAAGCCCGATCTGGTGATTGTGGTGGGCGATGTGAACTCCACCCTCGCCTGTTCGGTGACCGCTGCCAAGCTGCACATCCCGGTGGCGCATGTGGAAGCGGGCCTCCGCAGTTTCGACCGCGACATGCCCGAAGAGATCAACCGTCTTGTGACGGATGTTCTGGCCGATTATCTGTTCGTGACCGAAGAGGCCGGCGTGCGCAATCTCCGCAACGAGGGCATCCCCGAGGAAAAAGTGCATTTCGTCGGGCATGTGATGATCGACTCGCTGGCGCATTACCGCGAGAAGGCCTCGCATTCGGCGGTGTTGGAGGAATTCGGCCTGAGCGCACGCGGCTACACGTTGGTTACCCTGCACCGTCCCAGCAATGTGGACACGCGCGAGCATCTCGAATTGATTCTGGGCATCTTTGAAGAATTGCGCACGGAGACGCGTTTCCTTTTCCCCGTACATCCGCGCACGCGCGCACGCATCGCGGAATTCGGTTTGGAAGAACGCGTGCGGGCCATCGACACGCTCACTCTATGCGATCCCATCGGCTATCTCGACTTCCTCAAGCTGATGGACAATGCCGCATTGATACTCACGGACTCGGGCGGCATTCAGGAGGAATCCACCTGGTTGCAGGTGCCCTGCATCACATTGCGGGAGAACACCGAGCGCCCGGTGACCGCCGACGTCGGCACCAACGAGATCGTCGGGCTGAACGCGGCCCTGGCAGTGGAAAAATCCCGCGCCGCATTGAACGGCAAGGGCAAACGTGGTAATATTCCTGTTTTGTGGGACGGCAACGCCGCCCAGCGCATCGTGAACATGTTGCTCACTAAATTCCACGCATGAAACGCACACTGCTGCCGGTCCTTGCGGCCGTATTGTTCCTGCTTCCGATCGGACTGCATGCGCAGTTCGAATCCTCTTCCTCGGCCTTTCCGTCGCTGACCGGCAGCGAGCGCTCCGCCGACGCGAGCAAGTCCCTGCTCTCGCGCGAGCTTGCCCCGGCTTCGCGGACAGTGGATCCCGCGCTGTATGTGTGCGGTCCCGGCGACATCATGACGCTGGTCACCACGCGGCCCGCGAATCTCGAAGCGGTGCTGCCGGTCAGTGCCGATGGCATGCTGGTGATTCCGCGCGTCGGAGCCATCCCCGTGGGTGGCAAAACGCTGGCGCAAGCGCGCGACGAGGTGCTCGCCGCGCTGCGCACGCGCAATCCCGCCGCCGAGGGGACGTTGTCGCTCGCACAGGCACGACCGATTCTCGTGACGGTGACCGGACAGGTACGCACACCCGGCCTGCTCACGCTCACCGCGGCCACGCCCGTATCGGTGGCCTTGCGTATGGCGGATGTGAAGCAAGAAGAAACCGCTTCGCCCTCGCTGCTCATGCTGCAGGGCGAAGCGAACAACGATCCCGGCTATCGCGCGCGCCTGAGTGCACGGTATTTCGGAACGGTGGAGACCGAGAATCGCGCTCTGCGCCGCGTGACGGTGAAGCATGCCGACGGCAGCACCACGCGCGCCGATCTTACGATGTACGAAGCCACGCGCGATGGACGCCACGATCCCTTCCTGCGCGAGGGCGATGTGATTGTGGTACCCACACGCGATGTGGCCACGCCCACCGTCGGTGTGCTGGGTGCCGTGCAACGACCGGGCATTTTCGAATTTGTGGACGGCGACAAGCTGTCCGATTTGCTGCGCATGGGTTTCGGAGTGGATGATGCGAAAACCATCACCACAGCCGAACTCACGCGCGACGGCAGCGCCGCGATTCCGCTGAATGTCGGCGAATTACGCACGGGCGCGATCGCCAACGACATCGCACTGCGTCCCGGCGACCGCCTGATTGTGCAAGCCGAAGCGCGGCGCGAGCGCAACGGCAGCGCTGTTGCCGATGGCGAGGTGCTGCGTCCCGGTGTGTATCCCATTATTCCGGGCCAGACCACGTTGCGACAATTGGTGGACATGGCGGGCGGCTTCACCAACGGCGCGTGGCCCGCGTTGAGCGAGCTGTACCGCCGGCAAAGCGGCATCGACGGTTTGCCCATGGACCATGCGCACGAACGCGACCGGAATTTCGAAAAGAGCAACCTGTACAACGAGGACACGTTGTTCTGGGCGGTGACGACACGAATGCGCCAGGGACAGGTGGCGGTGAATTTCCACCAGCTCTTCGTCGGGGGCAATACCGCCGCCGATGTCACGCTGGAGGATGGTGACATTCTTCTGGTACCGCGCAACACCGGCACGGTGTACGTGTACGGCCAGGTAAACGCCAACGGCTTCATTCCGTGGACGCAGGGCAAGGATTTCGATTGGTACATTGAAAAGGCGGGCGGTTTTGGTACATCCGCTTCGGAAAGCCGCGCCAGCGTGGTGAAAGCCAACACGCGCGCCTGGATGGATCCCGAAGAAACCACGATCGAGCCCGGCGACATCATTTACGTGCCGCACGAGCCGCTGGTGCGCCTCTCGACCACCAGCGACATTCTCGCGGTGGCCTCGGCCATTGTGGGCGGCCTTGCGGGTGTCGCGGGTCTGGTGATTTCCGTGATGCGCTGACACAAGACAGGAAACGGCGGCATATGGCTGAGTTCAATCAGGACAATCGTCCATTCGTACGTTCAGTGTTTGTGCTTCTTCGGCACTGGCGCTTTCTGCTCGGCAGCTTCGTGTTTGCCGCGGCGGTGGCGGTGGTATTTGCGCTGCTCATGCCGAATTGGTTCAAGTCCAGTGCATCCTTTTTACCGCCACAGCGGCAAAGCGGCCTGCTCGAACGCATCGCCGGTGGAGGTTTGACCAACACGCTGAAGTCCTTCGGCTTCTCGGGCATCAGTTCGCAGAGCGAGGGTTACAGCTACCTTTCCATTCTCGAAAGCCGCCGCATGGGAGAATTGCTCGTCGAGGAATTCGATCTGGTGAAGGTGTACGATATTTCGGACGGATCGGTGGAAAAAACGCTGAAGCAGCTCGCGGAGAATTCGGAATTCGCCTACGAGGAGGACGGCCGGGTGGTGATCGCCGTATGGGACACCAACCCCAAGCGCGCCGCCGAAATGGCCAACGCCTACTTCCGCCATCTCAACGAGATCAGCACGAGCATGAACAGCGTGGAAGCGCGCAACAACCGCGAGTTCGTGGAATTGCAGTACAACACCGTGCAGGACAGTTTGCGCGAACTCGAGGAAAAATTCGCCGCCTTCCAGCGCCGCACGAAGATTTTCGCACTTGAGGAGCAGACCAAGGCCACCATTTCGGCCGCGGGTGAATTGTACGCCGCGCTGATGGCGCAGAAGGTGCGCCTCGGCATGCTCGAGCGCATGGTGGGTCCGGACGATGCCGAGGTGCAGGCCCTGCGTCTGGCGGTGAAGGATATGGAGAAATCGGTACCGGGCCTGGGCGACAACGAGCTTGCGGGGTTGCTGGGTTCGGACGTGGAGGATTTGCCGAACGAGGGACTGGCGTATCTGCGGCTGTATCGAGACATTGAGATTCTGAGCAAGTTGCAGGCCTTTATGCTGCCGCTCTATCAGCAGTCGATTATCGACGAGCAGAAAAAGCTGAACGTGCTGGTACCGCTGGATGTGGCCAAGCCCGCCGAGCGCAAGGACAGGCCCAAGCGTTCGGTGATTGTGCTGGCCGCCGGTGTGAGCGTGCTGGCGCTGGCCATCATGTTCGTGCTTCTGCGCGAGCGCTTCCGCTGGTACACACAGGTGCATGCCGACGAATGGGCGTCGGTGCGCGAGGCGCTGCGCTTCAAGCGGAGGTCATGACCACACGCGACGTTCACATCACCGCGGAGGGATTTCCGCGGGGCGGGGATGCTCCGCTCGGCAGGCGCGAGGTGCTGCTGTTTTTCGGCGCGGCGGGAATAGTGCTTCTCGCCGCGTTTCTCTTGCGCATCGAGGAAATGGCGTTTTTCGCCGTGCTGGGGTTGCTGGCCGTATTCGTGGTGATGCAAAACGCGATGACGTGGATACTGGCATCCATCGGGGCGTTCTTCATGGTATTCTGGTCCATCGAGGAGGGACTCACTCCGCCGGAGATCGCGCATACCGTGCTGTATTTCGGCGGACTGGCGTGGTGGTTTTTCCATCGGCTGGTTATTGCCAAGCAACCGTTGCGCTGGACACCAGGCAGCGTGCTCACAGTGCTGCTCCTGCTGCAAATGCTGTTGCTGGCGCCGGTGTCGATAAGCATCAATGCCGATCCCTACGTGTGGCTGCGCGAGATGTTCATCCTTTCCTCGGCGCTGATGCTTTTTCCGATCGCCCATGAATGCAGCACGCGCAAGCGGCAGTATTTGGTGGGCACCGCCTTTG
>JAMIQH010000255.1:0-8522 GCA_035914695.1 Bacteroidota bacterium | reverse complement strand
GTCGCTCAACTCGAAGATCCGCCGCGGCGGGGTGACGAACGCTGGGCATTGTGCAGGAAACCATGTCATGTGCAGCGACGAGCCCGCGGCAAGGACGTTCGGTAAGAGAAGATTTTGATTCGGGCTCGGAGTTGAAGCGTCGTGCAACTGGCTACCGCAGCTTCGACTCCGCGCCGGAATCACGCAGTACCATCTCGGACAAAGGTGCTCGGCGCTGCGCTCAGCCTGACGATTGGTGTCACTCACGATCCAAACCGGCGTTCGCGTTGGTGAACTGACTCAGTACAACGGCGCGACTTCTCCATCACATCCTCGGTCACTCCGCACCCTAACCTGAAACCATTTGCACCGTGCATGGTGTTGGGAAACGGTACATTTATCCCATTTACCATTAAAACACATGCACGAGACGCCAACCGACCCCTCCGCGAAACGACGACGTTTGTTGTATTTCGCCCTTCCCATCCTGATCCTCGCAGGCGGTTACGCTACAATGCAATTGCTGGCGGGAATGAAGGAGGAAGCCCCGCGTCGCACTCCCCCGCCCACCATCAAACCCGTTCGCGTCGAGGTGGTGCGGCCGGGCGCCCTTCCTGTGCTGGTGGAGGCCTTGGGGCGCGTCGGGACAGCGCAGCCGGTGCAACTCGTCAGCGAAGTCACCGGTTTGGTGGAAGCAGGCGATGTCCCGTTCCGGCCCGGCAGCCGTTTTCGTGAGGGACAACTCCTACTGCGCATTGACGCGAGGCAGGCGGAACTGACGCTCAATAGTGTGAAAAGCGACTTTCTCAATGCGCTCGCGTCGGTGTTGCCAGAGATAAAAATCGACTTTCCATCGTCTTTCGAACAATGGCAAAAGTACTTCGATGCCTGCGGATTTCAGCAGCGCCTGCCCGAATTGCCCGAGGCCGGCGAGCGCAATCTCAAGCTGTTGCTCACACGGGCGCAGGTGTTCAAGCTGTACTACGCCGTGCGCCAGCAGGAAATCGTCGTGGAGAAGCACAGCATTCGCGCTCCCTTCAATGGCAGTCTCGTAACCGCCGCCTTGCATCCGGGCTCGGTGGCCCGCGCCGGCGCACCGCTCGGAGACATCATCAGTCTCGACGGCATGGAAGTGGAACTGCCCATTCCTTCGGCGGACCTTTCCTGGATAGCGCGCGGACAGCGTCTCACTCTTCATTCGCAGGATGCATCACGGAGCTGGGCGGCGGAGATCGTCCGCATCGGCAGCGCCATCGACCGTCGGTCGCAAAGCATTCCCGCCTACGCGCGCGTACTCGGCGACGCTTCGACGGTGCACGAGGGCATGTATCTCCGCGCCGAAATCGCGGGACGCACGCTGAGCAACGCCACACGCGTGCCGCGCCGCGCTGTGTATGAAAACCGCTACGTCTACATACTCGCCGACGGACGGCTTGACAGACGCGATGTGCGCATCGCCGCCTCGACCGCCGATGCGCTGCTGGTGGACGCGGGGCTGCGCGACGGAGATTCGCTCGTGGTGGAATTGCTGCAAGGCGTTTCTCCGGGCATGCGGGTGGTGGCACGCGACGATGCGGGACGTGCTGAATGAAGCGCGTCATCGCGTACTTCGTGCGCTTCCCGGTGTGGACCAACGTGCTGATGTTCAGCATTGTGCTGTTCGGTCTGCTGTTTTTCCAGGCCATGCGTTATTCCTTTTTCCCGGAAACCCGGCCCGATCTGTTGACCGTGCAGGTGGCCTTCCCCGGCGCATCACCCGAGGAAGTGGAGGAAGGCGTGGTGCTGAAAATCGAGGAGGCGATCGACGGGCTCGAGGGCATCGACCGCATCACCTCCGTATCGCGCGAAAATCTCGGCATCATAACGGTGGAAACGCTGCCGACCGCGGACATGAACGTGGTGGTGGCGGATGTGAAAAACGCGGTGGACCGCATCAGTTCCTTTCCCCTCGGCAGCGAAAAGCCGGTGATTTTCGAGCAGAAATTCCGTTCGCGCGCGCTGTCGGTGGTGCTGTACGGCAACGCCGATCTCTACAACCTGAAATACCAGGCCGAGCGCTTCCGCGATGAATTGCTCGCCTCCCCCGCCATTTCTCAGGTCGAAATCAGCGGCATTCCGAATCTCGAATTCTCGCTGGAAATTTCGGAGGAGAATCTCCGACGCTACGGCATCAGCTTCGCCGAGGTGGCCGCGGCAGTCGGCGCGGAAAACATCAATCTTTCCGGCGGCAAGTTCGATACGAAAGACGAGGAGATACTGATTCGCGCCAACGCCCGCGAATACTATGCGCGCGAGCTGGCAACGCTCGTGGTGCGCGGCGACGACACCGGACCGATCGTGCGCCTTTCCGATATTGCCACCATACACGAACGTTGGGAGGATGTGCCCGACCGCACGTATTACAACGGTCGACCGGCAGCCGTGCTCAACATCGACAAAACCAGCGACGAAGACATTCTCGAAGTGGCCGAGACGGCCAAGCGTCTTGTGACGCGCTTCAACGAGACGCATGAAACGCTGGAAGCGCTGGTCACCGACGATCGCACCGTGGCCCTGCAACAGCGTATCGACATTCTGGTGAGCAACGGCCTGATGGGACTTGCGCTGGTGGTGATCACGTTGGGCTTTTTTCTCAACCTGCGGCTCTCGCTTTGGGTGTCGGTGGGCATTCCCTTCTCCTTCGCGGGCATGTTCATCGTCGCGGGTTTCGCCGGCATCACCATCAATGTCATTTCGCTGTTCGGCATGATCGTGGTGGTGGGTATTCTCGTGGATGATGGGATCGTTGTGGCGGAAAACATTTACGCGCATTACGAACGCGGCAAGAGCGCGCTGGAAGCGGCGGTGGATGGCACGCGCGAAATGCTGGTACCCGTCAGCACTTCGGTGCTCACCACCATTGTTGCCTTTCTGCCGTTTTTCTTTCTGGATGGCCAGCTCGGAAAATTCATCTGGCATATGGCGCTCGTCGTGATCGCCTCGCTGGCGTTTTCACTCGTCGAATCGTTTTTCATTCTGCCCGCGCATCTCGCGCATTCGCGCGGCTTGCATGCGCACAAAGAGGACGGTCCGATGCGGCGGCGCATCGACGCGTTCATCGATTGGATGACGCAGCGCGTGTACGCGCCCAGTCTGCGCTACGCACTCGCGCACAAATGGATCACCGTGGTCACGCCCGTCGCGGCGGTGTTCTTCACTATCGGATTGCTGCGCGGCGGTTTCGTGGGCGTCACCTTTTTCCCTTTCATTGATGGCGATACCCTTCCGGTGAATCTCTCGCTGGTTGCCGGACGACAGGAACGCGACACCGATTCGCTTCTGACCGTGATCGAGCGAAGAAGCTGGGAAATGAACGAACGCTTGAAAGAACAGCGACCCGATGGACGCGAGGTGGTGCTGGGCATACGGCGTGACATCGGCTCGAATGAATTCAACGAGCGTGGTTCGCACACCGGCATGGTGACGCTGGAATTGCTCGACAGCGAAATCCGCGACATGGACACGCCCGACATGGCCAACATGCTGCGCGAGCTCGTGGGTCCGCTGCCCGACGCGCAGAAAATCACCTATGGCCGCGTGGGATTTTTCGGCAAGCCCATCTCGGTGAGTCTGCTCGGCAACGACCTCGGACAGCTTACCGAGGCGCGGGACAGACTGGTGGCGGAGCTTTCGCGCTTCACGACACTCAAGGACGTGACCGACAGCGAGGCCGAAGGTCGACGCGAAATCGACATACGCCTCAAGCCCCGCGCCTACGCGTTGGGTCTGACGCTGCGCGATGTGGCATCACAGGTGCGACAGGGTTTCTTCGGACTCGAGGTGCAGCGCATACAGCGCGGACGCGACGAAATACGCGTCTGGGTGCGCTACACCGAGGCCGATCGATCGTCGCTCGGCTTTCTCGACCGCATGCGTATCCGCACGCCGGACGGAGCGGAATACCCCTTCGGCGAATTGGCGGAGTACACGCTCGATCGCGGCGTCATCGCCATCAATCGACTGGAGCAGCAGCGGGAGATCAAGGTGGAAGCGAATCTCGCGGACGTCGCCCTCGACGTGCCTCCCATACTCGCGCAAATCCGGGAAGAGGTGTTGCCCCGCGTGCTCGGCGAGGTGCAGGGTGTGCGGGCTTCCTTCGAAGGACAATCACGCAGTCAGGAAAAAACCGTGGTATCGATGCGCTCGGCGTTCTCCGTGGCCTTCGTGGTGATGTTCATCCTCATCGTGCTGGTGTTTCGTTCCTATGCCCAAGCCGGGCTGGTGATAGCAATCGTACCCATCGGCATACTCGGAGCGGTATGGGGGCATGGCCTGCATGGCGTGCAGTTGAACACGCTGTCGCTGTATGGACTGATCGCCCTCACCGGCATCATCGTCAACGACAGCATTGTGATGATCGACACCATCAACCGCAAACTGCGCGATGGCATTGCTGTATTGGAAGCGGTGCACAGCGCGGCGGTGTCGCGTCTGCGGCCGATTTTGCTCACCACACTCACGACGGCGGTGGGTCTCGGTCCGCTGATCTTCGAGACGAGCAGGCAGGCACAATTCCTTATTCCCATGGCGATTTCGGTGGCGTACGGCCTGCTGTTCGGCACCTTCATCATGCTCATCGTGGTACCGGCGGGCTTTCTGGTGTTGAATCGTCTGCGACTGCTCTGGGCGCGTTACCGAGGAGATACCGCGGCAACACCCGAGTCGGTGGAACCCGCGGTGATGGAACTGCGAAAAGGAGTGGCGTGATGCATCGATCCCTCATTCTCATCCTGCTTCTGTTCGCGGCCTCTCCCTTGTCCGCCCAGCCCTTGACGCTCGACGCGGCGCTGGCGATCGCTCTCGAGCACAACCATGCGATACGCCTTGCGCGCCTCGACGCCGACATCGCGCGCGAGACGCGTGGGCTGGGAACGGCGGGTTTCTTGCCGACGCTGGATTTCGGGGCTTCGGCATCGTTCACGGGCAGTCGCCAGGACAGCAATTCGCCGTTCACATTCGGCGACAGCGACACCAGGGCACTGACGGCGCAGCTTTCACTGAACTGGACGCTGTTCGACGGTTTCCGCATGTTTGCCGACAACGCGCGCTACCGCGAGCTGACATTGCTTGGCGAAAGCCAGGCGCGGGCGCGCATCGAAGCCACCGTGCTGGATGTGGCGCGGGCCTGGTTCACGCTCGCGCAACAGCAACAACTCGACAGCGTGTATGCGCTCACGCTCGACATCTCGCGGACGCGATTGGAAAAAGCCCGCGTACGGAGAAGTTTCGGTGGCTCGCTGGCCGAAGCGCTCAATGCGGAAGTGGCGTACACCAACGATTCACTGGAGGCCATCGAACAACGGCACATGCTTCGCGTTGCGCGTCAGACGCTGAATCTCGCCCTCGGACGCTCGTCGGATGCGCCGATCGAGGTTTTGAGTGATGTGGAACTCCCTGCGCTGCCGTATTCGGATGCTGCATTGTTCGAACTCGCTCGCGAACGCAACGCCGCGTTGCGCGCCAGCCGGCACGCGTTGGGTGTGGCCCGGGAAGAGCGCGCGCTGCGTCGCGGCAATTACCTCCCCCGCGTATCCGCATTCGCGCAATACGGCATGACGGACCGAACGGTGATTCCCGCCGTACCCCGCGCTGGCGGTGACATTCTCACCAGCGGCACGGATGCCGTGGCCGGTCTGAATCTGTCGGTGAATGTGTTCAATGGTTTTCGCAACTCCATCGATGTGCAACGCGCCGCCATCGAGGAGAGGCAAGCCGAAATCGCGTTGGAGGAAGAGCACCTGCGCTTGGATGCCGCGCTGCGCGAGCAGCTTTCGCAACTGCGGCTGCGCGAGGACGCGTTGACGCTGGCCGGGCACAATCGTGAAGCCGCACGCGCCGCACTCGAGCTGCAGGTCGAGCGTTTTGAAGCGGGCAGCGCTTCGTCGCTCGAGTTCCGCGACGCGCAGCTGCAATTTGTGCGGGCAGCCACGGCGCGGATCAACGCGCAACAGGGCTTGCGTCTTGCACAGTTATCATTATTGCGCAGCATTGGCGAGATCGTGCGCTGATTTGGCGCTTCATACATTTTTTCCCCCGCCGCGCAGGATGTATTTTCCACTTCGATGTACCTTCAGCGCGGAAGCACGATGGACAGTGGTCGCGGAAATACGGTTCTCGATGTACGCCATGTCTCCGTTTCATTCGAGACGCATGACGGCGCAGCGCAGGCGGTGAACGACGTGTCATTCACCCTCCATGCCGGCGAGTCGCTGGGGTTGGTGGGTGAATCCGGTTGCGGCAAATCCGTTACCGCGCTTGCCATTATGCGCCTGATTCGCGATCCGGGCCGCATTCACGGCGGGGAGATTCTGTTCCAGCACTGCGACTTGCTGACACTGAGCGAACGCGAGATGCGTGAGATCAGAGGGAAAAGCATCTCCATGGTGTTTCAGGAACCGATGACCGCGCTCAATCCCGTGTTCACCATCGGGGACCAGCTCACGGAAGTGATGTTGTTGCATGAGCGAAGGAGCTGGAACGAGGCGCAGGAACGCAGTCTCGCGTTGCTCCGCCGCGTCGGCATTCAAGATCCCGACACCGTGATGATCAGCTATCCCCATCAGCTCTCCGGCGGTATGCGCCAACGCGTGCTCATCGCCATGGCGCTGGTCTGCACACCTGTGGTGCTCATCGCCGACGAGCCCACCTCCGCCATTGACGTCACCGCGCAGGCGCAGGTACTGCATTTGATTAATGAACTGCGACTGGAATACGGGATGGCGGTGTTGATGATCACGCATGATCTCGGCGTCGTGGCCGAAACCTGCGATCGCGTGGCGATCATGTACGCGTCGCATATCGTGGAAACCGCCCCCGTGCATGCCTTGTTCTCCACACCACGCCACCCGTACACGCAAGGATTGCTGCGATCCATTCCCTCGCTGCATGCGCGCGGCGAGCGTCTGACCATTATCCCCGGGCAGGTTCCACGGCCCACGATGTATCCCGAGGGATGCAATTTCCAATCCCGCTGCACGCATGCCACCGAGCAATGCGTGCTGCACGAGCCGCAATTGATCGAGATTGACGCCGGGCATGCCGTCGCCTGTTGGAATCCCCTGCCCGCCTCGGCGGCACGCGAACGTTAGCATTTCGAAGACGGAACCGAATCATTTTCCACCATTCCACCATCCAACACAAGGTCGGGATGATCCGGGAACGCCACGATGCGTTTCCATGGTTATCACACCATCTCCGCGCCTCCTCGACGCCATCGTTCCCGCCTGTCAGGGCTGCAACATTGAGGTTCGGAGCCAAGTGATGGCACGTATTTGCTGCATTGTCTTTGATGCATTTTTCCCGTAACCTTACGGGATGTTGAGAAGTCTACTCTTTATGCTTCGAGTTGACATCTTTCGTTAGCCCAGCCCGCTGTTCGACACATACTCATCTCTGCGAGGAATTGCATGCGGAACCTTTTCCGACTTTTCATTCTCGGCCTGCTCATGCTTCAGGCAGTTTCCCTCCGAGCCCAACATCAACATTCTCATGCGGACGACCAGGGCGTGGCCGTGCGGCTACCCGAGGAAGTGCTCACCATGACACGCGCGCAGATGCAGGAGCGTCAGACGCTTGCCAAGGCGCATCTCGCCCTGCGTGGTTTCGCCGAGAAAAACGCCGACTGGAATTTTTACTATGACGCATTGCGCCGCACGCCGCATCGTGCATGGGGTTCGGGAATCGCCATCGACGGCTACTCCAGCATCAACCTGCTGAACGCCCCGCGCGCAGGTGCGCAATTCATCGAGCGCCATGCCGATGTGCTCAACGTCGAGCCCTCCGCTCTGCGCATGCTCTACTCGGAAATCATCGACGGCAAGGCCTATCAGAAATATATCCAGACCTATCGCGGACTCGATGTGCTGCACAGCTATGTCGATCTCCGCATCGCTCCGAATGGCAAGGTGATCATGTTCGGTTCGGATTTCCACAACAACATCGATGTGGAAACCACACCCACTGTGGCGCTCGACGCGGCGCGGGAATTCGCCAAGGCCGGACTCCCCTACACCAGCAGCAATGATCACATCACCGACCGCGGCATGTATATTCTGCCGATGCGCTACACCGACCACATTGATTACCGCCTGGTCTATCAATTCGAGGTGAAAAACGGTCCGCGCGAGTTGTGGGAGACCTATGTCGATGCCCACACCGGTGCCATTGTCTGGCGTCATGATCTGATTCCGCATTTCCACAACAATCCGAATGGCGGCCCCAATGCCATGGCCAATGTGGTCAACGGCACCATTCGCATTTCCATCTACCCGACGAGCTATGTCGCGGCGCCGGTCACCGTGCCGTTGAAAAACGCCTACGTGTGGGTCGCGGGCAAGATGTACGTCACCGACGCGGATGGGAAATTCACCGCCGACCTTGGTGCGGCCACGACGGGACAATTGATCACGCGATTTACCGGACCCTACGCGCGCGTGCGCCGCGACGATACCACTCGCGTTTCAGGTGGAACTCCGGTCAACGCCGTGCAGAGCATGACCGTTGCC
>JAMIQH010000254.1:0-2233 GCA_035914695.1 Bacteroidota bacterium | reverse complement strand
CCATTGCCGCGTGATGTCACCGCCCGGCGCCAGCGTGCCACCCGGCTGTGCGAGCGCATCCAGCGGCAGCAGCCCCGCGTCCTGCGGCAGCGCCAGTTCCACCCGCGCCACCTCCAGCGGGATCGTGCCCGTGTTCCGCAGCGTATACGTGGATTGCACCTCCACACCCGCCTCGATCTCCCCGACGCTCAAAGAGTCCGGAGCAACGAGCGCGCAGTCGGCGCCGATTTCCTGTACGCGTATCGGGATGCGCTGATCGCAGTAGCGCTCCGCGCTTTCCGGTGGCACGCGATACCACACGCGCACCGAGGCGACGGTATCCATTGCCGGTGCGTGATCGAGTTCGAGCAGCCAGGTCGTCTGACGCTGTTCGCGCGCGGGTATTAGCAGCGGGCCCTGCACGGCCGTCTGACCCACACGCAGACGCAGATGCGGGGCTTCCGCGAGATCGATACGCGCATGCACACCCTCGAGCGCGGAGTCGGACAGGTTGCGCAGGTGCTGCGTGATGCGCAGCGGATGCGGCGAGAGACTGTCCAGAGCGCGGAGGTACACCGCCGCCGCGTGACCCGAGAAGCTGCAACGCGGGCTTTCCACGCCGGGCAGGCGCAGTTCATGCTCGCAGCGCGAGACCAGCACGCTCCATTCGTCCTGCGCCTCCACCCGCAGCCACACCGTGCGCGGCAAGGCGCGCACACCGCAACGCGCATGCCATGTGAAGGTGAGCGATTCGCCCGGCGCGAGTTTCCGCCCCGGCTGCGAGATGTCCTCCTGCACCAGCACGCCCATGCCCCCGCCCACCGTGAGCTTGAGTCGTGAAATGTCCACCGTCGCCGTGTCGCGATTGGTGAGCCGGTAAACGAGCGCGAAGGGATTCGGCGTGTACTCGTCGCCATCGAGGGCGAGCGCGGTGGGCGCGTTGATGGCGCACTCCATGGCGGGCACGGGATCGGGCACGGAGACGATGCGCAGGCGCCGTGCGCACTCGCTGTTCATGGACGGACAATCCGTGGCGGCGGGTGGATCGGCGTAGTGGAGCCGCACGCGCACGGTGGCGTCGCCGAAGCTGGCGCCCGGAGCAACGCGAACATTCCAGGTGTGGCGCAGTTCCATGCCCGGTGTGAGTATATTGGGATTCACCTGCACGAGGGTGCTTTGCCCGCCGCCGTCGAGTTCGAGTCGTGGCGGCAATTCAAGCACCAGGTAGCGGAGACGGTAGGGATCGTGCGCCGAGCTGTTGCGCACGGTGACGGTGACGGGAAAGCGCGCGGGTGTGGCCGTGCCACGGCGGAGCAGCACCTCGAGCGAGTCCGGCAACTCGAGCGAGCACACCAACGGCTCGCAGATGCCCGTGATGCGGTAGCGGGTGAGGAATACGTCCCAGGAACCCTTCACGCTGCTCTGCAGGGCCTTGGGGCGCTCCAATCGGAGGCAGGCGCTGTCCGCGGATTCGTTCAATACCCATGCGTTAGGCAAATACATACCGTAGACGTAATTCCGTCGATCCGAGACAGACCCTGCCAGCACGTTGGGATTGCGCAACCAGGTGATCATGTTCGGTTGTGACTGCAGATGCTTACCGTAATACAGATGCGCAGGCCTGCATCCATCCCATGGCTTGTCCCAAAGTGGTCGGTACAGGTCCAGTTCGAACTTGTGTGAAGCTTCATCGAATGCGACAATAACAGGATTGTCGCAGGCATCGAGAAGAAAACTGAGGGGCCCCGTTAGTGTCGGATATCCTTTCGACCCTTGTATGATTTCGCCGGTCGACGACAGCACTACATAACCCCAATTCGCTCCGGATGGGATTGGTGTTATCGCGAACTCCTTCAAACGCGGCCAGGAAGGGGGAAACGGCATACCGTGTCCGACCGTTGCGCCGACATGGACGTTATCAAAATGATCGACGACGATGTTTGCCAGGCTGGGAGCTTCGTACATATTTCCGAGCACGGTGGAATACACGTAGGAGGAACCATCTCCTGTTATTTTGCTCACGAAGGGCCGACCCCACGCGAGAGTGTCTCGATCCGGCTGTGTGAGGTGCAACAGGCCCATGTTCGGAGCAGGTGAACCAGCCAGAAGGATATTGCCCTGCGAATCGGTCAGCGGGAAAAATACCGGACCATACCCAATGTTTCCCATATACCAGTTTGCCCCGGGTTTATCGGAAAAATCGATAGTGGTATTCTCGGAACCGTGTGCGAAGTAGTAGCTTCCGAAACGAAGC
>JAMIQH010000253.1:0-5699 GCA_035914695.1 Bacteroidota bacterium | reverse complement strand
CACACACGGCGAGGCCGCGTACATTCAGCACATTCACACGGCACATCCCGGCCACGCATTGGAACAGGAGGAGAGCATTTCCTGGCTTCAATGGGCGGTACGGAACTCCGCGGCCCCCGAGACCGAGCGTGAGCGCGCCGCACATTTCCTTGAGAAGCTCAAGGACAACAACGCCATCGAGCGGCGACATTCGGTGCTGCGGGATTTCCGCGCGGCGAATTTCGGCAATCTCACGCTCTTCGCCGACAGTGGCGTGTCCGTTGCGAGTCCGGGTGTGACACAGCGCATGCGCACGCACGACGCCGCAGCGGCGGAATTGCTCGACCAGCTTTTCATCGACGAGGAGAAGCCCGAAGCCGTCATTGCTGTGACCTGCACCGGCTATTCCTCGCCCAGCCCCACGCAGCGCATGCTCGCGCAACGCGGGTGGGATCGCAGCTTGCATTATCAACTCGGACACATGGGTTGCTACGCCGCCTTCCCCGCTCTACGACTCGCCGAGGCCCATGTGCTCGCGGGAAGCAGCAAGAGCGTCGACATCTGTCATGTGGAATTATGTACGCTGCATTTCCGTCCCGACGATACGCGGCCCGAACAACTGGTCGTGCAGACACTGTTCGCCGACGGGGCGGCGCGTCTCCACGTCACCGCGCAGCCGCATGGCCGTGTCCTGCGTGTGCTTGGCGGCGCCGAACGTCTGTTGCCCGACACCGCCGCCGACATGACCTGGCACATCGGCGAGCAGGGCTTTCTCATGTCGCTGAGTCGAGCCGTGCCGGTGCATATCCGTGCATCCATTGCACAGGCGGTGGACGACTTCCTCGCCGAGCACGATCTTGCGCGCAGCGACGTCGATGTGTGGGCCATCCATCCCGGCGGACCCCGCATTATCGAGGCCACGATGGAGGCGCTCGGATTAACCGAAGCCAAGGTGAGCGATTCGCGGGCCGTGTTGGCCGCCCATGGCAACATGTCCAGCGCCACCGTGCCGCATATTTGGAAGCGCGTACTCGAGAACGAACGGCATGGCGCGGGCACACTGATGGTGAGCATGGCTTTCGGCCCCGGTTTGACCGTGGTGTTGAATTTGCTGCGTGTGGAACACCATGGTTGAAATTGCCGCCTGGACGTTGTTCGCCGTGCATGGCGCGCTGATGTTCGTGGATGAATTCCGTTTCCACCGGCATCGCACCATGGAGCGATGGGAGCGCATCGGTCATCCGCTCGACACACTCACCGTGATCGCGCCGCTGGCCGTGGCGGCATTCGCCGCGCCCGGCGCAACGGTCAACGCGGCGTTCATCGCGCTCGCGGTGTTCAGCAGCATCTTCATTACCAAGGATGAATGGCAGCATCACGAGCATTGTCCCGCTGCCGAGCAATGGTTGCACGCGCTGCTCTTCGTGCTGCATCCCGTGCTGCTGTGGTTCATGTTCACGATGTGGCAGGGGGGAGACAGCGCGTTGCCGCTCGTAGCCCTTGTCGCCTCCTGCGGCATGCTGTTGCATCAACTTGTGTACTGGAATGTATGGGAACCCCGTGCGCGAGGTTGACAACACGTTTTACGACATGCTAGGCGAGGCCTGGTACAGCGACGACGCGCATGCCATCGCCGTTCTGCGCGCCGAGAGTGCGGTACGTGTGGACTTTGTGCGGAATCGCCTGCGATCCGATGATGTGCTGTGCGACGTTGGCGCAGGCGCGGGTTTCCTCGCCATTCCACTGGCGGCGCATTGCGCCCGGGTGGTGGCGGTGGATCGCAGCGCCTCATCGCTGCGCGTGTTGCGCGCACACAACGCGAAGGGGAGCGTGCCTCTCATCATCGCCGACGGCTTCCAATTGCCAGTACCCGACGCCTCGATCGATGCCGTGTTGCTCATGGACATACTTGAGCATGTGTCACAACCCGGACAACTCATCGCCGAAGCCGCGCGCGTGTTGCGTCCCGGCGGACGAGTGTTTTTCCACACCTTCAACCGCACCGTGCCCTCGTGGCTTGTGGTGATCAAGGCCATGGAGTTGTTCGTGCCGAACTATCCGCGGAATCTGCACGTGCATCGCTACTTCATCACGCCTTCAGAACTCGCCGCGCATTGCACCGCCGCCGGTTTACGTGTGGAGGAACTGCATGGTCTGCGTCCCGTATTCGATGTCGCCTTCTTTCAATCCATTGTGCGGCGCCGCGTGCTACCAGGATTTCGCTTTCGTCTCACGTCCTCACTGGCCATGGGGTATGTGGGTGTCGCCACCGCCCCCGCTCGATGAATTCCGCTTTAATGTGATGGGATGAGCGCTATCGTGTTATCCAGTGAAGAATGAATAAGGAGGAAAGGAGAGTAAGGAGGGGCTTCGCCAACACGGAGAGCTCGGAGCGCTTCGCGAACACCGAGGGCCCGGAGGGATCGCGGCTTTGCCTCTCTGCGCCCTTGCGTTGACTCGATTGCGGCGGGGCGTCTCTGCGTTGCCTCGAAATGTCCCGGAGCGCACGGATCGAGCGGGAAGCAACCTCAACACTACCTCTCCGCTCTCTCCGCTCTCTTTCATCTCTTCGAATGTATCCCGTACTCAGCCGGCCGGCAAGATTTGAGCGGGAAGCAACCTCAACACTTCCTCTCCGCTCTCTCCGCTCTCTTTCATCTCTTCGAATGTATCCCGTACTCAGCCGGCCGGCAAGATTTGAGCGGAAAGCAACCTCAAATCATTCCTCCGCGCTCTCGGCGCTCTCCGCGCCCCCTTCAAATGTATTCCGTACCCGCGCGCCTCACATTTTTCTTTAACCGTGCTTGCTTTATCGCAAGCTGTGGGCTATATTTATGGACCTTTGTACTGGGTTCTTAGCTCAGTTGGTTAGAGCGCTACCTTGACATGGTAGAGGTCACAGGTTCGACTCCTGTAGGACCCACTTCCCGAGTGGAGAAAAAATCGGAGCTTCTCCGATTTTTTCGTTATACAGCAACGACAAGGCAGTATCATGCAGGACAACATCACCATCACACTCCCCAATGGCGAACGCCGGGACTACCCCCGCGGGGTCACCGGCATGGCGATCGCCGAGAGCATCTCCGCGGGTCTGGCCCGCGAGGCGCTCGGCGTGCTGGTGAATGGAACGATTTACGACCTCGGCCGCGCCATTACCTCGGACGCCGAACTGCGCGTGCTTACCTGGAAAGACGACGAGGGCAGGGAAGTGTACTGGCACAGCAGCAGCCATTTGATGGCGCATGCGGTCGCGGACCTCTTTCCCGGCGCGAAATTCGGTGTCGGCCCCGCCATCGAGCAGGGCTTTTACTACGACATCGATATCGATCACGTGCTCACACCCGAGGATCTCGGTCGCATCGAAGCCCGCATGATGGAACTTGCGAAGGAGGACATGCCCTTCACGCGCAAGGAACTCAGCAAGAGCGAGGCGCTGGATTTCTGGCGCGCCAAAGGCGATCAGTACAAGCTCGAACTCATCGAGGGTCTCGACGAGGACAGCGAAGCCATCAGTTGCTATACCGAAGGCGCGTTCACCGATCTCTGTCGCGGACCGCATCTTCCTTCCGCGGGATTGATCAAGTACGTGAAGCTGCTCACCATCTCCGGTTCCT
Source organism: Bacteroidota bacterium (assembly GCA_035914695.1). Taxonomy (GTDB): domain Bacteria; phylum Bacteroidota; class Ignavibacteria; order SZUA-365; family SZUA-365; genus JAOSJT01. The sequence goes on along the minus strand of JAMIQH010000253.1, from coordinate 2,106 downwards.
ACTGGAAGGGCGATGCGAAAAACAAGCAATTGCAGCGCATTTACGGCATTTCCTTCCCGAAGAAAAAAGAACTCGACGAGTATCTCGAGCGCTTGGAGGAAGCACGCAAACGCGATCATCGCAAACTCGGACGTGAACTCGAGCTGTTCACTTTCCACGATGTCTCGCCGGGCGCCGTGTTCTGGTTGCCGCGGGGCATGGTTGTGTACAAAGAACTGCAGAAGCTGATCCGCGACATGCTCGACAGTGCGGGCTATGACGAAATTCTCACGCCCATTCTTGTGAAAAAGGAGCTGTGGGAGCAGTCGGGGCATTGGGAGCACTATCAGGAAAACATGTTTCTGGTCGAGGACGGCGAGGATCAGGTGTATAGTCTCAAGCCCATGAACTGTCCCGAGAGCACCTACGTCTACCGGCACAAAGTGCGCAGCTATCGCGATCTGCCGCTGCGCTTCTCGGAGCTCGGCACGAACCATCGCAACGAACTCTCCGGCGCGCTCAACGGCATGTTCCGCGTGCGGCAGTTCTGCATGGACGACGCGCACCTGTACGTGCGTCCCGATCAGATTCTCGATGAAATCACGCAGTTGCTCGGACTGGTGCGCCGCTTCTACGCGGTGTTCGGTTTCACGCCGTTCTTCGCGCTGTCCACGCGTCCCGAGAATTCGATGGGCGATCCCGCGCTGTGGGAAACGGCCGAGCGCAGTCTCGCCGACGCCCTCACCGCCAACGGCATCGAGTACAAACTCAATCCCGGCGACGGCGCGTTTTACGGACCGAAGATCGACATCAGCGTGCGCGACGCCTTGCATCGTTCGTGGCAACTCGCTACCATACAGCTCGATTTCAACATGCCCGAGCGCTTTGGCCTCGAATACATCGATGAAAACAACGAGCGGCGCCGTCCGGTGATGATTCACCGCGCGGTGATGGGTTCGATGGAGCGTTTTATCGGCATACTCATCGAGCATTTCGCGGGCGCGTTTCCCACCTGGCTGGCGCCGGTGCAGGCGGCGGTGCTGCCGATCAGCGACCAGTACGCGGACTTCGCGGCACAGGTGCGCAACCATTTGCGCGCAGCCGGCGTGCGCTGCGAACTCGACACACGCAATGAAAAAATCGGCTATAAAATCCGTGATTGGGAAATGCACAAAGTTCCCTACATGCTGATTGTCGGCGAGAAGGAACAATCCGCACAATCGGTATCCGTGCGCAAGCACAAGGAAGGGGATTTGGGCCTGACCGCGCTCGGCGAATTCACCGAACGCATCACCCGCGAATCACGGGAAAAATCACTGTAACAACCTGGAGGCAGCACGGCTACTCAGTCTCGTCCGCCGCAACGGACACCACAGAACAGAACCCGCATCAATGAAGAGATCACGGCGCGACAAATCCGCCTGATCGATGATGACGGGACGCAGCTCGGTATTGTCACACCCGACAAGGCCCGGGCAATCGCGCAACAGAAGGAACTCGACCTCGTGGAAATCGCTCCGCAGGCCGAGCCGCCCGTATGTCGCATCATGGACTTCGGCAAATTCAAGTACGAACAGCAGAAGAAGGAAAAGGAGCTGAAGAAAAAGCAGCAAACTGTTGTTCTCAAGGAAGTCCGCTACCATCCGACGACAGACACGCACGATTTTGATTTCAAGCTGCGTCACGCCCGCCAGTTCCTGCTCGACGGGAACAAGGTGAAGGCGGCTGTGGTGTTTCGAGGCCGACAGATGGCGCATCAGGAGCTGGGGCTGATCCTCATCAACAAATTGAAGGAAGCGCTGGAGGACATCGCGATCGTCGAACGCGAGCCCAACATGGAAGGGCGACAGATGATCGCCATTTTCGCTCCCGACAAGAGGAAACTCAAACCGCCCGAGAAAAAAACCGCCTCCTGACACTTCCCGCGTGTTGGTTTTTTTCGTATATTAACAGGCTTATTATTTCGATCGATTTCGAATAGGAGTACGAATACCATGCCGAAGTTCAAAGGCAAATCCGGGGCGAAGAAACGCTTCAAACTGACAGCGAGCGGCAAAGTCAAGCGCGAGAAGGCCTATCACAGCCATATTCTCACGAAAAAGAGCACCAAGCGCAAACGTGGGTTGC
>JAMIQH010000252.1:0-5961 GCA_035914695.1 Bacteroidota bacterium | reverse complement strand
AACACTTCCTCTCCGCTCTCTTCGCTCTCTTTCATCTCTTTAAATGAATCCCGTACTCAGCCGACCGGCAAGATTCGAGCGGGAAGCAACCTCAACCCATCCTCCGCGCTCTCTGCGCTCTCCGCGCTCTCTTTGAATGTATCACATACTCAGCCGACCGGCAAGACTCGAGCGGGAAGCAACCTCAACCCATCCTCCGCGCACTCGGCGCTCTCTGCGCGCTCTTCGAATGTATCCCGCACCCAGCAAATCCAGACACGCATTCACGATCAAATCATGCTATATTGCTACTTCACTATTCAGAGGTACGCAATGCTGCTCAATCTCCTTGATAGTCTTCGCATCCTCATCGTCGCGGTCGCATTCTATGTCGGGTACTCCATCGGTTTTGCGGAAAGCGAGTACAACGCCGTGGCGCAACTGCATTTCATGATCCCCGTTGTGATTGTGGCCATCGCCGGCATTTCCGGTTTGGAGGGGCTGCTGTTCGGCGACAAGGCCGCCGCCATCAAGGGCTACGAGCAGGGGAGCAACTACCAGCGGCAATCCGCCATCGCGTTGCTGTCGTACGCCGTCGTGGCCGTGCTGGTGTGGGCGCTGGACTGGGGACTCGTGGCAGAACTCACCATTTTCTTCGCGTTCATCTTTTTCTTCTTCTTTTCCGGTGTCAATCACGGTGTGGATGCCATCCGTCGCCGCAACTATGCCTGGCAAAACGTCAATCGGCCCGTTATCGTCCTGCTCCTCATCGGCGGTATGATCTATCCCGTCCTCGTGGCAGTGCGCAGCCTCCCGTAATCCCTCCAGACGTGCGGTGTACATTCACCGGGTGCTCGGTGGTAATCCTCTGAGTGCCCGGTGTTCTTGTTCCGGGCTCCGCATCCCCTTGAATATCTCTGCGGCATTTACTACACTTCCACTCCATCATTTCGCCATAAATAGTTGAAAGTATACGAAATGGAGACATTGGCGTTCAGCATCGATATCGCCGCCCCGGCGGCCACCGTGTGGAATGTGCTGTTCGAGAAGGACAGCTATGAGCAATGGACCAAGCCATTTTCACCGGGATCCACCTACACGGGGCGTTTCGCCCTCGGTGAACGCGTGCATTTTCTTTCCTCGGAGCCCGGCGGCATGTACAGCGACATCGAGTACTGCGTGCCCGCCGAGTTGCTCGTGATTCGCCATCTGGGCGTCCTCTCGCCGGAGGGCGCCGAAGTCCCACCGGCGGAGAGCGGTGGCGCCTGGAGCGATGCGCGGGAAAGCTACCGGCTCACGCCCACGGACGAAGGAGTGCGCCTCGATGTGTCGGTGGATGTCGAGCCGGCGTATGTGGATTTCATGCGCGCCACGTTTGTTGCGGCGTTGGATATAGTCAAAGAACTGTCCCACAACCAATCATAATGGAGGAGTGCTTCCATGACAACGGTCAATGTGTATCTGAATTTCAACGGCAACTGCCTCGAGGCCTTCGAGTTCTATAAAGGAGTGTTTGGTGGGGAATTTCCCTACGTCGGCCGCTTCAAGGATATGCCCCCGCAGGAAGGCATGCCACCGTTGCCGAAAGAGATGGAGGAGTTGATCATGCACGTCTCGCTGCCGATCAGCGCCGAAACCATGCTCATGGGCAGCGACACCGGGGGCGAATGGGCTCCGGCCTTCACGCAGGGCAATAATTTCGCCGTTTCGGTCAACACCGACGACAAGGCCGAGGCCGACCGCATCTTCGCGGGTTTGTCCGAGGGAGGACAGATCACCATGCCTCTCGCAACCACCTTCTGGGGCGCGTATTTCGGCATGTGTGTCGATAAATTCGGTGTGGGTTGGATGGTGAGTTTCGCCGAGCGCGGGGAAGGATGATCGATGTCGAGGCGCTCCGTACCGCCAGTGCGGAGCGCTCTTCGATTATTGTCCGAGCGGATCAATAGAGTATTAACACCACAGTCTTTCATGTCCCTTCGTTACACCCGGGTGGATGAAAACGGCGCAAGTGCCTTGATTACTCTCGGAGCGGATCAACAGAATTTCAAAACCACGGATTACACATATTATGCACGGATTATCACAGAGTGGATATGGACAACAGCCCAGCATCGTGGGCTGTGGTCGTTGACTTCATGGGAAGCGTGGTGACGCGTCGGCGTGCTCCGGGATGTGAAGGTAGACTACTTCACAATCATCATCATCTTCGTTGCGATATGACTTCCTACTCGAAGTTGATAGAAGTACATCCCAGTGGAAATCGTCGTGCCCTCGAATCGCACCGTGTGCTCGCCTCGTGTTCTGAAACCGTCGACCAGTGTCGCGACTGTTCGGCCGAGCGCGTCCAGAACCACCAATCGTGTGTCCGCGGAGATACGCGACCGCCATCGTATCTCCGTGTCCGATGAAAAAGGATTGGGGTGATTGTCCATGACAAGATTCGAGATGCTTTCTTCAGCCGTCGACGTAGTGGTGCCGCCTTTGACAAAGCGTATCGGAATCCGGACCAAGTCCCTTCTCAAGCCCCATCCGCCCTGCCGCCAATTATCCATATTGCGCATGAAATACAGGTAAGCGGTGGAATCCACCTCGGTGAAACTTCTATCGGGGGCGTCGTGATCGATAAGCGATGGATAGGCTTCCTGAACGATGTTCCCCGCGACTTGTTCCGGTGTTTGTATGTTGCAGGGCGACCAGCCGAGAATGGTTTCGCGAAGCAACCGCGGTTGCGACCAATCGATCAGATCGTCGGACAGCGAATAAAAGAACCCGCACGTCTCGACGCCGTCGACGGGATGCACCCCAGCGCCCACAAGCATGAATGTGCCCAAATACGCGTTCCAGGTGAGGGATCCTCGCAGATCCCTGATGGTACGATTACTGATGAAGGTGGGAAAATAGATGCTCGAATCCTCTGGAGCTTCGGTGTAGGGATTGATCAAAGGAATTGTGAATCCGTCCACACCCAGGATTTTCCACGAGCCCGGCACGGTGATGTCGTCGGTTCGCATGATGCAGGTACCACCACGGCCCATATCGGTATTCGAAATCAACCCGAACATGATGCAGTAATAGTAGCCGTTGTGTTTGACGATGTTGCTCGGCTCGAAATAGCCGTGCGGAGGTGGCGCACCACGCGGCGCGGCATCGGGATTCCATCTGAACGGCAACATGGCGACGAGATGATCTGGACTCGGCGGTTGCGTGAAGGTCTTGCCTCCATCGGTGGATTTCGCATAACTGATATAATTGTACCAGCAGGGATTCGATGGATCCGTGATGCCCGGTTTGCATTTTCTCGAGTAAGGATCGTGATACTCATTGTGCACCAGGGCGTGAATGGTGGTACCATCCTCGCTGTATACCGAGGTGATCCACTCCTGATGGTCGAAGGTCTCCACGGGCCAGGAGTCTCCCGACACCAGGACAGGGTCGCAGCTGCGTTTCAAGCGTTCGAAGTTCTCGCCGAACATGAAATAATTGTCTGGCGCATTCCCGGAAACCAGCATGATACCTCGATCCGTTCGTATCGCATGCGCATACACATCGGGCAGATCAAGCGCAACGCAATGGTCGTTGACGTATTCGAATACACGCTCCTCGGGCCCCGTTATGATCTGTATGTGCTCGTTCCGGGGCTGTGAATGCACGGGAAGTATGCCGACGATGAGAAGTAGCAGTATGGTTGTGGAGCTTCGCGATTTCTTCATTGTCGACTCGTTGATGTGTATCGAATGTGTTGTATCTCAGCGATAGGGAGCGATGCATCACAGCGGACGTGGCTGCGAAAGGGTTGTGTTCCGATGCCGGGCTCGAGCACGATGGCGATGCAAGCAGCGGAGTCGTGCACCGCTGCGCGGTGCCGTCGCCGCGCTAATCCTCGAACAAAGGTACAACCTCTTCGATGACCATGGGCACTTTTTTGTGTGCCAGCCCTGTCGCCTCGTTGTTGTCGGATGATGTTGTCACGATGACCATGGCCAGATCCGGTATGATCATGATGTACTGTCCTCCGAAGCCTAGGGCTAGGATCATATCGTGTTCAACCGTACTTCCACGCACTGCGTCCCCCCACCACGACTTGTTCCGCTTCGACCGATACCACCATTGATAGCCGTAGTCGAAGAATGCGCTTTCCGCGACACGTGGCATGATCGAGGCGCGGATCCACTCTTTCGGGATGATCCGCTTTCCGTGCCAGAGTCCATCATTCAGTATCAGCAATCCTATTTTCGCCATATCCCGCGGGTAGAGGTGCAGACCGTTGTGGCATCGCGCAATGCCATGATCCTTGTCCCAGAGATACTCCGCAATGCCCAGTGGGTTGAAGAGGGCATCGCGTGCGAATTCGTCGATGGGCCGCTGCTCGAGAGCTGCAATCACGCGGCCGAGAAGTTGCGTTCCGTTGTTGTTGTAGGCGAAGGTCTCTCCGGGCTTCGATTCCAATGGCAGGCCGAGTTTCCGATCCACCATTTCGGCGCTATCGTTGAACGCGAAATCGTCATCGGTCGGGAGGCCCGACGTCATGGTCAGTACGTGCTCGAGCGTGATCCGACGTTTCTCGGGATCGTGCGTCGCGCTGCATTGAGGGAAAAATTCGACAATCGGTGTGTCAACATCGAGTCTACCATGTCGCGCCAGCGATATTCCCGCCAGCAACGAAACAATGCTTTTCGTGCAAGAATTGATATGATGCAGTTGGTCCCTGGCGAAGCCGTAAAAGTATTCTTCCAGTACCAGTGTGCCGTCTTTGATGATCAGAAAGGATTCAAGTCTACCGAATTCCTGTTGGATGATCCGTTGCATCAATTGTTGGAATGCCGTCGAGTCCTTGAGCATCTGAAAGATGGAGCCCGTTACTGTATGCCCGTCGCATTGCGCTGGAATCTGATAGTGGTATGAGGTGCTTGCGTATGTCTCGGGAAGGTAGGGCACAAAGTAACGCGTCAATTCAGAGGCATCCGCGCGAACGAATTCCAGGGAGTTGGAATCGGAGGAATCCGCAGCATCCCAATAGGCGATTCCCCGTATGCGGTGCGCCTGGCGATCGATCGCTCCGAGGAACATTCCACCGTCATCAAAGGTCATCAGCATTCGATCCGAAGAATCCGCGACCTCGATGCGTTGCAAATTCCAGTAGTCATAGAAGCGACCTTCCCACAGGAAACATCCCCGAAGCGACGCACTATCGTGCGTGGCGCCACCGAGCAGAAACATCGGTTCGAGTGTTCCGCGGGGATGTTTGATGGCCGTCTCCGGCGTGACTCGCCAGAGTCCCCTCATCCACGCGAGTGTATAGTTCTGCGGTACGGGAGCATCCCGCGTCGCCGATGGCATGCCGACCGCGCAGCCGAGCAGCATGGCGACAACGGCGCTCGCAAGGAGGGAGAGGATCCGTGCTTTCATAAGTGTGATCGATGGTAGTGGGGCCGACTGTAGCGAGCGCACAAGCGTGACATTGGTGGGGATTTCCACACCATCCGTGCAAGTAAAAACGGGCATTTGCATCGTGAATCTAGCAATCATTCCGACACTATGCAAACGGGCCGTGTGGCTGCGAGAAGGAGGGCAGCGATGTGGTGCGTAGGCCATGATAATTTTTGAAGCGGTGTGGAGTCAACGCAGGTTTACAACCACGGATTCCACGGATTATCCACGGATTTTCACAGATTCAGTCTTCGTGGTCGACACAGGCTGGAAAATGTCATAGCGTCTCTGCGTGCCTTTGCGTTAGCGTAGCAGTGCATGCAATCGCACCATAACAACCGAAGGCACGATTTCTCGTGCCTTCGGAGTTTGAAGCGCTAACAATAAGGGAGTTGTCAGCAGATTTTCTCGGCGTGCGTGCCAGCGTCCACGACGGCGATGGCGATCATGTCCACGATTTCCTTCACGTCGGAGCCGCGTTGGAGTACGTGTACAGCCTTGCACATGCCATTGAGAATGGGGCCGATGGGATGTCCGTTGCCGATGCGGCTC
>JAMIQH010000251.1:0-13446 GCA_035914695.1 Bacteroidota bacterium | reverse complement strand
CAGCGACAGTAGTGGACCTCGCCCTGCGGCGGCTCGGCTCCTACACCGCCGAGGTGGAGCGCTGGTTGCGCGTGTCCGCGCCGCAGCACCGCTGGCGCGAGGATGCGCTTCTTGTCGCGCGGAAACGGGAGGAGTACCATCTCGGCATGCTCGGGGCGGAGCTGATGAACAGATCCTTTGCGCCCGAGTACCGCGCAACATCCGCGCGGGCCGTGCTGCTCCCCGCCTGCATGCGCGGCGCGCACGCGGCCACCTGCAAAGCCCGCAAGGTGGATTTGGACATGCTCTGTACCGGTTGCTCCGCCACGTGCAATGTCAACCACATGCGTGTGCGCTGCGCCGCCGAGGGAGCCAGTGTGCACATCATTCCGCACTCCAGCGATTTCACGCGCTGGCTGCGGGATTGGGCGAAAGGTCGGGATCTCGGTGTGGTGGGTGTGGCCTGCGTGCTGCATCTGATCACCGGTGGACTCGAATTGCGCGCCGAGGGCGTACCCGCGCAATGCGTGTTGCTGGACGGCTGTGGCTGCTCGAGTCATTGGGATCCTGTGGGCCGGGAGACGAAGCTCAACGACGAGACATTATCCCAGGCGCTGCGCACGTAGTATCCACTTTGGTGACTTCCCTCGGCGAGGTTGCGGGAGAAGATCGCGGGTCATAGGTTTGGAAGGGTGAATGCGAATCTCCCGGAGATCCCATGCGCCTGAATCTCGCTCTCGTGTTGCTGTCCCTCCTCTGCATGTACCTCTGCACGGGGTTGCTGCCCGACAGAGTTGCGGTACATTTCTCGTTCAGCGGAATCCCGGATGGATGGTCGAGCCGCACGGAATTCCTCGTCATCTTCTCGGCACTCCTTCTCTTCTCGCCCGCGCTTATGCTGGGCATCGCCTGGGCCATCAAGGTGCTGCCCACGTCCATGATCAACATGCCGCATTCTGATTACTGGCTCGCTCCCGAACGCAAGGAGGAGGCCTTTCGGCGCATACAGTCCGTGCTCCACGCCATTGCCGCCACAACGACAGCATTGCTGCTCTTCATGTTCATCGCCACGGTGCATGCGAATGTGCAGGAGGATGTTCGCCTCGCATGGTGGTCATGGATCGGCATGGCGGTGTATTGCGCGGCGATGGCGCTCATAGTTGCGCGCTTGTATCGGGTCTTTCGATTGCCGCAAGGACAGTGAAGTCATTCTACCGACAAGAATACGAGCGCCGCGGCCGTCCGAAGCTGAACGCTCATGGACGGCCGCGGCGGATCTATATCGAGGGTTCGGGATTACTGTGTGGACCAGGGGTAGTTGTTGCGTGGCACACTGTGCGACCCGGTGCTGCCGGTGACGAGGTCCATTGAGAATGAGAGTGCCTGATCCGGTTTCTGAAGGTAGGGCTCGACCACCACGATGCGATACTCCGCCTGTGGAAGGTCGGTAACCGCGATGTCGAGATCGTAGAGGCACAGGCAGTCGCAGTCGGCGCTGCTCTCGCGTTCCACCAGTGTGATCAGATGTTCCTCGATATCGACATCCACGGAGATGGTGCCGGGGCAGCAGTTGAATGCCGCATTGATATGGGTCAAGTAGAGCGTCTGTGTCGTGGCATTGTAGCGGTACTGTATACTGCTGCTCGCCGCGCTGAACACCGCGCCTTCGCCCACCACGCCATTTTTACACGCGCTGGCGGAAACGAGCTTACCTGCGGGATTGGTGGTGACTCCGCTTTCATGCGGAGTGACGGCGGTGGTTTCGCTGTCGCAGGCCACGAAGGGAAGGCCCAGGAAAAAAGTAAGCAGAAAAATATGTATGTGTTTCATGGTCGCCTCCTGTATTCATTCCCGACACCCGTGTTTGAATGGTGTCGCATGGTCGATGGTGGCGTTCCGGCCGGGAACACAGGAGAGACAGCGGAAACAGCGAGAAGTTACTGTCCATGGAAAAAGACTCCTGTCCACGATCACGGGTGAACGAGCCGGGCGATGCGTGGAAGGGTGCGTTGCGTGTGGGTGACGCCCAACGCGGCGACTGTCCGGCGTGCGTCGACGGTGGGACTATTGCCACACGGTACTCTGCGGGCGACAGTAGCGGTGTACGCGTTGCGGGGGTAGTCGCGCGCCTTGGGCTCGCGACGCGAAGTGGCGTTTCAGTCGGGAGTGTGAGCTGGGAAGGAGTCGAGGGCCTCGAGCACATCCGCAACCTCTATGGCTCGCATGCAGCGGAAATGGTTGCGAGGACAAGAGTCCCGGCCGATGAACGTGCAAGGTCTGCAGGCGAGATCCTGCACTTCGAGAACCGAGGCGGGGCTGTTATAGGGAAAGAAACCAAACTCGCGCACGGTGCTGCCGAACAGCGCGACGACGGGACGACGCACCGCGGTGGCGAGATGCATCAGTCCGCTGTCGTTCGCCACCAAGGCCGCGCAATGCTCCATTGCGGCGGCGGTCTCGAGCAGGGAAAACTCGCCGCAGTATTCGAACACCGCGGGTCGCAGTTCCGACGGCAGCGCATCGCGCAACCCCACGTCCTCCTTCGCACCGAAGAGTAGCACCTGATGGCCGCGTTCGACCAGCGCGCCTGCCAATGCGGCATAGCGCTCGCGTGGCCATCGTTTGGTGAAGTGCCGGGCACCGGGACAGAGTCCGATCAGCTTGCCCGCGCCATCCACACCATCGAGGCGGAAGCGCTGCTCCACAGTGTGCCGTGTTCCGGAGGAAAGGAAAAGCTCGGGCCCGTCCGCGTCCGCGCGCACTCCATAGCGCGCCGCGGTTTCGATGTAGCGCTCACACACCGGTACAACGGGACCGTAGAAATTGGCGTGCAAGCCGACGAGGAGCAGGCGCCGCAGGGATCGTTTGTTGACGTGGTGCATGTTCGCGCTCAGTCCATTGCGCAAAATGCGCGTGCGCAAATGGTTGTGCAGATCGAACACCGCATCGTAGCGCACCGCGTTGAGCGAGAGATTCAACGCTTCCAACCCGCGCCTTCCTTCGGTGACATCCACCGTGATCAGACGGTCGATGTACGGATTGTCGCGCAACAATTCCGCGTACTCTTCGCGCACCACGTAGTGCAACGCGCAATCGGGATGCCGACGCTTGAAGGCGCGCAGGAATGGCGTGGTGAGAATGATATCACCGATGGAACTGAGGCGAAGTACGAGAACGGTGTGCAGTGCGTGTGGTGTCATGAGTAGTTGCGAGCGAATACCGTCCTTCAAAGTACACAGCGGAGAAACGCGCTCCAATGAAAGTGTCGAAACGAAACCGCCGATCCTGAAGGGGATCGGCGGTCGGTGTGGAGCATGTCCACGTCCACTTATTTGAAAATGCGAATGGTCGAAGCCATGAGCGTGTACTCGGTGTGGCCCTCGGTCACCTGCTCGCCGCTGCCCGGCTTGGCATCGTCGGCCATGTGCTTGGCCTCGTCCAACGACAGTTCCACCTTTTCCATGACGCCACGCACCAGCACGCGCTTATTGGCCGAATCGGTGGGAACGTAGTATTCGTGATCCTTGGTGCGGACACGCACAGTCAATTCGCCCTCGGTGATGATCAGCCAGCAACCGCTGTGCTGACACACTTCGGCGATGCGGCCTTCGATGGTGAATTCCTTTTGCTGTCCGCTGCGGAACAGATCGAGCGCTTCGGGAAGCGCCATGAACGCGCCGGGGTCTCCCATTTCCTCGCCGAATTCCTCGAACTCCGGTGTGCTGAGCACGGGTTCGGAGAGGCGTTTCGCTTCGGCCTGCTCCTGGGCGTGGACGAGGAGAGGCAAGAATAAGAGCAGGGTTGCGAGGGCAAGACGTTTCATCGTATCTCCAGATTGTTGTTTGCGAACATCACAAAAAATACGCAGTCCGTACGCGCATGGCAAGGGGAATCGAGTTCATACCGTTCGCGTTGCCTGTCTGTGGGGATCATGGTGAGCCTCAAACGAGTGAGGTCGCTCCTGCGTGCATGCGTGATTTTCGGGATTGCGCGGCAGGATGTGTACAAGCATTTTTATCACTTCGTTCGCGCCACAGGGTGTGGGCGATGCTGTTGTAAAATCACGGAGGAATGATGACTGATCATGCAGCACAGCCCGGAAAGGGTTACGGGCAACGGTGGCGAATCCTCGGTTGGGGCTTTGGAGCACTGCTGCTGCTCACGCCTTTGGTGGCCATGCAATTCACCGATGAAGTCCGATGGAGTGTTGGGGATTTCGTTTTCGCCTCGGTGTTGATACTTGCCACAGGTGGAACCTTTGAATTGCTGGTGCGAAAATCGCCGGATCGCTCATGGCGGGCGGCTGTCGGTCTGTCCCTGCTTGGCGGATTTCTGTTGGTTTGGATCAACGGTGCGGTGGGAATCATCGGAAGCGAGAATCACGACGCCAATCTGCTGTATCTCGTCTTGTTGGCTGGTGGCGCGTTGGGCAGCTTGTTCGTACGATTGCAGCCGCGCGGTATGCAACGCGTGTTGATCGGTATGGCGGCGTTCCAAATTGCCATCGCCATTCCCGCGTTGTTGCTCGGATGGGGAACATCGGGTCCGGTCTGGCCGCGCGATGTGTTGGGATTGACGCTGTTTTTCGCCACTCTCTGGCTCGCAGCGGCCATTCTCTTTCGACACGCCGCCCGCGCGGAAGCCGAAGGCGGCGTACCGCGGCATCCCTGAATGTCACGAGTTTGCTCCCCGCCGGACAGCACAGCGCCGGGGTGTTTACCCCTCTGGATCACTTCCATCATGAAGCAATTCATTCTTCCCTCAGTAGCACTCGGTCTATCACTCGCGCTTCTCGTGACGAACATACTCGTGGAGAGCGAGCCGGGCGCGGTACCGCTGTTCTGTGTCGCCGCATCGGCCGCGTGGCTTGTCATTGCGCGTCGTCGAAAGCGGAATTGATAGGGCTTCGCTAACCCGGAGCACACGGAGCGCTTCGCGAACACAGAGGGCCGGGAGGAATCGCGGCTATGCGTTTCGACGATTGATACACATCATGCGCGCCGGTGGTGTCGGCGTTGCTCACACGCCCTCGCTTGCGTATCTTGATCATTCATGCTCCGTCATCACGATTTCAATCCCACGATACGTAGTTCAATGACACAGCAATTCGAAGCTCTCGATAGACCAGGCGTTCCGGAAATGGACGCCATTCTCGGTCAACCCTTTCATGTACTCGACGATGGATTTATCCGTGTGGTGGATTACATGGGCACGGACGCCTCCATTGTGCAGGCCGCTCGTGTGTCGTATGGCAAGGGCACGAAACAGCTGCGTCAGGACGCCGGCCTGATTCGCTACCTCATGCGCCATCACCACACCACTCCGTTCGAGATGTGTGAACTGAAGTTGCATGTGCGCGTTCCGATGGACACGTGGAGGCAGTGGATACGGCATCGCAGCGCGAATGTGAACGAGTATTCCACGCGCTATTCCATCGCCATCGATGCCGCCCAACGCACCGGCGTGGATCAATGGCGATTTCAGGCGGTGAGTAACCGGCAGGGGAGCGAGGGTTTCGCGGATGCGGAACTCGGCGCGTATCTCAGCGCCGGCGAGACCGAGTTGCAGGAACACGCGCGCAGGGTGTACAATGAACGCATCGAACGCGGTATCGCTCGCGAGCAGGCGCGAAAGGATCTCCCTCTCGCTACCTACACCGAGGCGTACTGGAAAATCGATTTACACAATTTGTTGCACTTTCTCCATCTGCGCATGGACACGCATGCGCAATTCGAGATTCGCGAGTATGCTCGCATCATCGGCCATGAGATTGTCAGCCGCTGGTGCCCGCTTGCCTGGCAGGCCTTCCTCGACTACCGCGTCAACGCGCTGGAAATCACCCGCATCGATAGCGACATTATCACCGCGCTCGCCTCGGGCGACAGCGAACGTGCCATCGCCCTGGCACGGGAGAGCGACTTATTACCCCCCGATGGTGAACCCGTGAAGCGCAACATGGAACGCGAAGAACTCGAGACAAAATTGCGACGTCTCGGCATGCGCATTCCATGGCCAGTCGCGGACGCGGCGGAATAGCGCCACAATCCACCCTCCGCATCCTGCTGAATCAACCTCGACGCTCAGTATTCAGCGGAGCTGGCGATGAGTTCGCCTTCGCTGTCCACGAGCAGCAACAATGCGGTGCCGGCGGGCAGGCGAACATCCTCGCTGAACGACGGTTTCCGCAGTCGGACGGTGATACGGCAATCGTCGGAACGCTCGGAGATCAGAGTGATGAGCGTGCATTGTTGATACACCGAGACGAGGGAAAGCACACCCGGCGTGGACGTTTGCAGGGTTACAGGGGCATGGAGATCCGCCTTGTCCATGGCGTAGCGGTATAGTGCGACAATAGCGGCGGAATTGTCCGATAATTCCACCGGCACGGGACACCAGATCAGCCGACCCTCGCCGAGACGCGTCTCCACGAGTTCCACCACTTCCGCTTCACGAGGGGATTGGGCGTCAATCCGTTGGAGATCCTCACCACGATAGCCGCACACATGCACTTCATCATCAATACGAATACTTTCGTAGGGCGACACGGGTCGAATACGCATTCCTGCACGAAGTCGTGAACTGCGTGGCAACTCACGCCAATGCTCATCTCTGTCGATGACACCGGTCACCAGCATCGTCGCACCGGAACGCACCGCTTCGAGAAGCCGTGACCACGCTAGCTCGCTGATGCTGGAGGGGTGGGGAAGCAGCAGCAGTCGTGCGTCCGCAAGCGAAGCATGCAAACGCTGATCACTCATCGCGCGCACCGGAAGGCGACAGCCGTAGGCCAGCGCGCGCAAAGCGGCTTTGCTGGCCCGCGTCGCAGTGCCGCGCACGGAAAACAGATTCGCATGCGGTAGAATGAGCACGGTGTGTTCGTTGCGTCGTCCGTGGAGTCGTGCATGATGTTCGGCGATGAATGCATTGAATCGACGTAGGACGGCGAATTCGGGTTTGGCGCTGCCGTCCGCGCGCAGCGCACCGATGGCGGCTTCATTATCGGACGGCATCCAGGGATTGCTGTTCCACAGCCAGTGCACATAGCCGATGCTGCCCGCGCCGAGACTGACGGCCAGTTTTCGCTCCAGCAGGAGGGCCACTTCCTGTTCGCTCCTCCACGGCAGACCATCCGCACGCTCGTACATCATCACGCCGCTTTCCTGCACGAGATGTGGCTTGCCGGGCGCGCGGGTGACGATGCTGTCCCAGAGAATGTCATCGTTGAACCACCAATTGTGAATGCTGCTGATATCCACCGCGGGGGCGAAGAACATGGGACTCGGTCTATCCATGGTACCGCCTTCGTCCTGCCCCACCATCACCAACTGCGTCCCGCCGCCTGCTTCGGCAATGACGGCGCGCAATGCGCGTGCCCAGTCGGTGAAGGCCTCCTGTGCAAACATCCGGTAATCCATCGCCTTGAGGGGACGGCGGTCACTGAAGAGATTCGCATCCTCAAATTCATCCAGACGAGGCAACGCGCCATACTCGTCGGTGTCGGAACGCCAGAGGTCGCCGAGCGTGCGCTGCAACTGCTCCGGGTTGCCATTGCCATGTCTCGCCGCGAGCCAGTTGCGCCACGCCCGCTCCTCCCAGGCGTCGTAATTGGGACGGCATTGCCAGAGTCGTGCAGGGGAGCAGAACGAGGGTTCGTTGATCAGATCCCAGATCAACCAATGCACATCACGCATGCGGCGCACGAAGGCGGCGATGAACGTGCTCTGAGCCGCCACCGCGCGAGGATCGAGGTAGGGATTCACGCCGCCCCAGCTTTCCGGAAGGAAGGCGAAGAAGGAGAAAATGAGAACAATGCCGTGGCGTGCGGCGACATGCACGTAGGCCTCGAAGGCACGCATGACGCCTTCGTCCACCGCGCCGCTGTCGAACATGATGCGTCGCCAGCCCGTCCATATTCCCGTGCGCACCAGATTCACGCCGCTTGCGCGCATGGCCGCGAAATCGCTGTCCCATTGCCATGGATTGGGATTGAAAAGGAAGCTCCGCTGCACATCGCCAGCCATGTACGAGGTGCCGGCGACGGCGAAGGGCGTGTCGCCGCGCCACAACATGTCGTCGCGCACGCGCAACGGGGGCGCGGAGCGCAACAAGGTCTCGTCGCGTACGATGAATCCGCCATGTGCGGTCAGCGCGACGCTACCCGCGCCATCACGCAGCGAGCATCCAACGCGCAGTTCATACAACCCCGGGGTGGTCAGACGTGTACCGAAGCGCACGTTCATCGCGTTGCCTCCGAGCGCCGCACTCCACTGCGTGCGCTGACGTTGCGCCTCGATCAGCGTTCCATCATGAAGCAGTTCGACAAGGGCTTCAGCGTCGCCTTCACGCCGGGGTCGATCAATACGGATCGTTGCCTCCGGAATGTCGCCCTCGGCCAGGGTTGCGAACGCGGAGGAGGCGCGCAATTCGACGGCGCCGGTTGCCGCGATCTCCAGCAGACGTGCCACCGCATCGCTGCCTGGAGCGGTATCGCCGGTGTACCAAATCCAACGCGCTCCGGCGTATTCGCCCAGCAGCCAGTCGAGCATGACAAGCGGAGCGACGATCACGGTGCCGTCCTCCTGCCGTCCTTGGACCAACGCGGTCACGCGCGCGTCGCGCGGTCCGCTGCTGCCATCCTCCTGTGCTATATGCTTGCTAGTGGACAGACGAAGGGCCATGCCGTAGGCCGTTCGAGGCGACAGCGATGCAGCCATATCATCCATGCCTTCGAAACTCGCGTTACCCGTCCACTCCGCGACGTCGTCGCAGGGCAACTCCATGCTCTGTGTGATGCGCAGTTGGCGATGCCAGGCCGTCCGTCGCGGGGTGAGCGTCCAGCCGCCGCCATTCCATCGAGCCGGCACGGCCAGAGGTGTGCCGCCGATATTCACCCAGCAGCCGCCCGCCTGAAGATAGCCCAGCAGCAGCGCGCCATACTCCTCGGGAAACGCGGAGCCGTGCATGGTGAGTAGCACGTCGATGTCGGAGGGGACGAGGGCCTGGATGCGTTTGGGTGTCGAAAGCTCGATGATGTCGCAGGAGCGTAGCGCGGCGCGCAGAGCTGCGGGGTCCGTGGCGGCGCAATCGACGGTGGGGAAGGCGGGATCGTGAAACAGCCCGACACGCAGGCGCAGCGGACGGTGAGGGCGTGCTTCCGCGAAGCTTGCCGCCGTCCGGGAGGGCATGGCCGCTCCTGCGAGCAGTATGCCGCCGCTTTTCAGGAAGTCGCGTCGACTGTGTTCCACCGCCATGGCATTGCCCTCCATTGCTGTGCGTGACCGGGATGATCTAACGAAGCATGCGCTCCGCGAGTCGCAGTACCTGTTCCGCCACATTGATCGTGTAACCATTCACCGCGTACACAATGCGGCCGTCACCATCGAGCAGCACGATCAGCGGACGGCGAAAGGCGCCCGGGAGCGCGAGTTGCCCCGCCACTTCGGCAAGCAACGCATCGGCGCTGTCGGACATCCAGATGGATCGTGCGGGGAACGCACTCGCGTGTCGTGCCCGCACATCCGCGAGCGAGGAGGATGGCGAGGCCGCGAGCATCACCGCGCCACCCCAGGTATCGAATTGTTCTCGCAGCGCGCGGAAGGAGTTCACCGCATGCGTTACCGGCTCGCTTGCTGTTTCCAGATACACAAGCAATGCACCTTCTCGGGGCAACACGGGCAGGTGCTCGGGTTGCACAGCGCCAAGCACGTTGATCGCGTCGCTACGTTCACGCAGGCGCAAGGAGACCTGCGTCTCCTTTTTCTCGTTCACCGCGAAATGCTGCACTACCGCGAGCACTGTGCCATCAGGCAGTCGATTGCCGGTGAGCAACATGTAGCTGCCGGTATCCAGCGGGATGCTGGCAGGTAAACTGGCGAGGCGTACATCGCCTTCGAAATCCACAAGACGCGCCTGCCCATCGCGGATGCGGGAAATGGTGTAATGCCGCGTGTACTCCGGCGAACCGCCGGAGGCCGTGTCGACCGGCAACAAGGTCAACGTTCCGGTGGTGCTGGCCACTGCGTTGCCATCCGCGCGTACATCCATCCACGCGCCCTCGTGAAAGAACTGTGGAATCATACGGGCCATGTCCATGCGCGCCGGTATTCCCAACGCACGGGCGGCGGCAACGAACAACACGTCGCGGGAATGCGTGTCCACCCGCGTGCAAAGCAGCGCGCGCTCAGGAGCGATGGGGACGCGTGCCCAATTGCTGCTGTCGACGGCAATGCTATCGGCGATCCAGCGCGCAAGCAGGCGAGGATTCGCGCGGTACGCATAGGCCTCGGCGGCGAAATGGCGTGACAGCGCCGCGCGCCACGCCGACGGGTGCTCATGCGCAATGCGGGGATTGAGGACGTATTGCCTCCATTGCTCCATATTCGTGATCCGCTCTCGCCAGGCATGCCGCGCATGGTCCAGCAGTACCGAGGCAGGTGTGTCGCGCACGTCCTTGTCCGAAATCACGCGAAGCAGCATCAGCGGTTGTGGCAGAGCTTCGCGCGTTGCACTGTCGAGAAAAGCGAGTACCTCGCGCCAGTTGCCACGCGCTGCGTGCGCGAATCGCCAGACGGAATCCGCCGGAAGTCCCAAGCGAAGCGCGGCGCGCGCGCATCCGGTGGAATCGATGAACCCGCGTTCATACGCTGCGCGCACGCTGTCATCGCGTTGGACACGTCGTGCATGTGCGGCCGCATCGGGATGCTCGGAGGAGGCGGGCAGGCGCACATCACGCGGTGGTACGAGGTCGAATTCTTGCGCGGTGCCGGGCGGAAAACCGTCACCCAGGACGAGTTGCACGCTGTCGCGCGAAGCCGGAAGCAGCGCCGTTGCATAGCGCCCGTTCTGCCGGGCCCAGACAAACACATCACCATGCCCCGTGCGGAATTCGCACCATCCCTGCGCATCGCTGCGCGCGGCGGCGATGGGGAAGAGTTCCGCGTAGTTGTAGATGCGGAATTCCACCACAGCATCCGCCACACCATGTCCGTCGGGATCAAGCACACGCACACGCACATCGCGCGTTGAGGTGTACATGTCGAGTGTATTGATGCGCGTTGTCCACGCATCGCGCGCGAGCACGGGTTCCGGGCCATGGTAGTTGCCGTGCACGGTGGTGGCGGTGAGCATGGCGCGCAACACGGGTTCGGAAAACCAGGCCATATCGAGATCGGGCTCGGGTTCGCAGGCGCCAAGGTAGTGCCAGGCACCGTCCACCCAGAGTTCCACCCAGGCGTGATTGTCGTCCACATGCGCCCATCGCGGCGTGTAGCATTGCCGGGCGGGAATGCCCACGGCGCGCAGCGCGGCCACGGCGAATACCGATTCTTCGCCACAACGCCCGAATGCGGTGCGCAGCGTGGCGAGTGGAGCGGAGGTGCGAGCGTCGCTGGGCCGGTAGGTGACGTGTTCCCGACACCAGTGGTTGACTTCCAGCGCCGCGCGTCGCATATCCATTCCTTGAATGCGCGGAAGCAGCATGCGTTGAAATACGGCTCGTGCGCTGTCGGTGGCCTCGTTGTTCACGCGCGGGGGCAGCACAAAATGCAGGAACAACGCGGCGGGTACCTTGCCTCCCCATGGCGTCACGTTACGCGCGTGCAGGGCTTCGCGAACTTGACGGAGAAACCACGCCCCGTCATGTGTCGCCAGATCCCAGAGCGGTGCGCTGCCGAAGAGAAAGGCGAGCGCGTCGCGCTCGGCCTCGTCCGTGCAGGCGTCGTGCACCGAGAACACGCCGCGTTCCAAGCTGGGCAATTGCGCACGACGCTGTGCGAAGGCGGCGCGCACTTCGCTGCGCGTTGCGCCGTCATCGAACAGGGACTGTGCGATCGCCGTCCCGCCGAATAGGAAAAAAAATAGTACGAGGAAAAAATCCCGTTTCATGCGCGTTCCACATTTTTCCAAGATGTAGCGGCGTTCACGCCATTATGTCGAGACCGTGAGTGAGGAAGTTCGAAGCACGTCAAGCACACTCCACGGATTTCCACGAGAGGGCGGCGTTCACGCCATGTGGTCGATTCCGTGAATGAGGGAAATCTAGGCACGTCATGCACACTCCACGGATTTCCACGAGAGGGCGGCGGCACCAAGCACCGCCGCGTTGCGGTCCATCAGGGCGGAGCGCAGCAGGCGCACGCTTCCTTTGAGAATGGGCAGCATGCGTGCTTCCATTTCACGCTGCGTCGGTTCGAAGAGGAGACGTCCGGCGCGAGCGAGACCACCGAAAAGGATGAAGGCCTCGGGACTACACAACGCGGCGGTATTCGCCAGTGCCGCAC
The DNA here is from genome assembly GCA_035914695.1 of Bacteroidota bacterium. Lineage (GTDB taxonomy): Bacteria > Bacteroidota > Ignavibacteria > SZUA-365 > SZUA-365 > JAOSJT01. The sequence goes on along the minus strand of JAMIQH010000251.1, from coordinate 1,189 downwards.
CGAGCAGGGAACCGGTGCGCTCGAAGGCGAGGCGAGCGAGCGCATCGCCTTGTTGCGCGGCCTCGGCCACCTCAGCGGCGGAAAGCGATGACAGCGGAATGGAGGAGAGGGAACTCCCGAGACCATGTTCCGACAGAAGCTCGGCAACCGTGCGCACAAGTCCCGGAGCGGACACATAGGTTTCGAGACAGCCGCGTCGTCCGCAGCCGCAGCGGCGCCCCTGTTCCACCACAATCATGTGCCCCAGCTCGCCGGCAAATCCTGTGCTGCCATACAGCAATTCACCGCCGACCACGAAGCCACTGCCGAGTCCTGTGCCGAGGGTGACCAGCACGAAATCGCGGAAATGGGCCGCGGCACCGAACATCATTTCACCAATAGCGGCGGCATTCGCATCGTTGGTGAGCACTGTGTCGATGCCCGTGGCATCGCGCAGCAGATCGGCGAAAGGTATCACACCTTTCCAGCGTAAATTGGGTGCCTCTTCAATGGTGCCGGCGAAATAATTTCCGTTGGGTGCTCCAACGCCAATCCCCGCAATGGACGGTGAGTCCGCCAGATGCTCATGCAGAGCACGCAACGAGGCCGCAAGGGCTTCGGCGAAGGATTCAGGATCGGGATAGGCCGTAGTGTCGATCGTACGTTCCGCGAGAATCGCTCCATCCCGGTCCACCAGACCAAGCACGGTGTTCGTGCCGCCAATATCAATGCCCGCGACGATACTCATCGTTCCTCCTTGCGCACACCCCAGCGTCCGTACCAGGCGATGTAGAGGTATGCCAGCGCTGGCACGAAGAACGATGCATGCACGCCCAGTCCGTCAGCGGCGGCGCCTTGCAGCACGGGAAGTATTGCCCCGCCGACGATGGCCATGACAAGCAATGAACTCGCCTGACTGGTGTCTTTGCCCAACCCCGCGATTGCCAGAGTGAAAATGTTGGACCACATGATGGAATTGAACAAGCCGACACCGATCACCGTCCACATCGCGATGGAACCGCTGCTCCCCAGAGCGATGAGGAGCAACGATACGGCGACAAGCGCGAACAACGACAGCGTGCGCGCCGGACGGCTTTTCCCGGCGAGGAAGCCACCAAATCCCAACGCAAGAAACGCGGCGTAGCTGCCTGCCGTACCGAATCCTTTCAGTGCGGCGATGATGAAAAATGCGATGAGCGGAATCGCCGCC
>JAMIQH010000250.1:0-6139 GCA_035914695.1 Bacteroidota bacterium | reverse complement strand
GAAACGGTGACCCATGCGCAAGCTCATTTCGATTTCACTTCTCACACTTCTCTTCGTCGTTGGCTGCGGCAAGGACTCGCGCACGTTGCTCGACGAGGCCAAATCGCTGGCGATGCAGCAGAAGGGCAAGGAAGCCCTGGCCATCTTCGAACAGATCACCCGCGAGCATCCGGACTCGGACGAAGCGCCCGAGGCCCTCTATGCAAGCGCGGGACTGTATTTGAATGTGCAGAACGACGCGCACAAGGCGGCTTCGGCCTACGAGCTGGTGTGCGAAAAGTATCCCGCGAGTGAATTCGGGCACAAAGGGCTGTTCGCCGCCGGCTACACCTACGCGAACACCATCGGGAATATCGAGCGCGCGCGCGAGGTATACGATCGCTATCTGAAACAGTATCCCGACAGTTCCATGGCCGAGACCGCGCGCTTCGAGTTGGAACACCTCGGCATGTCGCCCGAGGAGCTGCTCGAATCGCTGCAGGAATCGAACGACCAGTCCGCTCCGAGCGCGTCGGGGAACTGATGGCGCGCGAACAGCAGTCCTACCTCCGACCCGATGTGGTCTCGCGTCTCTCCTCCATGGAGATGCGCGCTCGCCTCGTGGTGGAGGGTTTTATCACGGGGCTGCATAAATCGCCCTATCACGGATTCAGCGTCGAATTCGCCGAGCATCGGCAATACATGCCAGGCGATGAAATCCGCCGCATCGACTGGAAGGTGCTGGGCCGCACGGATCGCTACTACATCAAGCAGTTCGAAGAGGAAACGAATCTCAAGGCCTATCTGGTGCTGGACAGCAGCCGTTCAATGGCCTTCCGTGGCGCGGGTCCGGTATCCAAACTGCAGTACGCATCCTACCTCGCCGCCGCCTTCGCGTACCTGCTCATGAAACAGCAGGATGCCGTGGGTCTGCTGACCTACGACGAGGAACTACGGCGTTACCTCCCTCCCCATTCCACCAAAACCTATCTGCAAACCATACTCACGGAGCTCGAGAAACTCGAGGCGGCCAATGCCACCGGCACGGGACGCGCCTTGAACCTCGTGGCCGAGCGATTGCAGCGCCGGGGTTTGGTGATGGTGTTCAGCGATCTCTTCGACGATCCCGAGCAGGTGATCACCGCGCTGAAACACTTCCGCTACAATCAGCATGAAGTCATCCTGTTCCACATCCTCGATCCGCGCGAGCGCGATTTCAATTTCGGCCGCGATGCGATTTTCCGCGACATGGAGAGCAACGAGGAAATGATGACGCAGCCGTATCAGATTCAGCGCGCGTACCAAGAGGCCATGCGCGACTTCATCGCGCGCTACAAGAAGGAATGCAGGGAACAGCGCATCGACTATGTGCTGATGGACACATCGATGTCCTTCGACACCGCGCTGTACGAATTCCTGAACAAACGCAGAAAAATCGGGGGATAGATTGCACGCATTCACCACATTCAGGAGCGGTATCGCCATGAAGTTTCGCTACTCCCTGCTTCTCCTCCCCGCGCTGGCGGTCCTCGTTGGACTGCAAGCTTGCGATGTCAAAGCCGTCAACGAACCAGGGGTCGACATACAGAATCCCGTGGTCGCCTTTCTCGCGCCGCAGCAGGGCGACTCTGTGGGCGCCGCCGACGTGCAGGTACGGCTCACAGCCAGCGACAATGACAATGTGACGCGTATCGAGCTGTTCCTGAACAATGCGGGTGCGCCGCTGCGTGTGATCTCGGCCTCGCCGTGGGAGGTCGCCATTCCCGCCTCGGAAATCCCCGATGGGAATCACGAGCTGCTCGCGCGCGCTTACGATCCCACGGGCAACGCGAGTACGGCGCGCGTGGCTTTGCGCAAGGGACAGTCCGGCACGATCGATGAACCTCGCATGAGTCTGGTGGAGATTATCACCAGCGCGAACTGCGCTCCCTGCGCGCTGCAGAACGAGACCTGGCAGCACGCCATCGAGTCGCCGGCCTTCGCTTCCCGCGTCGCCACCATCCGCTACCATGTCTGGTGGCCGCGTCCCACAGACCTGCTGTGGAAACAGAGCAGTGAGTGGTCGCGCCCGCGTACCATTTACCTGTTCAATCCGCTGCCGGAAAATCAATATGCCGCGCCCAAGGCCTGGGTGGGTGGACAGATGATCAGCCAGAAAGCCACGGAATGGAAGGCCGCCGCCGAAACGGATATGGAGAAACCCGCTGGTGCGCGCATCGAACTCACCCCTCGCCGCGAGGGCTCGACCATTCAGCTCGACATCAAGGTGACGGGCATCAGCACCGCCGCGTACAGCGATCTTCGTCTCCACACCGCGTTGCTGGAAAGTGATATCGAGTACAACGATGGTAATGCCGAGAACTTCCACTTCCTCGTGATGCGGCGCATGTACCCGGATGCCGAGGGTGAGACGGTGAGCTTGGCAAATGGACAAAGCGCCACCTTCACTCGCAGCATGAGCATTGAGTCCAACTGGAATCCCGAGAAACTTGACGTGGTGGTTTTCCTGCAATCCGCCGGCAGCAAGGAAGTGCTGCAAGCCGCCAAAGCAAAAATCTGACGCTGATCACAGCACGTCGGACGGCCTGGCCGTCTCACGCATTACGCAAACGCACGGGGTCGCCTCCGTGCGTTTGTCCTTTACAGCGTGATGAAGATGCGATGCGGCGGAAAAAAGTACACCCCCTGAGAGGGGGTGTCGCGGAGGTCTATGTGAGGTGGATGAGTCAGTGGAACTGGGGTCAATGGGGCAGTCGGAGGCGATCTACGAGATCGGCGAGGGGTCGAAGGAGGGTGTAAAGTAAGGTTGTGGGATGATAATGAGTCTGGCGGGTTGTAGTTCCACTCGGTGCCATGGCCACGCGGGTTGCGCTGATGCGTGTTGCACGCGCTTCCGTAATCATTTGTTGTCCGACCATGGCGACCTCCAAAGACTTTCATTGAGGTTCAATAGCACAGAGAACGAAGCAAAAAGCAGGCCAAACCGAGAATCGGCGATTTCAAAGAGTATGTGGTCCTTCACAGCGTCAACGTGTGAAGATGAGTGGCAATGCGTGAAGATGTTTCACGCCGTGTGCCTCAGAATGGAGTGGAACGGCCACTCCGAGGCGGAAAACGCGTTATCAGGCAGCAATCAGCAAATGACAGCACGCCGGAGAGGTCAGTAATTCGACTCGTCTTTCCAGAGCACAATACGCCAGGGCTCCCCCGCCGTGGCGCGACGCAAATCCAGCCGTACCTTGCCATCGACGCGTACCACGTCGTCGGCGGTGAAGGTAACGGTGAGATTGAAACTGCGCGTGACGCTGCTGTAGAGCGAATCGCCGGAGAAACCAACGATATTGTTCCAGATCAGGTTCAAGCTGCCCGCGTTGCGAAACAACTGCCAGGTGATGCGCATCTCCTCGTCCCGTCCCCAGCTCTCGTCGATGAGCCGGTCGTAATCCCGGTAACTGAAGACGAAGTCCTGCGCCAGCAGCCCGCCGTAGATAGTGGTGTCTTTGAACGTGTACGCGTAGCGGAAATTCTGGAACACGCCTTCAATATCCCGTTGATCCGAGATCAGCGGCACATCGGATGCATCACCGCTGTCGATGGCCGGCGCGAAAGGATTGCAGGCCGTCAGCAACGCGAAGCAGGCGATGCCCGCAAGGGTCAGCGTGCGAAGCGGCCTTTCCATTCACTCCAGCTCGTTTGGTCGGTGATGGGAAAGTCGGTCCAGCGTGTGATGCTCCATGTGGATGAACGGTCGGTGTGCAGTACGAATTGCACGGACCCTCGCACCTGCTCGGCCACTCCGTTCACTCCGTGGCGGAAGGTTAAATCGTAGCCGCCTTCGTACACGGCGGAGTCGCCGCTGAGTAACACGAAACTGCCTGTGAGTTGCAATGAGGCGAGCCCCGCGGTTCCGGCATAGGCGGTGAGTGTGGAGAAATAGCTCCGCTCCGCCTGAAGCGACCAGTCGGCGAAGGTGGTGGCGTAGCGGCCGAGAGCCGCGGCGGAAGGAATGAAGCGGTACTGCTGCGTGGAGTTCAGCGTGTCCACGAGGCAGCGGAGGTAATTTCCGGTGTTTTTTTCCCTCACCGCGTATTGGAGATTTTCCAACACAAGATCCGGCGTTGTGGGCGGGGTGAAGGTGGCGCTTCCGGTTTCGGGCGGCTCCGCGTCGCGCGTCTCGAACAGCTCGCATGCCGTGAGACAGCAGACGACGGTGAGCAGCAGAAATACTCGGATTGGCGGAATCATGGCACGCGCGCAAACATGATACAACGGGGTGAGCTGGCGGAAAACGCGGCTCCTGCGTAGGTGCCGAACACGAGCGGATCGCTGAATCCCGCCTGCCGAAACATACGCTGAAAATCCGGTAGTGTAAACAGACGCACGGATTCGCGGAACTCGCGCTGCTCGCCCGCGCTGTGTACCACGATGCGCTTTTCCACGCGCCCGTGGTCGATGCTGCGAAATTGCTCCACCACGATGCCGTCAAACTGCTGCTTGGAGTACGGGAGCAGCGAATCGCGTAGCTCGTCGGCGTTCAGGAAATCGAGCATGTACCAGCCGCCGGGACGCAACGATTCACGCACCTCGGCCAACACCGCGGCATTCTCCTCGTCCGAAGTAAAATAGCCGAAGGCGGTGAACAGCTGCACCACGGCGTCACAGGCGGTGTGAAGCGGAAGTTGCCGCATGTCCGCGCGGAACAGGCGGAGCGTGGTGGCATATTTCTGCGTCTGTCTTTTCGCGACTGCGAGCAGGGTGGGGGAGAGGTCGGCGGCGAGAACGCGATACCCGCGCCGCGCCAGCTCGAAAGCGTGACGGCCTGTGCCGCAGGCGAGGTCCAGGACAATGGCATTCTTCGGCAGGTCCGTGACCTGTTGAAACAGATCGACAGCGATGTGCGCTTCGTCCACGTCGCGATGCGCGTAGAGATGCATGTACAGTTCGTCCGCGAACCACTGGCGGTACCAGGACATGGGCTTCCCCCGGTTTAGAGAGCGATACGTCCCTCGAACGCGCGGCTTATTGTTGCCGTGTCGGTGAATTCCAGATCGCTGCCCATGGGAATACCCCGTGCGATGCGCGTCAGACGCATGCCGAGGGGCTTGAGCAGACGCGACAAATACAGCGTGGTGGCTTCCCCTTCGACATTCGGATTCATGGCGAGAATGATTTCGTCGACACCCGCGGCAGCGCGATCAAGCAGTTCGCGCACGTGCAAGTCATCGGGACCGATACCATCGAGCGGCGAAAGGCATCCGCCCAGCACATGGTAAAGGCCGTGAAATTCATTCGTGCGCTCGATGGCGAAGACGTCGTTGGATTCCTCCACAACACAGATCATGTTGCGGGAACGCCTGGAACTGCTGCATATCACGCAGGGATCGTCCTCGGTGATGTTGCAACATTGCGAGCAGGTACGAATGCGTTCCTTGACATCGAGCAAGGCCTGCGCCATACGCTGCACATCGCTCTCGGGTTGCTTGAGCACGTGCAGGGCGAGGCGTTGCGCGGTTTTACGGCCAATGCCGGGCAGGCGCGAAAACTCCGCGATGAGCGCATCCAGTGCGGGCGAGGTCGAGAGCATGGCTACAGGCCGAGATTCCCGAGGTTGAGGCCGGGAATATTCGGCAGCATGCCGGATGTGGCCTTGCCCATTTCCTCCTGCGCCATTTTCTGCGATTGCGCCACGGCCTTGTTCACCGCCGAAAGAATCAAATCTTCCAGCAGGGCCACATCGTCGGGTGTGACGATGGATTTCTCGATGGTGATGGAACGGAATTCCTGTTTGCCATTGATGGTGACGCGCACCATGCCGCCACCCACTTCTACCGTGCTTTCAAGCGCGCGCAATTTCTCTTGCGCATCGCTCATTCTGCTCTGCAGCTCCTGCACTTTGGCAAGCATGTCCTGCATGTTCAAGCTCATGGCTATCCTGTTCGTTGTTGTTGACAAATGCTATTGAAGAATCCCAAGCTATCTGCAAAACAGGGTGACGAAAAATCAACAACTTACGGAAATCGATTTTCACGATAAATGCAAATTCAAGAAAGGCATCATGCGAAAAAAGGCCAGTTTCAACGCTGGCCTTTCTCATTCATGGTTTTTCGGAATTCTCCCTTTCCTCTTCAAGACGGGCTTTGCGCTGTGCTCTCCAACGTGC
>JAMIQH010000249.1:0-5702 GCA_035914695.1 Bacteroidota bacterium | reverse complement strand
GAACTCCTACCAAACGAATTCAACGACGCGCATGCCGCCTTGCGTGGCTTTGCTCTAAGCGAACTCGACAGCGCGCTGGTGTTGTCGGCCGGCATGAATCCACGTCTGTACAGTTATTGTGGTCAGTTCGGGGATTTCTTCCCCGACGCGAACGGGCATATCCGGAAGCGCATTACCATTAAAGTCAGTGATTTCCGCTCCGCCCTGATTCAAGGAAAATTCATGGCGAAAAAGGGACTGTGGATATCCGAATATCGCATCGAGTCGGGTCTCAACTGCGGCGGGCACGCGTTCGCCACGGACGGATTGCTGCTTGGACCGATTTTACAGGAATTCCTCGGCCGACGCGAAGAGTTGCTCGAAGAACAGCGCGCGCTCTTCACTGTGGCGATGCGTGAACGCGGCACGCCGGTAAACGCCGAGGATTTCGCAATCGATGTCACCGTACAAGGTGGCGTAGGTGTGCAGAGCGAACACGAGTTCCTTCGTCGCCATTATGCCGTATCCTCCGTGGGTTGGGGTAGCCCCTTCCTCCTGGTGCCCGAGGTGATGAATGTGGACGACGACACTTTGGAGAAGTTGCGTGCAGCGCGTGTGGAGGATTTATACCTCAGCGAGATTTCGCCTCTGGGCGTGCCATTCAACAATTTGCGAGGGAACAGCAAGGATCTCGAGAAGCGTGAATTGGCCGAAGCGGGTAAGCCCGGCAGCGCCTGTGTGAAGAAATTCCTCTCGCTCAACACCGAGCTGTCGGACAAGCCGATCTGCACGGCGTCCATTACCTTTTTGAAGAAGAAGCTTACCGTATTGCGTGAGCAGCATCTCGAACACACACGTGAGTACCGCGATGCCTTCGAAGCCGCTACCGAAAAAGCATGCCTCTGCGAGGGCCTTACGGTGAGTGCACTTACGGTCAACGCCATCGATGTTCCGAAACTCAGTAAAGCTGTGTCCGTCTGCCCAGGCCCCAACTTGGCGTATTTTTCACGCATATCCACCCTACGCGAAATGGTGGATCACATCTACGGACGCTTCAATGTGATGACCGATCCGCAGCGTCCGCATATGTTCATAAAAGAGCTACAGCTTTACATCGACTATTATCAGGCGCTGCTCGACAAGCAGATGGATGATCTGCACGACACCGTGGGCGCTTTTCAGAACAAGGCGCGTTCGCTGCTCCGCACTTTCCATGACAATCTGCTCGACGGTATCGCCTACTATCGCTCGCTCATTCCCGACATTCGCGGAGAATCGTCGCATATGCTCGACCGCATGCAGGCTGAACTGTCGATGCTTGAAGAGCGGCTCCACGCATTCTCGCCGTTTTCGAGTAATCTCGCAGTCTCGGCTGATTGAGAGGCGGCATCTCTCGTCTAGCGGTTCACATGGGTCACCTAATTGTGAATTCACCACGCGGCAACTCGCAAGGGTGCACGAATTTGCAATAGCATCGCCCCCTCCCCCATCTCCGTCACACCATACCATTTTATCTCCAGGCCAATCGCCAGCACCGAGGCGACCGACTGATCCCAACTCAGAGAGGCCATCCACCCTTGGCGAAAGCGAAGGACATCCGCCTCCGCACCGAAGGATACGGTATGGGAGCGCATCATATACCCCCCGACTCCACCATGCAGAGCAAATGTGTCGAAGACACGCATGGAAAACACCGCGAGTAAGGGTACTGCCGAAAGCGAAAGCGATGCGTCAGTAGATCCAAACGAGGTTTCAACATCCGAAATCTCATAAGAATACAACTGAAACCAGCCAGTCTCCAGACCCATATGCAGCCGATGCTCGGGATGCAGCGCCATACGCACACTGAATACCATGCCGTCTCGGGTGAGCGCGGCCGGGACATCGAACGGCATACTGGATCTTGTGTAACCACCAGCAAGTGTCACGACAATGGATCGCTTTGCGGTGTACGCCGAATCGTGCGCACCCTCCGATCCTTGAGCGGCCACCGGAGTATGGACGAGTAGAACCGCCCATACTAACGAAGGGGTGATGTACCGAAGTCCTTTCATCGGCTGAAATGTTGAAAAGCCAGCACGGATGGATAGTTGGTCAGAATGCCATCGAAGTATCCCTCGGTGAGAAAACGACGCATGTACACGGGATCATCCAACGTCCAGGACAGAACCTTCCGCTGCTCCGCGTGCATGGCTGCGACTTCCGAATTGAGGGTGCCGAGAGTCCATCGCGGCGCCCAGTATTCCGCCTTGCAGGTGCGCACGCGATCGATATCCAATTCGCAAAGCACGCGCGCATCGGCAAACGATGGTACACGGAGTAATTCTTCGTACTTCTCCTCGTCGGGTACACCGATCACGATATCCAACGTGCGCCCCATGGCGAAAGCGCTGTCGGCATAGGCCCGTTGGATGTCTCGAAGCAACGCGATCGGCACGGTGGCCTTGCTGTCGAGCCAAACGAAGCGTAGCGTGGTGTTGCGCAATATCGTAGCAAGCATACGCCTGAGTGTGGGAATACGCTCGCCATTCTTCAGTCGGACGAAGGTTTCCAACTGCGCGATGGTATAATCCGATATCGAACCGACAAGTCCGCTTTTCAGTGTGAGTCGTTCATTGAGGTCCTCATCGTGATATACGATCGGCACACCGTCCTTGCTCAATTGCACATCGATTTCCACCCCATTCGCACCATAGCGTTCGGCGAGGCGAACAAGTTCCACCGAATTCTCCGAGGCGGGCAGGTAGTCGCTGTTACGACCACCTGCTCTATGTGCAATGATCAGGAAATCCGGAGCCCCGGCGTACAGAGGGCGAACGTACTCGAGGAACAGCGCACGCTCTCCGGCTCCAAAAGCATTTCCATAGAACCCGCGAATTTGCAGTGCCACGGGTGCTCCACCGCGCAGCACATCCGCGCCTCCCTCCGCTGCTTCGATGCGGAAGGCCATAACCCCGGTTTCAAGATTGACTTGCTTCCGCCAATAACCGGTAAAAATCAGGGCGCTATCTCGCCAACCGCCCTCCATAATCGCGTGACATGCGTCGCGACCCGTGAAAAGCGACATTGTGCGACCTGAGGCGTGGAGTACCACTTCATCACCAAGCAGTGGCTTCCCTTCCACCACTCGATACACACCTTGAAGCAAATCCAGCGATCGCTCGGGAAGCTGCTGTGTCGCAGCCAGGATATCATCGCGACGATAGTCCGGCACCAGCACCTGCTCCTCGTCCTGGCAGCCGACCACGAACGCACTCAAGACAAAGGCAACTAGAAGCGCACGTTTCAAAACAGAACTCCAACCAGTAGTTCAGAGTACAGGAGCTTGCGCTTGAAGGTTGAAAACGCAAACCAGGTTTGTGGATGGAATTCCGAGATTGCGATGCGTGCACCAAGATACACAGGCGTTCGACCAATGAATGGCTGCTCCACCATCGCAGTGACGGCCCAACCGGCGAGGACATTTTTTCCACTGCCCACTTCCAACTCGCCAGCGAAAGATCGCTGGCTGAGCACATAAATTCCCTCGAAACGCAACGAGGAGGCGACATCATCCAGATGGAAGGACAAATCCACAGAAGGATAGTCGATCATACCGCGCATATGATTGTCGAAACCCTCGAAATCCATAAACCCGAACCAATAGGATACGTCGTTCGCGATACCCATGCGTAGCGGACCGAAGCCCAGCGACCAGCGGGACCCGACACGAAATTCGTTCGTGAGGTATTGTACCGTCGCGCTCGTCCGCAATTCCACCGAAGCGGGCAATGCGAGAACGATAGAAGCGTCAACTGATGGCGCCTTGTTGATCTCCTCTTCGGCGATATCCTGAGGCACGTTGAGCACACGTAATCCCACCGCAGTAGACCAGGTCCATGACGCTCGCTCAGCCGAGGCGAAGTGGCTATGCTGCTGCGCTGTGCTGTATCGCGGCGCTGCGCAGTGCATCACCAGTATTAGAATCAATAAACAACCGAGAACCCATCTCCGCGTGGATACAAATCTGGCGTGGATCGGCGTGTGTACGATCATCGGCGCCGCTCCAACCTCCTCCCAATCGACATGGCAAGGACAAAGGCGAGAATGATGGCAGCGACACCGACGAATGCAAACCAGATCGGATGCGGCATGGCAACCAGATTGACAACTGCGCCCGCGAAAAGAAGCCCCGCGACGATTCCGGCGAGTAGCGCCGCTCTCCGACGGGCGACGACAATGGCGACCAACCCACCTCCGAGCGTACCCGAAAACCACGCGATGATCACAAAGAGCATCGCCTCGACGGGGATGCTGCGGACATACTCGGCAAAGCGTGCGCTGTCGGTGAGATCGAGACCGGGCGGCGGCGGGTAGAGCGCATGTCCGAGCGCTTCCACGCCTGCAACGATGACAAATGCCGCAACCACACCGGTGACAGCGGCGAGGAAAAGTCGAAAACGTGTATTCATGATAACAGCGGGTTGTGCGACAGGATTATTGCCTAACTTACAATATCAAGTGACGCCTCGCCACCAGCGGTAGAGAAAAGTTGGGGAAGTCCTCACCGCTCACGCGATTGACTCCAGCGTTCCACATCGAATACCGTCATGGAAGCATGCCACATCCACCGACGTCGCCGGAAGGCGCGTCTGACCGAGGAAGGGGATCGCACTTATTACGGGAATTCCTTGCGAGAGTGACTGACAGTCGATGATGCGATGGAAAAGTCCATCTTCTGGATCGGGACGGGGCTCATAAATACCACGCTTGGCGAATCGATTTTCCTTGCCTGTACCGTCCGCATTTTCGATCTTTCACTATGGTACGGCGCATCACCATAATCACACTCCTGTGCTGCGGGCTTCTCGCGGCGCTGTTCCCGTCCACGAGGGAATCGCGATCCTGGACCGGCGAGTACTCGATCGTCGTCGCACCACTCACGCAACCCACGCGCAATTCCGAGTCTGAACAACGTGAACGTCCGCTTCAGCCAGCCACAATGGCGCAGGCGCAGCGACAGAACCGCGGTGTTCGCATTGTCATTGCTCCCAGACCTCAACGAATAGTCACCCTCTTCCGGCGGCATGAATCATCACAGCAGCCCTTTGCGCCGGAATTCACACTCCTCCCTCCCCGAGCACCGCCGGTATCGTGTTGAAATAGGTTAAAACACTGTTTTCTTCACGGTACACGACGGAGTAGCATCATGTCCGAAGACAATCAGACCTCGAATGGCCTGCCCGTGAGTCTTATCATCATGCTTGGCAGCATCGTGGTCGGACTACTGGTCATTGCGGTTTCACTTTTCATCGGCTAGAATCCACGCTTCACACCTGGATTTCCACCAAGAAGCGGGAGGGGATGCCCTCCCGCTTCGGTTTTCGACGTTCGGTTCGGGGCCAGTCCCCCGACTAATGAGGCCCTTGTGATGCGGCACATTTCAGGACATGGAATGTAACGTTCACTCTTTGAATACGCTTACATCCAGGGGTATGTCTGCATTCTGTCAGCAACGCGCCAAGTCTCACCATGGGGTATAGTGAAGAATCCCAAGCTATCTGCAAAACAGGGTGACGAAAAATCAACAACTTACGGAAATCGATTTTCACGATAAATGCAAATTCAAGAAAGGCATCATGCGAAAAAAGGCCAGTTTCAACGCTGGCCTTTCTCATTCATGGTTTTTCGGAATTCTCCCTTTCCTCTTCAAGACGGGCTTTGCGCTGTGCTCTCCAACGTGC
>JAMIQH010000248.1:0-15591 GCA_035914695.1 Bacteroidota bacterium | reverse complement strand
AGAAAGAGATCCGCGCCGAGAAACACGGCATGCGCAGTACCGACAAAGAGATTGTTGCGCGTGGCACCTTCGGCCGATACCCAGTTCCACGGGTCGGACGAGCCCTCGAGGCGATACCACACCTTGCCCAACGTCGCTTCGTCGGTGATGAAACCCACGCTGATACCGAAAGCCGGTCCGTCGAGCGCCGGCACAAGCAGCGCGGATTCGATCACCGGCGGCGTGCGATCGAGATGCAGCACCACGCGATCATCGAGTGTGATGCCTTTATCGGTAAGCGCCGCCAATCGCAACGTGTAGGTCGTATCCGCCAGTGCACGCACATCCCAGCGGCAGAGTGTGTCGGCGATGACCTGCCGCGGAAGGTCCGCGGTGATGTCGGTCCAGCGTTGCGGATTCACACCCACGCCATACATCACGCGATACCCGGTCATGAGTGGCGAGGCCACCGTGCCGACGACCACAATTTCCTGCGCATTCGTCCCCGCATCGGTGCGTGGCGAGAGAATGCGCACGGTACTGGGATACTCCAGCCGCAACGCATTGTCCGCGCGCAACAGACCCGCGCCGTAACGGTCGTCCCAGCCACGCGAGCCGAGATCCTCCGCCGAGGCGATGAGCAGACCGCGCACGTCCTCGGGCGTCAGCGCGTCGCTGCGGCTCAGCAGCAGCGCTGCCACACCGCTCACAAAGGGTGCGGACGCCGAAGTGCCAAAGAAGCCGGTGTATCCGCCGCCCGGATGCGTGGTGAGAATATCACTGCCCGGCGCGGCGATGTCGATGGTGGGTCCGTAATTGGAAAAACCCGCGGGCAGATCGTTGGACACCGTGGCACTGACGGAAATCGTTTCATCGTACGCGCTGGGATAATGCAACGCGGTGGATTGCGCATTGCCCGCCGATGCCACCATCACCACGCCACGCGCGTAGGCGTAACGAATCACATCGCGCAGCACGCGCGAATACACCACGTCGCCGAAACTCATGTTGATCACGCGCGCGCCATTCGCCACAGCGTAGGCCAGAGCCCGCGCCACATCGCTTTCCGCGCCCACGCCGCGGGCATCGAACGCGCGCAGCGTCATCAGGCGGCACCCGGGGGCGATGCCCGCAATGCCGATGCCGTTGTCCGTTTCGGCACCGATAATGCCGCTGACATTGCTGCCATGACCCATGTCGTCGAAGGGAAACGCGTCGGGATCGCGATAATCACCGCCGGCCGCGTTGCTCACATCCGGTTGATCCACAAAATCCCAGCCGATTACATCGTCCACAAAGCCATTGCCGTCATTGTCGATGCTGTCGAAATCCCCGAACACGCCTTCGCGCGCTTCCGTCGACGGCCAGGGCTGGAACATCCCGTCGCCATTCGCGTCCTCGGCCCGATTGATCCAGAGTTGATGTCGCAAATCCGGATGTTCGTGGTCGATACCCGTGTCGATCACGCCGACCACAATGTCCGCCTTGCCACACGTCACATCCAGCGCCGCGGGCAGCCCCACGCGCCGTGGTCCCCATTGCGCGCTCCACGCCGAATCATTGGGCACGGCATGCACGCGGTATAATTTGTCCACTTCCACGTATTCCACACCGCGCACACTCTCGATGCGACGACGCGCATCCTCCATATCCATATCCGCGCGCACATCCAGCAGCAGCACATCGAGTTCGGCGGCGGACTTGCGCAGCGCTGTTCTCTCCATCAGCGGGCGCGCCGCTGCGGTGGATACCTCCTCCATCGCGTTGCGCAATGCCTCGGAAAACTCGACCGACGCATTCGCGCCAGCGCGGGATTCCGCATCGGCGCTCAGCTTGATCAGCAATCGACGCGGCGCATTCGCGGAAGCATCCACGGCGTATTGTGCCAAAGCGGGCGTCATGCTCGAAACGAGCAGGACGAGGGAATAAATGAGTCGTATGGCGGCTGTGCGGAGCATCAGGTCTCGTGCTGGTCTTTACGCATGTTTTCTTCCACCGGCACGGGATACTCGCCAGTGAAACAGCCGGTGCAGTAGCCGCGCTTCCCTTCGTGACTCACACAGCCGAGCATTTTTTCCTTGGAAAGGTAGCCCAATGTATCGGCGCCGATTTCACGGCGGATGGAATCGACATCACCGTGATTCTGCGCGGCGATGAGTTCGTCGCTGCTGGGGAAATCCATGCCGTAGGGACAACCGCTCATGATGGGCGGCGAACTGATGCGCACGTGCAATTCCCGCGGATTGGCCTCGCGAATCAGATTGAGCAGCAAGCGGCTGGTGGTGCCGCGCACAATGGAATCGTCGATGATTACAACCTTGCGCCCCTCGACCACACCGCGGACTGTGTTGAATTTCATGCGCACCTTCATCTCGCGCTTTTCCTGCCCCGGTTGGATGAAGGTACGCCCGATGTAATGATTGCGGATCATGCCGATTTCATAGCGCGCCTCGATGCCCTGTTTGAAACTGCTGCGCTGAAAGCCGATGGCGGCGGTGTTGCTGCTGTCGGGCACCGACATGATGAACACAGGATCGTCGGCTGTCCCGTGAACGGGATGTTCTTCGGCGAGCGCCTTGCCCAATTTGCGACGAATCTTGTCCACATTTTCACCGAACACACGCGAATCGGGCCGCGAAAAGTAGATGTACTCGAAAATGCAGTGATGGTAGCGCTCCGGTTCCATGTCGAGGCGACGCGTGACGGGCTGGCCGTTCTCCTCCATCCGCGTATCGAAGAACAGCACTTCGCCCGGCTCCACCTCGCGGACATACTCGGCCTGCATAATGTCGAGCGCGCAGGTTTCGCTGGCGATGACCCAGGCCTCGCCCCTTCGACCGATGCAGAGCGGACGGAAGCCGTGCGGGTCGCGCGCGGCGATCAGCGTGTCGTTGTGCAGCATCACCAGCGAGTAGGCGCCGCGCACGGTATTGAGCGCATCCATGATGCGGTCCTCGGGCGTGGCGGCTGTGCTGCGCGCGGTCAGATGCAGTATGACCTCGGTATCGGTGGAGGTTTGGAAAATGGTGCCCTCGTCCTGCAAGCGGCGGCGCAAGGCGCGGGTATTGGTGAGATTGCCATTGTGCGCCACGGCGAGTTGGCCGTCGCGGTAATTCACCATGAACGGCTGGATGTTCTCGAGATTGTCCGAACCCGTGGTCGAATAGCGGTTGTGGCCGATGGCCATGTCGCCGATGAGCAGTTCGTCGAGCAGGGATTGGTTTTCGAACACCTCTGTCACCAGACCCGGCCCCTTGTAAATGCGCAGGCGCGAGCTGTGCTCGCCGTTGGCGGTGCTGAAGCAGGACACAATGCCCGAGGCCTCCTGACCACGATGCTGGAGGGCATGCAGGCCGTAGTAGGTGAGCGTCGAGGCGGCGGGATCGCCGTAAATGCCGACAATGCCGCAATTGGACTGCGGTTTGTCTATTTCCTCGGTGGAAGGGCGACGGGAAGTAAGCGGTCTGTTCATGTGTGTGCGAAGTTGTGCGCGGATCAGCAACTGCCGTCTTCCGCGCCGATGCGTATGTGATTGGAAAAAATCCAGCCCTTGTCGTCCAGCCATGCCTCCACGCGCCACGCGCCCGTGCGGGACACCGGGTGCAGAAGCAGGGCGCCATTCACCTCGTGCTCGACCTCGCCATTGCACAGCAGGCGCAGATGCGCCGCCTGCGGCAATTCCACATGCAGCGCGAGTGTGCCGGGACCCTCGAACACCACGTGATCACCCTGCTGGTATGTAGCCGTGGCGGAAGTGGCATAAAAAGCGAAGCCCTTCGGATCGGCGTGATAGGAATTCGCCACGAAACAGCGACCTCGCCGCATGGCCTCGTACACACGCCATTTGTCCTGTTCGAAATGCGCGGGATCGTCGCGGCGCAAAGGCTCATCGAGCAGGACGTGCGTATGAATGGACTTGAACATGACCTTGTAGGGAAACACCTCGACATCGAAAAAGCCGATCACATCGGCCTTGTGCGCATGCGCGTCGATGCCCCCGATGCCGACCACGAGGCGGCGGCGGCTGAGTTCGTCCCAGCGGCGCAGCGTGATCGGCGGCGGCGCGGTGATGGATTTAAGCGGATGAATGAAGCGCTGAAATTTGTTCTCCTCCGTCAGCCCTTCCACCCACTCGCTCATGTGATTCCAGATTTCGATGCCCGTGAAATCCTCGCTGTCCCACGCGGTCCATGGATAGGCAGGATGTTCGGGCATGCTGCAGCGCTGCTCGTCGGGGTGTGCGATGAAGCCGATGCCGCCCCGGTCCTTCACACGGCGCACGTATTCTTGCGCGCTGATGCGCACGCCCACCGTCTTGTCGAGCCCGAAGGCCAGGTAGTGATTGCGGTCGTCCTTGTCGTTGATCTCGTAGCCGATCAGCATCATCACGCCACCGTGCCAACCCTCATGCCCGTCCTGTTTCGGACGCAGGGTGTTGTGGTCGCTGGTCATGATGAAATCCAGGCCCACTTCACCCGCGAAACGCACGATATCGGGCAATTCGCCCGTGCCGTCCGAGTAGCGGGAATGGATATGTATGGCTCCGATGTATTCGTGCATGTGATTGTGCATCCTGGCGCGTACAGAAATGAAATGTACGGTGAAATGCCAACACATTCAAGGTGGAAACCGCTGCGGCCATTTCGGCTAACTGTATCATTTTTCAGGCCTTGCGGACGGGACTTCGTCTTCCGTCTCAGTTCTTTTCCCCATGGAACGAAGCAGCGCTATTTCCGAGACGCAGCGGCGTTGGTCAGCTGGGAGCACAGGATGTTTTCACCCCTTGCCCCATGAGCATCCAAGGGCGATATTTCCTTGTTCCATTATCCAACCCACCCCTTTTGCTCATTCTAAACAAAGGCGAACCCGATGCGTGCACCACTGTTGATATTTCTGTGCGTAGCGCTTTCCATGTCGGCGTGGGCGCAGTCCGAACTTGGTACGGATCGTCCGGATCAAACCAAATCGTCCAGCGTCGTGCCGTCGGGCTTTCTGCAAGTGGAGATGGGCTTCGAGCGCCACGTCCTGCACGCGCGCGGCAGCGGGATTGAATTTCTCCGTGAGACCACCTACGGCGCCCCCGCAGCGTTACTGAGATTGGGGCTCGTGGAGGCCGTCGAGTTCCGTATCGGAATGGAGTGGCAGCACAGCACGCTGTGGAGCGATACGCATCTCCTGTCACAGGACGATGCATACTATCCACCATCGGAGAGAACGGAACGGGGCTTGCTTCCGCTTCAGGTGGGAACGAAAGTGGCGCTTTTTCCCGAGGAGGGACTTCGTCCCGAGAGCGCGCTCATTGTTATGGCCGAATTGCCCGGAAGCGCTTCGGAGGCGTTCGATATTGATCGTGCTATCTACGAAGCGCGTCTTGCTTGCTCGCACTCGTTGAGTGAGAGCTTTTCGCTGGGATGGAATCTGGCGGCGACATTCGGCGAGGGCGACGGACACACGCTCGGGCTGTACACCGTGGCTCTCGGCATGGGTGTGACCGAAACGCTGGGCTGTTACGTGGAACTGTACGGCGATTTCGATCCCCGTCAAATCCCGCAGCATCGTTTCGACGGAGGCGTGACCTTCACTCCCGTGCCCACGCTGCAACTCGACGCATCCGCCGGCGTGGCGCTGAGTGATCCCTGGCGTCCGTATGCAACCGAGAAGAATCAGGAAGGCGGCGCCTGGTTCGCGGGTGTTGGCGCTTCATGGCGCGTGGGATTGTGGGGAGAATAGCCCCGACAGCCGAACACGCCGGAGGCGCGTGATCACGCGCCCCCGGAGTTGCATAACTTAACACGGCGTGGCCGCGCCCGCGATGGATTACAGCAGAGAGTTGGCCAACTCCCAGTTCACCACATCCCAGAAACCTTCCACGAATTTCGGACGCGCGTTGCGGTAATCGATGTAGTAGGCGTGCTCCCACACATCGACGGTCAGCAGAGCGGTTTTGTTGTGACGCAGCGGCGTGTCGGCATTGCTCAGCGGCAGCAGTTCGAGTTTGCCTTCGCTATTGAGCGCGAGCCAACCCCAGCCCGAACCGAAGAGTGTGACGGCGGACTTCGTGAATTGCTCCTTGAATAGCTCGAAGCTTCCGAAATCGCGGGTGATCAATTCGCCAATCTTGCCCGTGGGCGCTCCACCGCCGTTGGGCGACATGCAGTTCCAGAAAAAGGTATGATTCCAGATTTGCGCGGTGTTGTTGAAAATGCCGGTGGCATTCTCCGCGGAAGCTTTCAGAATGGCGTCTTCGAGGGAAAGATCGTCGTACGGTGTATCCTTGATCAGATTGTTGGCGTTGGTGACGTAGGCGGCGTGATGCTTGCCGTGATGGTAGTCGAAGGTTTCCTCGCTCAGAAAGGGCTTCAACGCATCCTTGGGAAACGGTAAATCGGGCAACTGAAAAGCCATGACTCCTCCAGTGAAATGATGTGAAAACGGGATGTCCGGTGTCGGGAGAGGAAACTTACGCCTTTTTTCCACAATGCGCCACGATGTGGCGCGAATCGTGTCGGCGGTTTTCAACGAACATGGGCGATCCCTCGCGGAATCGCCCATCGCGTTCACCTGTTCCGATCAGCGTTCAATGCTTGAGTTCCACTCCGCCCAGCACAACGGTGCCGGTAATGCGCAACACTCGGCGCGGATCCGCGGACGCGCGGGTGTGTTGCTCCACACCGCCGAGAATGGCCGAGGTCTCCACCACCACCGTCCAGTTATCCGGAACACGCATGTCGATACCACCGAGGAGGACGAACACATCCAGCACTGCCTCCCCATTTTCCGGGATGTCCGCATCGCGCAAATCGATGTCCTGTCCGCCGAGCACCGCGGTGACGCTACCACCGGTGAAGTGGCTGGAGGTGACGCGCTGTGTCATTGCTCCGAGTATGGCCGAACCGCTCACGTGATCCGCTCCCGTATCGGCCACGTTGCGCAATGCGGGTTTGCCGCGAAGCACGAAGGAGAGGCCGATGAGTACGAGCACGAGTGGCCAGAGCGAACCGATGCTGACATCGATGAAATCCGCGCGGTTCAACACCATCACCACACCGATCAATGCGATCACGGCGCCGAACACGCGACCGGAGGTGTTACCCGGCTTGCTGGCCTTGAGCGCACCGAAGACGATGAGCAGCGCGGGCCAGTAGCGGATGATGCCCGAGGCGTCGAGGTAATCGAAGTTATCGAGGAGCAGAATCACGCCCAGCAGCGAAAGGAGCAGTCCGGCTATGGTGCGCGGAGTGAGAGAGTATGATCGTTCGTTCATGTTTGTTCTCCTTTGACAATACCCGCTCACATACGGAGACGTACGGTCCGAGTTGCAACGCGCATCCGATCATTTCTCCTGCACCACGCGCACCTCGCGCTGCGGGAAGGGAATGCTGAAGCCCTCGGCTTCGAGTCGCAGCTTCATCGCTTCCATCAGATCGAAGTACACCGCCCAGTAATCCACCGTCTGTACCCAGGGCCGCACGGCGAAATTCACCGCGCTGTCGGCCAGATGCAGCACACCGACGGTGGGTTCGGGATCGGCGAGAATGCGCGCATCGGACCGCAGTACATCCATCATCACATCGCGTGCGTGCTTGATATCGTTGTGATAGGAGATGGAGAACACGAGATCGATGCGTCGTTTATCCTCCGCCGAGAAATTCGTGATAGTGTCGCCCGCGAGCTTCGCGTTGGGAATGATGACGCGCTTGTTGTCGGGCGTGAGCAGCGTGGTGGTGAAAATCTGCACGGCCGTGACGCTGCCTGTCACACCCGCGGCTTCGATGAAATCTCCGGCGCGGAACGGCCGAAAGACGATGAGCATGATGCCAGCCGCGAAATTCGACAGCGAGCCCTGAAGTGCGAGACCGATGGCGAGACCCGCCGCGCCGAGTATGGCCACGAGCGAAGTGGTTTCTATACCCAGCTGCCCCAACGCCGCGATGATCACCACCACCATCAGCATTGCGAATATGAGACTGCCGGTGAATTTGACCAGTGTTTCGTCCACGGCCTTTTTCCGCATGATGCGCGTGACAAAAGAACGCAACAGCGAGGCCACCCAGCGGCCGACCACGAAGATCACGCCCGCGATCAGAATGTTCACCGCGTATACTTTCACCGCGTGCAGCGCGATGTTGTACAATTCGTCCATCACATACCTCCTCTCATTGAAGCAATATCCAAGGCGATGTACCGCTTTTCAGTTCATCCGCTCCGCAATGTACAGACATGAACCCGGATGTGCGTCGAACAGACACACATCACGGTACTGCCGCAGGGTGAACGCGCTCCGCCGGAGCAATTCCAGCACGTGCTCGTGCGTGAACACGCGCATACGCAGCGTGTCGTGCACCTCCGTTTGTACAGCGCCAGCCCGCAGGTGGCGGTAGCGCGTGTGAATCGTGTTGACGCCGCGTTCCACATTGAAGCTGTTGGTGAAATGGTATTCCATTCGCTCCTCTCCGC
This sequence comes from Bacteroidota bacterium, assembly GCA_035914695.1. GTDB lineage: Bacteria > Bacteroidota > Ignavibacteria > SZUA-365 > SZUA-365 > JAOSJT01. Next base: position 7,155 of record JAMIQH010000248.1, on the reverse strand, counting down.
GCACAGCCACACGACCGAGAGTCCAATCGGACGAAACGGAGGGTGCGACGAGATCCACATCGAACAACAGCAAACCATCGGAGCGGAGATGACGGTGCGCTGCCCGCAGCACATCCGCAGCTTCGTCATCCTCAGCCGCAAGTTGCAGCGTTCCGCCGGCTATCAACACGGCGGCGTAGCTTCGTCCCATGTCGAACGCGCGCATGGGCGCTGCGAGCAGACGTGGTGAAATGCCGCGCGATGCGGCATTTGCGCGACAGCGCTCGAGCATATCCGCGGACACGTCCACACCATCCACTTCAAGACCGATGTCGCTCAATGCGCGCAGCATGCGTCCGGTGCCGCAGCCCAGTTCCAGCACTGGTCCGACGACGCCACAGAGTTCATCCGTGTACAAATCCAGGTCGGCGTGCTCATCACGGAGGAAATCGTCGTACCACTCCGCCACCAGTCCTGTATAATGCTGCTCGCTCATACGCTCTCCTCTCAGCGTCGAACATCGGAGGTGTGGAACTCGAATTCGTCATCGGCGATGGCGCGGGAATAATCCACGGAAACACGCAGGGGAAATCCCAACCGCGGATCGTATTCGGCGCTCCATTCTGCAGGGGGATGCGCCCGCAAAGTGTCGATGAGTACGAACAGTTCCTCGACCGTGCGATACCAGCCCAACTGCTCCGCAGTCAGACTGTCGCCGGTATCGAGCAACACTCCGCGTCGAGGCACGCCGTCGACAACGGTGATTTCCACATCCTTCCCGCCAAGCATGCAATAGCACACGCGCCGCTGCACCATGGAATAGCTGCGCATGCCACTGCTGGTCCATCGTGAGCGCGCCAGCGTGAGATCGGACGGATGCAGCGACGAAGAGTCCTCTTCGCAGGCCGTTATTCCCAGCACCGCGGCCACGACGAGGGCTGTTGCCACCATGCAACGGCTGACGATAGTCATCATCCGCCTCCGTGCGTTGATCCGGAAGATTTTTCCAAAAGGATGCGGTTCTGCGTGTTGCGAGTTTCACCCACGGCGGTGACGTAAATCGCGGGCTCGCCTTTCACGGGACAGGCATAGGTACAGGCGCCACAACCGACGCAGAGCGCGGGATCGACGTGGGGACGTTTCAGCCACAGGTAATTGCCCTCGCGGTCCGTGACTTCCGCCGTCTCGAAGTAAATCGCCTTGGGCGTTGTCGGGCACCATTCCTCACAGACGATGCACTCCTTGGCCATGGACCACGGCAGGCAGCGGCCATGGTCGTAGAATGCCGTGCCGATGCGCAGGGGATTCTCGGTGCTGCCACCGTCCACCTGCGGGACCCACCCTTTCTCTTTCTCGGTGATTTCGTCGATGGCACCCGTGGGGCACACCTGCGAGCACAGCACGCAGGTGGGTTCGCAGTAGCCGATGCGTGGGATGAGCATTGGCGACCAGATACCCTCGGCGCCGGCTTGCAGCAGCGTGGGATGCAAGGCGTTGTTGGGACAAACATTCATGCACTCGCCACAGCGGATGCAACGCGAGAGGAAATCGCGCTCCGGCACCGAGCCCGGGGGGCGGACAAGCGCGGGATTGGGCGGCGCGTCGGGATGCACGGCGGTGCGTAGCAGTGGAACGGCGGCGATGCCGGCACCCGCGCTCAACAACACGGTGCGCCGCGTGAGATTGACTGCCTGCGTGCTTTCGTTGCGCGAGGGAAAGAAGCGGAAGGCGATTCCCGCGTCGGGACAGCTCGCCACGCAATTCATGCAGAGATGGCACTCCGCCTGATGCCAGTCCGTCCCTGGCTCCGGATTGTCACCGCCCTGACAATGCAGCGCGCAACGATTGCAATTGCTGCACAACGATGGACGCTTCTCCAATCCGAGAATTGACGTCTTTGAAAGCACGCCCAGTAACGCACCGAGTGGACAGAGCATTCGGCACCAGAAGCGCGTGACATAGCGGTTCGCCGCAAGAATGCCGATAAACACAAGCAGCACGAGTCCGGTATTCTCGAACAACACCACCTGCGCGCGGATGAGCACCGCGTGCAATGCCCATGACACGGGTGTGACAATGAAATCCGGAACGGTGCTCTGCGTTTGCATGCTCCACGCGTACATGTCCTGTGTCAGCACGTTCCATGCGGGCAGCAGCAGCAAGGCCATCGATCGAGTGAGCAAGGCGATGGGATCGAGCAGGCCCACCTGCAGCGAACCCATGGCCGCGGCCCCGAGGAACAGGACAAGGATGATGTATTTCCATCGTTGCGCGGGACGATAGTGATTCGCTTCGAGTCGCGCCCTGCCCTTCATGCGTCCGCCGCGAACAGCCGCGATCATATGATTGATCGTGCCCATCGGACACATCCATCCGCAGAAAAATCTCCCGAGAAACAGCGTTCCAACAATGATGACCAACGACAGCAGCAGATCCCGGTAGAGACTGTGCGTGCTCAGCACCGTGCCGATTGCCACGAGCGGATCCATTTCCAGAAACAGGACGACGGGAGCGGAAATCCGCGGCAATTCGTCGGGAGCATCCAACGCATCGATGTTGGTGAACAGCAGCAGCAGCACGAACAGCGCGAGGAACACCCCCTGGGAAATCCGCCGCAGCCATCGCAGCAGGCGGAAGCGACGAGCTTCGCGCGCGAAGGTCACGGCATTGTCCATGTCGATGTTCATGCGTGCACTTCCTTCAACGGAAGGGTTTCATATGCGGCTGTGCCAAGACCGTAGCGTTCAGCGAGCGCCAACCAGGGCATTTCATCGGCGGTGAGTCCGAAGTATGCCGCACCGGCGTAGCTGTCGATGGCCACCTGATCCACACTCGCCGCGATACTGCGCCGCTCTTCCACATCATCGAGACTGCCTCCCTGGGGTCCGTTGCGCAGGAGGATGCGCCAGGCGTCGACGATCACAAGCGTTGGCCGCAGGAAATTTCCCAGATCGGCCAGACTGTTGTGAATGTCCTGATGCAAGCGGCTGCGATTGCCCCCGAGAATGCCGTAAAGGTTTTTCATACCCAGCGACACCTTGGTGAGACTGTGATGCTTGGCGATGGGGAGATTGATCACTTTGTCCGCATCGAGGTAGACGTCGAACACTTTCTGCATCCCGAGCATTGCACCGCCCACATTCACTTCTCGCAGTCGCGCCTCGGCGGGAGGAAGCACATCGGCTCCTGCCTCGCGCGCGGCGGCAGCGATACCGCTTCGATTGTAGCACCGTGTGGGATCGTTGCAGGTGATGTCGGTGACGTACACTTTTTTCGCGCCCGCGGCGACACATTGCCGCACGACTTCGGCCACGACATCGGGATTGGTGTTGGCGGCCTGTTCGGGTCGACGATCCCAGCCGATATTCGGTTTGACGACAACGGTGTCGCCTTTGGCGATAAATTGTTCCATGCCCCCCAGCCCGGCGAGCACGGCCGCGGTCACCGCCGCAGGCGCGGAGCCAGAACCCACAACGAGGGATGGAGTGATGCCGGGCACGCGGAGATCCCGTATCACCGCCTGTTCCGTGCGACGGGCGAAGGGATGGCGCTCGGGTTCGTGCAACCACCATCCACCGACACAGACGAGCGCTGCGACACCGGCGGCTTTGCTGGAACGGCTGAGAAATTCACGTCGGGAAAGGGGTTCATCCTGCATGGCTGCCTCCTGCGAATTACTTCAGAGCAAAAGGTACGATGCTCCAGAGCAAAGGTCAAGCGGAACCGGGCGCGCGGGCGAAGAGCTGTCGGTCGATACGCTCGTGGAGTTGCTGCGTGCGGAACGGTTTCGCAAGATAATCGTCGCAGCCCGCTTCGAAGCTCCGGCGGCGATCGTCGCTGAAGGCATGCGCCGTCACAGCGATCACCGGCACTCGCGCGATGGGTGCATGCTGGCGAATGCGTCGCGTGAGCGAGAGTCCGTCCTCATCGCCACGCAGGGAAATATCCATCAACACGAGATCCACCTTGTGCGCCACGAGCAGATCCCACGCATCGGCGGCGGAGTCGGCGAGAAGGATGGAATACGACGGTGAGAGCACGAGGTGCAGGAATTTCTGTGTCTCGTGATCATCCTCCACAATGAGCACGGTGGTATTGGAAGGGTCGGGCGTCCAGTGATCGGCGGGGATTTCCGGTTCACGCGGGATTTCGTCGCCGGCCTGCAGGAATGCGATGGTGAAGGTTGTGCCCAAGCCCTTGGTGCTTTTCACAGTAATGCCACCGTTGTTTGCATCCAGATAGCGCTTGGTGAGCGTCAGACCCAGTCCCAACCCATCGTAGGGGCGGGTATAGCCCACATTCTCCTGCGTGAAGGCATCGTAAAGTTGGCGAAGATAGGCCTCGGAAATACCGATTCCTGTGTCCGAGACCGCGATGGCCACATCCGTGTCGCGCAGCGAAACGGTCACGCCAATCTCCCCTCGGTCGGTGAACTTCACCGCGTTGTCCAGCACATTGCGCAGCGCCTGCGCCACCGAATACTTGTCTGCGCGCACGAATACTTCGCGGGGTGCCGCGGTGTAATGGAGACGAAGATTTTTATCTTCGGCGAGCGGTCGCGTTTCATCCACCAGTTGTTCGAGCAGAGTGCTGAGGGAAAAGACTTCCGTCTCCATGGCGTAGCCGCCGGATTCGAGAATAGAGAGACTCAGCAGTTGATCGACCGTACGAATCAGGCGGCGGACGGCAAGATCGACTTTCACGAAATACTCTCGCTCGCCCGCGCTGATGCGCGAGACGATGTCACTTTGCAACACACCGAGATAGCCCATGATGACGTTAAGCGGTGTGCGGATTTCATGCGAGATACTTGTGAGGAACGCTTGTTTGAGCCGCACGGCTTGTTCTGCCGCTTCTTTCGCTCCGAGCAATTCGCGTTCCACCTGTTTCCAATCGGAGATATCGAGGAGAAAGCCCATGCCGGCGAGTTCCTCGACCCGTTCGCCTCGCATCGGGGCTGTACGCAGCGACACGAGAATTTCCTGTTCGGTGGAAGGTGAAATGAAGGGACCTTCGTACATGCCATGGTTGCCTCGCAAGGGCTTGCCCAAAGCATCGAGCACGTGCCAATCTTTCAGTGTACGCAGATCCATACCCTGACAGCGCTCTATCGGCAAGGCGAGAATTTCCGCGAAGGCGCTATTCGCGCGCAGGATGCGCAATCCCGCATCGTAGTAAAACACTCCGACCGGCAACCCCTCGAAGAGGAGACGGTATTGTTCTTCCGAACGTGACATTTGTTCATGCAGAGTGCGCAGTTGCGCGTTACTGGCTTCCATCCCCGCGTTGCGCTCCATGAGCTCGATGTTGCGTTTGCGCGAGTTCCGATACACCAGTCCACCGACAACGAAAGCCACGGCCAGGAAGATCAGCGAAACGATCAGGAAACGCAGCGCATCACTTTGCCGAGCCTCGTCGAGTTCGCGCAAATCATGAGAGATGCGTTGCTCCATGTACCGCGCTTCGAAATCCTCAACGCGGTCGGAAAGCATTCGCGCGCTCAGCGAATCGCGAAATCCGATCCACTCCTTTTGATAGCGCAGGGCCGAGCGGGCATCGCCCCGGTCTTCGGCCACCTTCACAAGTTCTGCGAGTATCTGCACGAGCACATCGTTGCGTTGGGCCGCCCGTGCGAAGGACGTCCCTTCTTGGAGCAACTGTTCAGCACGATCAACCTTGCGAAGCGCGCGTTGCAGTTGGGCTTCGGCCAACGAGGTTTGAGCGCGAACCGCTGGATTGCCTGACGCATTCGCTATTCGGGCCGCCTCCTCCACCAGAGCGCGGGCGCGTTCCCTGTTCCCTGCCTCCAGCTCGAGCATGCACAGGAGATTCAGATTGCTTACCACGCCTTCGCCGAACGGTGCGATACCGCGTTCGAGTTCTAGGGCCTGCTGCAACAGCACACGAGCCGAGTCTCTGTGCGCATCGCGCCAATGCATTTCCCCCAGACCCCGCAGTGTTTCAGCGATACCTTTCCGATCATCAATACGGTAGCGCAGATCGATGGTGCGGCGATAGAAGGACCATGCGTCGCCGAAGCGACCCATTTCTTTGAAGGTAGTTGCGGTTTCGTGCAGTGCGGCGGCGGTGCCGCGCTCATCGCCGAGGGAATCATGCAATGCGAGGGCGTGCAGCAGGCAATCGAGAGCACGCGTGTGATACCCCATGCTTCTACTTGCCACACCCAGACCAAACAGTGCGAGGGCACGGCTGTGGGGATGTCGAGCTACATTCGCCTCATTGAGCACGGCACGGAAGGCCTCGGCAGCACGGGAGTTGAATCCGGCCTGTTGCCAAGCCACGCCGACTGTATGTTGCGCTTCGATTTGTTCTTCCAGCGTCAGTGCGCGTTCGTGCGCTTGCATTGCCAGATTCGCCGCTCGAACGGGATCGCGGGACAATAAGCGGGCCGCACTGTCGAGCAGTGCGGAGGAGGAGAGCGGTTGTGCCACGAGGGGTGTTGCCGCGAGGGTATTCAGCAGCACCACAAGTAGGAAAGCACAGCCGGCGGTCCGTGGATTAAGGTGAATACCTGGATACCGCATCGCGGAAATATTGGACAATTTTCGCTCGTGCGCAAATGAGATTATTGCCTGCTTCGGGTGGGATGCGTACGAGACTCTCGATTTCGGTTACATGAATCCGAGTTGTTCCCGGAAGAGCAAATTCTTGGTACGAGGTTGTACGCGTCGCACTCGTTCAGACGGTGAGGATTGTACACCGTGGATGGGAGCACGAGAGAACCGAAATCGATTTTTCTCAACCTGAACGTCAGGGTTGTGGTACATGCGAGAAGGGTGTTTCATGTTCCGCCGCGATCTTGAAGTTTGGCGTGCGTGTGCCCTTGGGCTCCGCTGTGGCAATGTGGCGCGCGCGCACTCTCTCCTGCGGATTCATGAATCCGCGGTTCTGCATCCACGCGACTTTAACTCCAGCCAATAAGGCGTTTTCGCCCCTTGAACCGCTAGAAAATCCTCATAACAGCGGAAGTATTCTCGACTCCCATATCCCGTTTCACCACCGCAAACCCACATTTCCTCCTTTCAACGCGCACCCTCCCGCTCCGCACGGACCGCCTGGCTTCCCGGAGTGTTTTCGGATTGATCTGTCGGCTATCTTCGCCGGTAGACGCGGGCGCCCCTGCTATGCGCGCCAGCGCTCGAGGGCAAGAATGCG
>JAMIQH010000247.1:0-3885 GCA_035914695.1 Bacteroidota bacterium | reverse complement strand
TTTGATACTGTTTTCGCCACTTTTCAGCCGACATAAAACACGTTTTAACCACTTTTTTAACCAGTTCGGAGCGTGAAACTGTTCGAGAGCAAGCAATAAGCCGTCATTTCCGTACTCAAGAAATTGTATTCGAGGTTCGAAGGACAATCGAGCATACAGCTTGCATTATGGCGATGATTCAGGCCATTGCCTGAGCCGCATGGAGGAATCCGCGCCTGCGGTGTCTGTGACGTTCTGGGCTTGGAGCTTGTTGTCGTACTCGGTGGATTGCGCCAGTACTGCGACGCTACTGCGAACTACTGCGAACTACTGCGAACTACTGCGAACTACTGCGAACTACTGCGAACGAACTGCGCAAGGGGTGCGAAATACCGCGTATGGGGGTGCAAAACCGTGCAATGAGTGCGGCAGTAATGCGGCAGTAATGCGGCAGTAATGCGGCAGTAGCGCGGCAGTAATGCGGCGGTAGTGCGGCAGTCCCAGCTCGTTCATGTCCGCTTCCGGAGATAGCCATGTGGGTCGTTACGCGATTTCCCCACCCATTCAATCAGGTGATCCAAATCCTTGAGATTGCGTTGTATCGTACTGCGGTGAACATGAAGCTCCAACGCAAGTTCGTTAATTCGTACTTTTGTGTGCTTATCGAGATAGGCTAGGATCTTGATCTGCGTTTCATTGAGCCTTGACACTGTCGATTGCGCCGAATCCGGTTTGGAAAATCTCACCTCGACTCCACCACTGTTCTCCGCATACTCTGGTTCCGGGAGTCCAGCATTCTGGCACAATTCGAGAATCTTCAACGTACCTCGGCCCCATGACTCGATTGCACCATTCAGGAAGAACGCCTTGGCAATGAGAGGATTCCTCAGAACCGAACGGTGCGGTTTCAGCAGATCGGAGAACGAGATTCCAGCGGGGAGCATGCCATTGTTCCAAATCTCGATGCGGTCATCATAGATGGCGATCTCGGTGAAGCCGCTGGGATCGTAATAATCTCGGTGGATGATCGCGTTGACCGTCGCTTCCCTCAGGGCATCCAGTGGATATTCCGGTGTATCAGTGCGAAGACCGAAGTCGTTGGGCACCTTTCCCGCTATGCGCAGATGCGACGAGATGAACCGCTGGATGCGGTCGTACAAATCGAAGAGGTTTCCCTCGAACCGCTGGTTGTCGATGAACTCGTCCTTCGAATTGCCCTTGAACCGTGCGGCTCTCACATGCAGTTGGATGAAGCGACTCTGCGGTCGTTTTCCGAACAGCGCAAGCGCACCATTTGTGAGCGATCCGTCCTTGAGCATGTCCAGACCACTGAGGATCTCGTCAAGAGGTAGGTGCTCGGAAATGCCAAGATTTCGTGCCTCTTGTGCGATCCGAACGAATCGCCTGACAAGCTCCTCATCCAGATCGGAGATACTTGCGTGTCCATTCACCTCCATGTCCCAGAGCAAACGGTGGCGATTTCGTTCGAGTAGGAACCTCTCGTACTCATCCCTTACCATCGCTTGGTTGGTTGATCCGACGCGTTTGTAAGGATGATCGCGTGTGACATACGGTTTTGATGCGCCTTCAGGAATCGAAACGAGGATCACCTGCTTGCCATCGATCTCATCCGCCAAAACGGATGGATAGAGGCGTGGAGAAATCGCATCGATGATCCTGTTCGAGATGTCCCGGATCGTCGAATCTGCGACCCGTTGCCCCACCACAATCCCATCCTCATCGACCCCAAAAATGACTGTGCCACCCTTTGTGTTTGCAAAGGCAGTCAGCGTCTCGATGGCCCTCGAAAGCTGACCGGTCGATTTCTTGAATTCGAGGGTTTCGCCTTCCCCTTGTGCGATCAACGTTTGCAGGTCATTCATCGGTGGCTCGATCAAGTTGGTTTCGAAATGTAAATAGAGATGCCGAGATGTGCTACCGCTTTCATTCAGCACCATTCTGTTTCGCTACCGGAGAACAAGGTATCTCCGTACGCCCCACAATAAAAACAGCCCCTGAGCCAGGCTCAAGGGCTGTGACGACACAATGTCCAACCGGAAGCGACTGCCGCTACCTCGGCAACATCATCAGCTCACCGATGAAAATACATCTTATACTCGATCGGATGAGGCATCGTGGCGATGGCGTGCACTTCCTCCCGCTTGGTCTTGATCCATTGATTGATCAACGACTCGGGGAACACACCGTCACGCTGTAACCACGCATTGTCGGCCTCCAGCGCATCGAGGGCCTCGGCCAGATCGCGTGGCAGGAATTGCAGGTTCGGAAACTCGCTGATGTTGCCGTCGAACGGACCGAAACCGAGTTCGCGCGGATCGATCTTGTTCACAATGCCGTCAATGCCGGCCATGAGCATCGCCGCGATCATCAGATAGGGATTCGCGGTGGCGTCGGGCGGACGATATTCCATGCGTGTCTTTTCCGCATCGTACACGTAACGCGGAATGCGTATGCAACTCGACCGATTGGCCTGGCTGAACGTCAGCGCCACAGGGGCCTCGAAGCCCGGCACCAGTCGCTTGTAACTGTTGCTCGAAGGATTCGTGAACGCCGCCAGCGCCGCCGCGTGCTTGAGCATGCCGCCGATGTAATACAATCCCAGTTCGCTGAAATTCGCGTACGTTCCCTGCTCGTAAAACACGTTCTTCCCGCCCTTGGTCAGGTACTGATGCACGTGCAATCCGCTGCCCGCCTGCTGATACATGGGCTTCGGCATGAACGTCACCTCCAACCCCTTCTCCTTGGCCTGGCTGAACAGAATGTACTTGGCCAGCATGATGTTGTCCGCGGACTTGAGCAGCGGCTCGAACAGGAACTCGATTTCCTGCTGCCCGCGCTCGCCCACCTCGTGATGATGATACTTGATGGGAATGCCTGCTTTCTCCAGAAGTATGCAGGAGTCGTCGCGGAAATCATCGTAGAGATCGAAGGGATTGCATGCGTGATACGCGTTCTGGAAAAATTCCTCCTCGTGATTCACCTGATAAAACGAGGCCGACGTGCGCGTGTCGAATTCCACGCTGGAAAAAATGTAGTACTCGAGTTCCGGTCCCCAGTGCGAACAATCCGCGATACCGAGCTTGCGCAGCAACTCCTCGGCCGATCGCGCCACCCAACGCACGTCCTGCGGAAAACGCGAACGATTCGCATCGGTCAGGAACACATTCGTGAAACAGGTGAGCGTGGGTCGGTTCCGGAACAGATCAATCTGTACCGTCGAGAGATCGGGATGCTGCACCATGTCGCTGCTCTCGACCTTGGCAAAACCGAAACTCGATCCGTCAAAACCCACACCCTCGTCCATCAACTTCTCGAGCGTGCCCTCGCGCAACGGCAAGGTGATGTGGTGCAAACGCCCCACAAGATCGATGGTTTTCAAATCGATGAATTCGATGCCGTGCTCCCGGATCAACTCTTTGACGCGTGCGATGTCGTCGGCCATAACTGCTCCTGGCGGTGGTACATTTCTCCACACCCTTGCGCGAAGGGCAAAAGGGACAATAAGCTACGAAAAACCCGGCGCATTCCCAACTCCCCGCGATGCCGCGCTCGCCGCCCGCGTAACGCCGTCGTATCAGCTCTTTCACGCGCGATGCGGAATCCGTACCTTTGTTATTTGCGTGTTAGTTGCGGCTCCCCGCGCGCCGCGCACAGCACGATATCGGCATTTCACGATGAAGCGCACGGCCACCCTGTGATCTGGAAACTGCTCTACAACCTTATCGTACTCCCCGCGCTGTGGCTCGCTTTCCGCGCCCTGTGGCTGTTCAACCGCAAAGTGCGCCGGGGACTGCGCGGACGCTTCAGCAGCATGCAGCGCCTGCGGGTGTACGTGCGAAACAATCCTGATCGACGCCGACTGTGGATCCATGCCTCCAGCATGGG
>JAMIQH010000246.1:0-32920 GCA_035914695.1 Bacteroidota bacterium | reverse complement strand
ACAACAGCACCAAGTGGATCGAATGGGTGCACGGCGTTCGAGCACTACCGATGACAGCCCCGGATACTCCCTACGACTTCCTGTCCGAAATTCAATTCAACCGCGCCCGCGAGCTGGGACTCAATCTCATCCACACCACGATCGAACCTGATAGCGTGTTCATCCCCGCGCCCAATGTGGTGCGACAAATATGCGATTCCGCCGCTCCCGCCTGGCGCGGCGAGGCGCTGAGAGTGAACGTGCTCGACCCGTCGTTGCAGGAAAGGATGAGGGCCGAGCGAATCATACTTCACCCCGAAGCGGCGGATTGTTTCGCTGTGCGGGGATCGTACTCAACAGCTCAAGGAACTGAATTTAGCGATCTTCCGCTCACCGCTTCAAATCTTGCCACGCCGCTCGTCACCGATAATCCGGACATTCGCTGCGTACGAATGGAAAAGAACCGCGGAGTCATCGAATCCGTCAGCGATTCGATGAAAAAACAACTCTCCATGTACCGGTTCTCGTGGGGTGATACAACAGGACATGGCAATCGCGCGTCCGGGCTCTACGTGCTCTCCGTGATCGTACGCGTGGAGGAGCCGGGCATGGTAAGCAATACCAACACCCCGATTCTTACCGTGGACGTGCTGACCGCCGATTCGCTGCGCGACCAGCAGGGACGGTGCATACCGAAAATCCTTCCATTCCAACTCGTCGAGAATGATTTCTTTCGAAGCAACCAGGTGATCACGGAAGCTGTGGAAATCCCCATCGGTTTTCTCGAGCTGTGTAAATCCGTGGACAGTGTGGTGTATTTCAGGTCAGACATAATTCGGGCGCATCACTGGAACGACACCACCGCCGGTAGCTATGCGAAGATTATCAACGACAATGAGTTCTGGAATCTGTACATGAATCGCAAGCATCTCGACACGCTCGACATTCGCATTTCCCATTCACAGAGCGACGTGACCGTGCTGCTCGACGCGGTGTGTCTGAGTTCGCCGCGCGCCTTCGCACTGTTCAATCCCGAGCACCCGCTGGTGCGGCCAGGCGGGAACCTTGCGGCATGGCAATGGACGCGCAACGGCTTTCTCGATCGCCTCGAGCGCATACTCTACGCCGATGGCAATCCCAACAGCAACGTGCGTTTCATCGACGGTCCCGAGCATGGCTGGCGAAGCGGTTTCTGGCCCGTGGCCTCCGTGGCGCAGCAGTTCGTGGCCGAGCGCAGCGAGAACCGTACGACGCTGATCTGCTCGGCGGGATACACGGAAAATCCGATGCTGACCAGCGCAATGAGCGGTCGTTTCGCTTCGGCGTACTATGGCTACCCTATCCGGAATGAATACCCGATTCCGACGCTCGATTCGACAAAGCCGTGGATCTATCACGAATTGGTGAATCGCTACAATCATCGCGGCTTCGTCGACATCGCCTTGCGCTACCGTATGCACTCGGAATTCCGGAAACATGTACAGAACCGATATCCTTGGCTTCCTTATGTCCAGAACCATTCGAACCTGTTTACAACAGATGTTCCAAGATTCGACGACGGTGATCCACTCCGCGAGCCGAGTGCCGCGGAGTTGCGGCTGCAATGCAACCTTGCTCTCGCGTCCAATGCCGATGGTCTGTACTTCTACCAGTTCGTCTCCTGGCCGTGGAAGACCACAGCGCCGTATTGGCCCCTGACGCGCGGAGAATGGGAAATGGCGGTCGCCGCCAACCCCTTCCTGAGCATGGATCCCGACGCTGGATCCCTGGGCTTCCTTGACGGGAATCTACAGCCGCGTCGCATGGACTGGAACGGCGAGAGTAAATGGGACTCGGCAGTGGTGTATGTCAACAAATTCCTCCGGCCGATGGGAAATTTCATCAAGGAGCATCTCGAATGGCAGGATATGAAGATCTGGAACATTCGCAATCACGGCGCCTGCGGAGTGAACGAGCACGTCAACGACGTGCGCAGCTTCAGGATTCGGGATCTACAATGTTGGGATACGGAGGACTCCACATTCGTACTCGTGGGCGAATTCCGGCATCGCGATACAGACGATCCGTATCTCTTTGTGGTGAACGGGAGAACGCATCCGGGTGACGGCGATCGCTTCATCACCGTCAAACTCCGGCCCGGCGAGAATCCGGAGGCGTATTGGAAGGTGACCAATGTGATCACCGAAGACATCTGGATCGTTCGCCCCGTGGAGGATCCGGAACTGAATCTCGCCAATGGATTCACGGACTCCATTCCGATGGGCTCCGCGATGTTGTATCGACTCGAACTGGTCGAGCATCCCCGGCAGCATATTCCCGTCGATGTCCCTTCGATGCTCTACGTCACCGCCGGCGCCGATCTCTCGCTCACAGCGGATAATACGCACAGCTTCCGACAGGGGAAAGCACTGTACGTCGAAGGAGTCCTGTCGGCGTATTTGTCCGAATTCCGTGCGGCCAATGAGGTCTGGGATGGTATCATCGCCGCCAACGAGGGATCGGTGTACCTCAGCCAATGCCAACTCGAAGGCGCCGGAGCGGTTGCGGGATCCGGTGGCATGGTCAGTATCGTCGATTCGCGCATCGAGAACGCGCAGTACGCCTTGAGAAACCTGGGAGGCACGCTCTACTCGACGAACACCGTGGCACCGAGTTCATTGTACGGCCACGTATGGATGTACGGTGGCCTCACCAAACTCCTGTCGGACAAGGGCACCGGGAGTGCAACACCCGCCAGAGGCACCGCGGTGGACTTGCTCGGGTGGGGGTCTCTCACGATGCGGCAATGCCGCATGGAGAATTTCAAAAACGGTGTACGCTGCTCGGGCGGCCTGGTGCGCAGCAACAACTACGCGTGGGAAAGAGGGTGGAATGTTTTCAACACCGACTCGACCAACCTGATGACGCAAGGCGCCGGAACGATCAATTTCGGCACCGCCAACAATGGCGGCATGCAGAATTGCTTCACCCTGCAGAATCTCGCGAACGGTCATCACGTCTGGGCCGAGGGTGGGTACATCGTGTCGGATTCGAGCTACTGGAATATGCTGCCGCCGAAAGTCGTCGGGAACGCCAGCATCAACATGGAGCTCACGCAGTGTCTCGCGCCCTTCACCGGTCCGGGTGGAGCAAGCACACTGTCGAAAAGCACGGCGCCGCCTCCACCGAACAATCCGTTGCTCGCCCTGCGGCAGGCGCTCGCCGACAGCAACTACACGATGCTTCGCGCGGGTCTGTCCGGACGCATGAGCACCATGCGCGGAGCCGCGCTCGATGCGGAAATGCTTGATTTCATCCGCTTCGACGCGCTCACTCATCCAGCACTCGAGGATTGGCGGGACACCTTGCTCGTGGAACTGCTGCTGCGCCCGGGATTGCGGGAGAAAATATTCGCAGCCGATCTGCTGCTCGACGTGCGGCGTTTCGACGAAGCGTTGGAACTTCTTGAGTCCTACAGTTTTGTCGCATCCCCGAGTTTGTACCGCGATCAGCTCATGCGTACCGCGGTGATCAAGCCGCATGTACGATGGGGTAGTTTCGCCGAAGGACTGCGGACGCTGGACACGCTGCGGTCGCTGATGGGAAACGACACATCGATGTTCGTCTTCTTCGATCTGTATCCGAAGCTGTACGCGCGGGTGTTTCCCTCGCCGGGGTCAACCCGCGTGCCGAAGACCTCGCGTCTCTCGTCATTGCTGGATGCCATTCTCCCGCACGACATCGCCATTGAACAAAACTATCCGAATCCGTTCAGTGATGTCACATCGTTCACCTTCCGTCTCGGCAAGGAAATGAACGTACGCCTCGCCGTTTACGACGCCATGGGACGCGAGCGCGCGGTGCTCGTCAACGGCCCCCATCAGCGCGGCGTGCATTCCGTGCCGTTCCGCAGCGGCACGCTGCCAAGCGGGCTGTATTTCTACCGCATCGACAGCGACGCAGGCACCATACAGCGCAAGATGATACTCGCACGCTGAACACCCGGATACACTTCCCCCCGCCTCGGTCAAGACCGGGGCGGGGGGGAGGTATTACAACCTCTCGTCCCGTATTGAGTGTCCGGATTGTATGTTTGCGATGTGCTGCCAAATATCTGCTTGCATGCTCCTGCGGACTTGAAGCAACGCCATGATCGCCAAGCGCGGGTAACAATTAACCGTTGATTCGGGTTTGGTACTGCATGACCACACCCGACACCATGCTACACGTTTCTTTCGCCGCAGCGATACTTGCCGCGGCTGGACTGACGGTGACCGTGCTCGCTGAGCGCGACAGGAGACGAGGCGCGCGCGATGCGTCCTGTGCCAGCACCGAATGCGCCTCGGTGCTGCGCACACCCCGGGCCACGCTCTTCGCCGCCCTGCCCAACACCTGGCTTGGCGCGATCTGGTACGCACTGCTGTTGACCTGGGCCCTGTGCGGAATCGCCTGCGGCACAACGCCGGCGTGGGACACGCTGATGCTGCTCGCCGCCGCGCTGGTGCTCGCGGTGTCGCTGTTCCTGCTGTGGACGCTACTCATCACGCTCCGCCAATCCTGCCGACTCTGCCTCGCGGCGCATGCCATCAACGCCGCGGTGTTTCTGTTGCTGTACTTCGGAACATAGAGCGGCAGGCCCGAAACAACCTTCGCGCCTTCGCGTGAGGAATTCCCTTCGCGCCTTCGCACCTTCGCGTCTTCGCGTGAGAAATTCCCCTCGCGCCTTCGCGTGACACCCAGCGCACACCATCGTCGAAGCACCATACTCTGTCGAGAGCGCTTCAAACATCCTTCGCGACTTCGCACCTTCGCGCCTTCGCGTGAGAAATTCCCCTCGCGCCTTCGCGTGAGGAATTCCCACCGCGTCCGATCATTTTGAGGATGGCGCCGTCCTCCCTACATTGCCCAACAGTGGAAACCGCACACGGGAAACACATGAATCGACCGCTATTGCTTATCGGACATCGCGCATCCGGAAAGAGCACGCTCGGACGCGCCCTCGCACTGGCCTTGCACTGCCCCTTCATCGATCTCGACGACATGATCGAACGCGAACAGGGACAGAGCGCCGCCGCACTGGTGGAGGCCAACGAGCCGGCATTCCGCGCCATGGAAATCGATGCCTTGCGCCGCCTGCGGGAGACCGGCGACTTCGCCGTGATCGCGGCGGGAGGAGGACTGCGCGAAATTCCGGGCGATGTGTTCGTGATCTGGATTTATCGCGAGGGCTGGGAAAACGACGCGCTGACTTCGCGCCGCCGACTGCGGCCCGATCTCGCGCCCGAGGACGAAATCGCCTGGATGCGCGAAAGCCGCGAGGAACGCTTCCGCCGCGCGGCTCACATCAAACTCCATATCGAACGCGGAGCGAGCATCGAGCAGGCCGGCACGCGACTGCTGCTGCTGGCGCGCTGGTTGTTTGCGGCGGTGGCTTCGCCGGTACTGCGACGGAGCTGGATGCGCCCGCGCGATGCCGGCGATCTCGAACGCTGCGCGCAGCAGGCGCGCCTCTTCGGCATGGCCGGTGTGGAACTGCGTTCGGACATGTTTCCCACCCTGCCCACGCTCGATGTGCCAGTCATGGCCTCCTTGCGCAGCGACGACGAGCACTTTCTCGCCGGGGCCGACCCGGCGGCCTGTCTCGACTGCGACGCGACGCTGTTGCGCCATTTGCGCCTCGACGCGCTGCGGCCTCGTCCGTTGGTGCTCTCCACGCATCCGGACGATGTGTACAAGGAATTTTTCGATCATCTCGTATCCCTGCCGGCGTATATCGAACGCGCCTTCCCTGCGTGGGCTTCGATGCTGACGTTGAAATACGCCCCTCGTGTGAAATCCTGGGTGGAGCTGCGCTACGCCAATCAGTTGTACAAAGTCTACGAGAAGGCGGGCAAGCACATCGATTTCTTCCCGCAGGGCAAACGCTGGCATTGGATGCGTGTACAGCGCCTGTTCCGCGGCAACAGTCTCAATTTCATCAGCAGCGGTTGCGAGGAATTTTCCCAACTCCCGCCTTCGCTGGACTACTTCCTTCCGCACGCGCAGCAGCCCGCGCCGGAGTTTTTTCTCGCGCTCATCGGCGGGCAGGCCGAGCGCAGCGTGGGCGATGTGTTTCACCGCGCCGTGAGCCTGGAGCAGGATGGTGGAAAGGACTGCTACGTGCGGATTTCCCTCAATTCCACGGAAATCGACAATTGTCTGCATTTGCTGCCGCAGTTGGGTTTCACCGGTGTTTCGGTGACCTCGCCGCTGAAGCGTGCCGTGGTGCAATCCAACTTCACCGGCTGCGATCGTCCCCTCGAGGCGGGCAACACGCTGGCATTGATCAAAGGCAGCTTCATGCTCTTCGACACGGACGAGGAGGGCTTTGCCCGCGAGTTGCTCGAGCTGGAGGCACTGCTTCCCGGTCGGGCACCGGTGTTGCTGTTCGGCGATGGTGGCGTGACCGACGCCTTGCGCCGCGCGCTCGCCGCGCGTGGCTGGACCGACGTGCGCGTATTGCCCGCGCGCGAAGGTTGGGCAAGTGCGCCCGCCACGCGCGTGGATGTGGTGATCAACGCTTCGGGAGGCAACGCCTCGGCGGGCGCTCCGGAGTGCGTGGCATGGATCGATGTGCGCTATCGCGATGTGGACCCGCCGCCGCCCGGCGTGCGGCTGCTGCGCAATGGCATGACCATGTACAAACACCAAGCCCTCGCGCAGCGACGTCTCTGGGGACTGCGCGGCGAGGAAACGGATTTCGTCTCATCCTTCTGACAGGTGCGACATGCGCGGCAACAGTTTCGGACGCTTACTTGTACTGAGCAGTTTCGGCGAATCCCATGGCCCCGCCATCGGCGCGGTGATCGATGGCATGCCCGCCGGTGTGCCGCTGGACGAGCGGCATATCGCCGCGGCGCTGGCGCGACGGCGCCCGGGCCAATCCTCCATCACCTCCGCCCGCAATGAATCCGATGTGCCGGAACTGCTTAGCGGCGTGTTCCATGGACAAACGCTCGGCACACCCATCGCCGTAATCGTGAGAAACACGGATGCGCGTTCCGCCGACTACGACGAACAACTCGAGCGCATCGGTCACGCCGATGCCGTATGGATGGAAAAGTACGGTGTGCGCGATTATCGTGGCGGGGGTCGCAGCTCGGGCCGCGAAACCATCGCGCGGGTGATAGGCGGAGCCATTGCGGAGCGGCTATTGCCTTCCAGCGCCTCCATCACCGCCTGTACCCTGCGCATCGGCGACATCGAGGCCCGTTTGCCCCAGCGGCTCGATCGCGATACGGTGGATTCTTTCGTCACACGCTGTCCCGATCCCGACGCGGATGCCCGCATCGTGGCCTTGCTCGAGCATTTGCGCAACGCCGGCAACTCGGCCGGCGGCGTGGTGGAATTGCGTATCGACGGCATGCCCGCCGGACTGGGCGAGCCCGTTTTTCACAAGCTCAAAGCCACTCTTACCGCGGCGATCATGAGCATCGGGGCGGTAAGCGGCGTGATGCTGGGCGACGCCTTTGCCGAGGCCACCCTCCCCGGATCCCGCTTTCACAGTGCCATACCCGACGCGCCTCTCGCCGCCGCGTTGCGCTCGCACGGCATACAGGGCGGATTGAGCAATGGACAGCGCATGTTGTTGCGCGTGGCCATCAAACCCACCAGCAGCATCGGCGAAACCGCCCGCCAGGGACGACACGATCCCTGCATAGTTCCCCGCGTCATTCCCGTCATCGAGGCCATGGCCGCGCTCGTCCTCGCCGACGCCCTCCTTGCTCAACGCCTGGATCGGAACGACTGACGAGGGAATGGGCCGCGAAGCCACTCTCGGCGGTGGACTTATCCTTGGAACCATTTCGCACCGTTGTGTTGTACTTATTACTTTGTGCTCGTGCGAAATTCACCGAAAAAGGAACACCATGAAACGACCGCTGTCCATTCTCGCTCTCTTCCTCGCCATGACCATGGCCGCCGCCGCTCAGGTGGGCAAACAGGCGCCGCCCTTTTCACTCGAAAACACCGAAGGAAAAACCGTCAAACTCGAGGATTTGAAGGGCAAGGTGATCGTGCTGAATTTCTGGGCCACCTGGTGCCCGCCCTGCCGCGCCGAGATTCCCGACTTCATCAAGGTCTATGACAAATACAAATCCAAAGGCGTCGAAATCCTCGGCGTTTCTCTCGACCACAAGGGCTGGGAAGTGGTGCGCCCCTTCGCGAAATCCAACAAAATCAACTATCCCGTGCTGCTCGGCGACCAGCGTATTGCCCAGGCCTACGGCAATATCCGATCCATTCCCACCACCTTCATCATCGACAGAAAGGGCAAGGTCGTGGATCAGCACGTCGGCGCCATGTCCGAAAAGGATCTCGTCAAACTGTTCGAGAAACTGCTGTAAAAGCGTGCGGCCGCCACGGGCGCCCCGCCTCGCCGTGCGATAAGACTATCCGGAACGATTCGAGCTTTCGTCCCACCGCCTCCGTCGATGTCTCCCACCGGGATCGATGGACGCGGTGGGACGTTTCGTACGTCCTTCGCCGCCACTCCCACGACATTCGCGCCGCGTTGGGCCGGTGTTAGAGACCGAGGCGCTCCATGGCCTCGGCCAGCAAATCCACTTCCACGATCTGTATTCCGCGTTTGCGCCGCTCGGAAAGATTCCCCGATGGCACGACGATGCGTTTGAAGCCGAGCTTCTCGGCCTCGCCTATGCGCTTCTCGAGCTGACCCACCGAGCGCACCTCGCCACCCAGTCCCACTTCGCCCACGAGAACGGTGCCCGCATCG
Source organism: Bacteroidota bacterium (assembly GCA_035914695.1). Classification (GTDB taxonomy): domain Bacteria; phylum Bacteroidota; class Ignavibacteria; order SZUA-365; family SZUA-365; genus JAOSJT01. The sequence continues at coordinate 24,189 of JAMIQH010000246.1, read as the reverse complement.
ACGGCGATATCCCGCGCGCTGGACACCACCGAGGCGCAAAGCGCGAGATCGGCGGCGGGCTCGTCGATACGCACTCCGCCGGCGATATTCACAAACACATCGTACTGGCCCACGCGCAAGCCGTAACGCTTTTCCAGCACGGCGAGCAGCAGCGAAACGCGCCGCGCATCCACACCGGTGACGGTGCGCTGCGGCATGCCGTAATTGCTGGGCGTGACCAAGGCCTGCACTTCCAGCAACAACGCGCGCGTGCCCTCGAGACTGCCGCACACGCAGGACCCCGAAATGCCGCGCGAGCGCTCGGAGAGAAACACCTCGCTGGGATTGCTCACTTCGCGCAACCCGCTTTCGCGCATCTCGAAAATGCCGATCTCGTTCGTACTGCCGAAGCGATTCTTCAAGCCGCGCACAATGCGGTACGCGTGATGCTGATCGCCTTCGAACTGCAGCACCGTGTCCACCATGTGTTCGAGCACGCGCGGACCGGCTATCACGCCGTCCTTGGTCACATGGCCAATGAGAAACACGGGAATGTTGAGCGCCTTGGCCTGGCGCAGCAGCACGGCCGTGCATTCGCGCACCTGCGAAATGCTGCCCGGAGCACTCTCCAACTCGGGACGATACACGGTCTGTATCGAATCCACCACCACCACATGCGGACGCACCTCTTCTATGGCGGCGGCGATGCTGTCGAGATTGGTTTCGGCCAATACGAGAAAGGCATCCGAACGCACGTGCAGCCGCTCGGCACGCAGCTTGATCTGCTGCAAGCTTTCCTCACCGCTCACGTACAGAATGCGCGTGGCGCTGTCGCGTCCCAACTGCATCATGAGCGTGGATTTGCCGATGCCCGGATCGCCTCCCAGCAGTATCACCGAACCGGGGACGATGCCCCCGCCCAGCACGCGATCCAATTCCGGCAGACCCGTCGGCAGGCGCGCGTCTTCGCTGGCGGTGATGTCGCCAATGGGCCGCACGCGCGCGTCGGACATTGCCGCGCGCGCGCCACGTCCCTGCGGCTGTGGTCGCAGCACTTCTTCCACCAGAGTGTTCCAGGCGCCGCAGGAATCACATTTTCCCGCCCAACGGGAGGTTGTGGCCCCGCAGCTCTGGCAAACGTATTGTGTGCGTTGCTTTGCCACGCGCGTGTCAGCGCCCCTTGATCATGGTGTCTTCGATATTCACGCGTCCAATGCGGAAGGATCCCGAAAACGCCACGCGTGCCGTTTCCGTGGGTGTGTCGAAGGATTTCATCTCGCCTTCGATGGTCGCTTCGATGCTGCCGATCACCGCATCATCGCCGAATTCCTCGATGACCAAGGTGCCACGCGCGCGGGAGCCATCGAAGCGCTTGCGCACGTCACCGAGATGGAAACGGTAGAACTGCATGGCCGAGGCCTGTTCGAGATCGTAGCGACCGGGTTTGAGCGCGGGAAATTCGATGCCGAACCAGGTTTCGGTGGGCGTGTCGCCTTCCTTGTCGAAGGCGCTGATCACCAGCGCGTCGTGCGCGCCACGCACAAGCTGAATCACGCGTAATGCCTGCACGGGGTCGTCCACATTCGTGGCCTTGGCCAGCAGTGCGCCGCGCACAGCGTAGCGCTCGGTGTATTTGAATACGCGCGTGTCCACCACGGGCTCTTTCACCGGCGTCGGTTCAACCACGGGCTGCTGCACCGCCACCTGCTCTTCGGCGCCGGAACAGGCGGCGAGTGCGATGGCGACGACGACGATGAGCGGAAGGGTATATCGAATCATGCTGCGCTCCTTCATAGAGTTGCAATGAATTTCAGGAAAGCGTGGACACATTGCCGCCGAGAAAGGTCTCGAGCAGGCGCTGGGCGGCGAGCAGCGGGGGCAAGGAACCTTCGGCCACGCGGCGCTCCAACTCCGGCAGCAGAGCCGCCACGCCGGCATGTACCGCGAAATGTTCGTGCAGGGATTGGCGGATGGTGTCGTGCATCCACGCCAGGGCTTGTTCGCGGCGCTTCTGTTCCAACACACTATTCGCCGTCATGCGTTCACCAAATGCCGCAATGGTGGCCCATACCTCCTCCATGCCATCGCCACTCACGGCCGAACAGGTGAGCACAGGAGGCACCCAATCGGGCCAGGGATAGCTCATCAGATGCAGGGCGTTTTCATACTCCGCGCGTGCCGCGCGCGCGGCAAGCACATTGTCGCCATCGGCTTTGTTGATGGCGATGGCGTCGGCGAGTTCCATAATGCCGCGCTTGATGCCCTGAAGCTGGTCGCCAGCGCCGGCCAGCATGAGCAGCAGAAAGCAATCCACCATGGAATGCACCATGGTTTCGGACTGTCCCACGCCCACGGTTTCAATGAACACGATGTCGAAACCCGCCGCTTCGCACAACAGCATGGCTTCGCGCGTTTTGCGCGCCACGCCGCCAAGCGATCCCGCCGAGGGCGAGGGACGGATGAACGCCCTCGGATCCACCGACAGCCGCTCCATGCGCGTTTTATCGCCCATGATGCTGCCGCGCGAGCGCGTGCTGCTCGGATCGATGGCAAGCACGGCCACGCGATGTCCGCGCGCGGTGAGCAACGAACCGAGCGCCTCGATAAAGGTGCTTTTTCCCACACCGGGCACGCCCGTAATGCCGATGCGCAGGGCCTTGCCGGTGTGCGGCAGCACCTGCTCCATCACGCGCAGGGCGCGGGCGTTGTGCTCGGGCCGCAGACTTTCGATCAAGGTGATGGTTTTGCCCAACACCACACGATCGCCGGCGAGAATGCCGCGCACATGCTCGTCCACGCTCCATTCGCGCACACGTCGACGGGGAGCGGCGGCCAGATTGGAGGGCTGTTCGATACCGGGCATGATGCCGAGGCGGCCTTCCGAACCCTCGTGCGTGGCCGCTCCGGCTTCGGCGCCGCTGTGGGCTTCGTCCTGTCGTTCACCTGCCATGCTGTGCTCCGAATGTCTCCGGCTTCGTTCGTGTGTGGGCTGGGGAAAAGGAAGCGCGCGGCAGCGTCGCGCGCTTGTATGTTTTGTCAACGTGTGCCACGCGCGCGAGGCATCAGTATCAGAACAGGCGATTGTAGCCGTTCAAGGCCGCCACGCGATAGGCCTCGGCCATGGTCGGATAGTTGAACGTGGTGTTGATGAAATACATCAGCGTGTTATGCTCGTCGGGTTGCTCCATGACGGCCTGGCCGATGTGCACGATTTCGGAGGCATTCTGGCCGAAGCAATGAATGCCGAGCACACGGAGATTTTCCCGATGGAAAAGAATTTTGAGCATGCCTGCGGTTTTCCCCGTGATCTGGCCACGGGCCAGATTGCGGAAAAACGAGCGACCCACTTCGTAGGGCACCTTGGCCGCGGTGAGTTCGCGTTCGGTTTTGCCCACGCTGGCGATTTCCGGCCGCGTGTAGATGCCGGTGGGAAAATCCTGCACCAGCATGCCACCGCAATCTCCGCCGATGATATGCGTACCCGCGTAGCGCCCCTGATCGTAGGCCACGCTCGACAAACTGGGATAACCGATGAGATCGCCCACGGCGTAAATGTTCGGTTGCGTGGTTTGGAAATGCTCGTTCACCTTGATATTGCCACGGTGGTCGGGCTCGATGCCGAGCTGTTCCAGTCCCAGACCCGCCGAGTTGCCCGTGCGACCGTTGGCCCAGAGCAGGACGTCGGATTTGATTTTCTTGCCGGTGGCCAGATGCAGCACCACACCGTCGTCGAAGGCCTCCACGCGCTCGTATTCCTCGTTTTGGCGAATGAGAATGCCTTCCTCGTCGCGCATGTGATAACTGAGCGCGTCGCTGATCTCGTCGTCGAGAAATTCCAGCATGCGCGCGCGGGTGTTGACCAGATTCACCTTCGATCCCAACGCGCGAAAGGCCGAGGCGTATTCGCTGCCGATCACGCCGGCGCCGTAAATGGTGATGCTCTCGGGAATGCTCTGCAGCTTGAGTATGGTGTCGCTGTCGAGCACGCGGGGATTGGAGAAATCCACATCGGGCGGACGATACGGGTGCGAACCCGTGGCGATGACGAAATGCTCGGCGGCAAGCCGGCGCTCGCTGCCATCCTCCTCAAGCACTCGCAGGGTATGCGCGTCGATGAAGGCGGCATTGCCATGCACGATGTCGATGTTGTTGCGTATGTAAAAGCCCTCGCGCTCGCGCACCTGCTGCATCACCACGGCGTTCACCTGATTCATCAGGTCGTCGTAGCTCAAGCGCAGATTGCGCAGCACCTTGTCGAAGAGGCGGTTGCTCTTCAATTCGGAGTATTGCTGCACGATGGCGATGAGCGCCTTGCTGGGAATGGTGCCCCAATGCGTGCATCCACCGCCGATCTGGTAGTGCCGTTCAATGACCGCCACGGACTTGCCGGCTTTCGCCGCGCGAATCGATGCGCCCTCGCCTCCGGGCCCGCTGCCGATGACTATGATATCGTAGGTATGTTCCATTCGACAAATATAGCACCGGGAGTGCAAGGGCGAAAAACATTTCACCGGCATCATCTCCACGATGCGCGCGCGGACGAACGCACCGGAGGGTCGCGGACTCTTGGCTACGTCCCGACTTTGTGCTATCATCTGAACGTCAATAGTTGAGGCCGCTATGATTCTTTCCACGATACTTGTGATCGCGCAGCTCACGCTGACCTCGGTGTCCATCGACATCACGGCCCTGCGAGCCGCGATTTCGCCCGCGATATTCGGCATGAACAACGCATTATCCGACAATACGGCTTCACCCCTCTCCTCCGCCGAACTGCTGCGCTTGCGCGACGCGGGCGTGCGCATGCTGCGCGAAAATCAGGGCAACAACGCCAGCAAATACCAGTGGCGCCGAAAGCTCGGCAGCCATCCGGATTGGTACAACAATGTCTATCCGCACGACTGGGATTACGCCGCACGCACGCTGGCCGAGCAGTTGCCCGGTGTGCATGGCATGTGGGCGCTGCCGTTGATCGGCTTCGCCGCCTCCTCGTCCTTGAACAATTTCGACGACTGGGGCTACAACGGCGCACAATGGTGGCCCGGCGTGAACAACAACTGGGCGGGCGGCGGCGGACCGCAGGGCGACGGCGATCCCGCGCTGTACCTCATGCCCTGGCCGGCGGATTCGGTGGTGGCCATGCTCGATCACTGGTTCTCGCCGACGGGATTGGCCCTGCCGCGCGAGCGCTTCCGCTATTTCAGCATGGACAACGAGCCCGACATCTGGTCGAGTACGCATGACGATGTGGTGACGGAGCCCATGGAAGTGGAGGAATTCATCCGACGCTACGTGGAAACCGCGCTGCTGGCACGAGCGCGCTTTCCGGAAATACGACTCTGCGGTCCGGTGGTGACCAACGAGTGGCAATGGTACAATTGGAACAATGATAAAATCTCCGCGGACGGGCGCAGCTACACTTGGCTCGAGTATTTCATCAAGCGCATGGCGGAGGAGGAAGGGAAGCACGGCGTGCGCCTGCTCGACATGCTGGATTTGCATTTCTATCCGGGCGAGAACAATCCCGACGACATTCTCCAGCTCCATCGCGTATGGTTCGATCGCGGCTATGACTATCCCGGCGCGAATGGAGTCAAGCGCTGCGGGCCCGGGCCGTGGGACGAGGCCATACGATCCGAACACATTCTTGCACGCTGCCGCGACTGGCTGCGGCAATATTTCGGCGAGGAGCACGGCATCGGCGTCGGTGTGTCGGAGATGGGCATACAGGGCGATGATGCCAATGTGACGGCACTCTGGTACGCCTCCACACTGGGCGTATTTGCCGACGAAGGCGTGGAATTCTTCACTCCCTGGTATTGGAAAACAGGCATGTGGGAAGTGCTGCATCTGTGGGCCGCTCATGCGAAGTCCCACGCGTTGATGGTGGATGGAGCCGTGCCCGCGCAGGTATCGGTACATGCAACACGCAATGCGGCGGCGGACTCGCTCACCGTGTTCGTACTCAATCGCGACCGCAGCGCCGCCCGGCAAGTCGAGGTCGCTCTGCACAATCTGCATGTGGCCGACGGTGCGACGAGCACGTTGACGCTGCACGATCTTCCGGAGGACGAGACCTTTTTTTCCTCACAACACAATGCGCTGCGCATCGGCACAGCCATGGTGGCCGGCAACAAGGTGCGCATCGACGCGCCGCCGCTGTCGGTTACCGCGGTGTTGATCGCGGGTCAACCCACGGTCGCGGTGCATCCCACCGCCATACCGGCGCAACTCGCGCTCGACATCTGGCCCAATCCCGCCGGCACGTTCACCACGGTGTCGTTACGACTGCCCCGCGCCGAACTGGCCCACGTGGAATTGTACGACGCACTCGGACGCTTGCGCGCCGTTCTGCTTGATGAAACACTCGCAGAGGGCCTCACGCAACGGCGCGTTGTCTTGCCGCGTCTGGCGGCGGGCAGCTATGTGCTCCGCCTCCGCACTGCCACGAATGTCGTGACGCGGCGTCTGCTCGTCACCGCGAAATAATCCGAGCCGCGAGTTGGTGAAAAGGCGAACACGTGCCACGGCCAGGTGCGTCTGTTCAGCCGCATCGCGTCGCGGCAATATTCACCACCATGTGATTACAGCAACGAGGATACACCCTATGGCCGAATTGAAAACCAAACCCACTGGCGCGGATGTACGCGCCTTTATCAATGCCATCGACGATGAGCAGCGTCGTGCCGATTGCCTCGCCATCGACGCCATGATGCGCGAAGCCACGGACGAAGCCGGACGCATGTGGGGCGAGAGCATCGTGGGCTACGGCAGTTATCACTATGTGTACGAGAGCGGGCGCGAGGGGGATTGGTTCATCGTCGGCTTTTCCCCGCGCAAGGCCAATCTCACCTTGTATCTCATGCAGGGGTACGATAACCTGGAGAACGAAATGAAGGCGCTGGGCAAATTCAAAACCGGCAAGGCCTGTCTGTACATCAAGCGACTCGCGGACATCGACAGCGCCGTGCTGCGCCGCATCGTGGATGTTTCCGTGCAAAAGCTGCGGGGCTGAGGCGAAGCACTCCGAGCCCAACCTCCTTGGCTACAACCGCTCACCGAACATGCCGCTTCGGGAGTGCGCCATTATTTCCATGGTGAAAATGTCCCGCCGATTGGGGATATTTCACTGTTATCCGATCACAGCGAGAGCGAGCCATGAACGACGCACAACGAACTCCTGAAACAGGCGAACGGGGCAGGGCGGGAAGCATTGCGCTGGGCGTTGGCGGTGTACTGCTGGTTCTCGTCGCGCTGTATGTGGCGGGCGCGCTGGATTGGGTGATTGGCAACGGACGCGACACGACGCGGCGCGACACGCCACGTTCCACCTACATACCCGACGATCCCTGGCTGCAGCGGGCATACGATATCGACAAACTGTTTCACTCGGTGTACACCGCGGGTTGGGAGGGCGCGAATGGCGCCATCGGCGATGGGTTTCTTTTCGCGGTGACCAAGGACAGCGCGCTGCTGCGCTTCCACACCGAGGTGCATCCGATGAAGGATTTGTTCAATGGCACCTGGGTGGATGATCGCGCCTGGGCAGCGTTGGCCGAATTGTATTGGTGGGAATTCACCGGACGCAACAACAAGGCGCTGGTGGAATCCGCCGAGGTACGCTACGTCGAAGCCCGCATGCAGGGACGCCTTTCCAATCACGAGGGCTACTGGAGCTGGTACAACTGGCCGCCGAAATCGGACGTGCGGGACCAGATTTTTACCAATTCCAACATGAATCAAATGGTGAATGTCGCCTGCCGTCTGTACAACGCCACTGGCAAACGCGAGTATCTCGACGACGCACTGCGCGTGTGGAACGGCGACGGTAAAACGCCGGGCATTGAAGCGACACTCTACAAGGGTAACGGCCGCTGGGAGGGCGCCCGCGGCCCCGCGGCCTTCGGCAAACAGCTCCCTTGGGAAGGCGCCGCGTATTGCAGCATCGGCGCGGCATTGTACAATGCCACAGGCGAGAAAAAGTACAAAGACATCGTGGTGGCCACTGCGCGGCGCATCATGGACCCGGCCACGGGCTGGGTGCATCCCGACGACTTCTATCAATTGCGCATGGATGGCAACGGGGCTTTTGTGCATTTTGTGCTCGACGCGTGGATGATCGCGCCCGACGAATTACCCGATATTCCTGAAAAAATCGAACGCATGCTCGAGCACGTCTGGACCAACAACCACGGCAAGGCGCGTGTGACCCTGCATCGCACCTCCGACCACGGCATACGCAACGGCTGGAATCCCAACGGCGGCGAGGACGGTTACGGCGTGGACGAAATTGGTACCGTGCATGCACAATCACAAGCCGTGCGCGCCTTTGGCGTGTACTGCTACGTGCGCTCACTTCAGAAGTAGCAGCCGATTATGGACATACTCACACAAATCACGCTCGGCGCGGCTGTGGGACAGGCGACCATGCATCGCGACCTCGGAAACAAGGCCGTCGCCTGGGGCGCACTGGGCGGAGTGCTGCCCGATCTCGACGTGCTCGCGTATCCGCTGATGGACGAAATCACCCAGCTCAGTTGGCATCGGGGAATTTCGCACGGCATACCTCTCATGTTGCTGCTGGCGCCACTGTTGGGTTGGCTCATCTCGCGTGTGCATCGCGGACAGGTGGAGAAGGGGAGGGCCATGCTCTTCGTGTTCCTGGCCCTCGCAACGCATGTGCTCATCGATTGCTTCACCATTTACGGCACTGGCGTGTTCGAACCGTTGTCCACATATCGTGTGGCATTCAACAATTTGTTCATCATCGATCCGCTGTACACCGTACCACTGTTGCTGGGCGTTCTCGCATCGATGCTGCCCGGCGAGGTGCGGGCGCGGCTGTTTCGCAACGCCATCGGACTCACGCTCAGCTCGGCGTACGTGGTGGTCTCGCTGTTGCTGAAATTCGCCACGCTCCCGGCATTCGAACGCGCTCTCGAACAGCAGGGCATTGCCTACACGCGACTGAGCACCGCGCCGACCGCCTTCAACACGCTGCTCTGGCGCGGAGTGGCCGAGGATGCGGACGGCTATTGGATCGGGTATCGTTCGGTGTTCGACGACGGCAATGCCATGACGTTCTGGCGCGTGCCGCGCAACCGGCATTTGCTCGATGGCATGGAAAATGAACGCGCGGTGCAAACGCTGCTCTGGTTCAGCAACGGATGGTACACCGTATCGCGCGTCGACGGGAAGACGTATTTTCACGATCTGCGTTTCGGCGAGTTCGACGTCAGCAAGCCGGAGAACAGTTTCGGCATGGGCAATCCCGTGCGCCTCGGTTATGTGTTCACCTTCGCACTCGAAGATCGCGGCAATGCCACGCCCGAGCGCTACAGTATCCGTCAGGCCGATTTCGAAATTCAGCAATTCGGTACCATGATGAATACCCTGTGGGAGCGCATCTGGCGCTAAGCGCAGCGTACACGCCTCCGTTCGAGTGTGTACATAAGCTCAGTATTGACGCGTGGCGAAGCCGTTTCCCCTGTTTCTCTCTACCTCCCGCAACAACTACGCGGCGAGTTCAGACCTTCATTACAACAACACAATCTGTGGACGCCTCGCTGTATGGAGCGAAGCGCACATCGCCGTACACGTCCAGCGCGGAAAATCCCGCGCGCGACGCCGCATCCCGTATCCGTTCGTCGGTGAAGGGCTGCAACTCCGTGGATTGCAGGGTGTGCGTTACCGCACCCGGTCCCTCATAAATGGTGAGAATGTTGAAGCGCAGCGCAGCGGGCAGGAAGTCATAGAAGCGCACAATGGTGGCATCGCCGTGCCGGCGAATATTCACGATGCGTTCTCGCTCCGCCAGAATGCGGCGGTAATTGAGTAGTTGCAGCAGCACCACCCCGTCGGGAGCAAGCAGACGGCGCCAATGGGTAAACACGCCGCACAGGTCCTCGTCCGACGGTATGTGTGGCAGGGAGTTCCCGAAGCACAGCAGCGCATCGACCGATTCCGATGGCAGGGGCTGCAGGAAATCGCCGTGGACAAATTCCACATCCACGCCCAACGATCGCGCATGCGCGTGCGCTTTGGACAGCATTCCCTCCGACACATCCACTCCGATGACACGGGCACCAAGTTGCGCCAGCGCAATGGATTGCACACCCGTGCCGCAGCCCATATCCAGCACGCGTTGCATGCGCACACGTTCACTCAGGTTCTGCATCGTGGCACGTTCCTTTTCCAGACGCGTGTCGAAGGAAATCATACCGTCGTAGAAATCGGAAAGGGAATCGTAGAATCGTGCCGCATCGCTCATCGCATTTCTCCGAATTACATGCTCGCGTGAAGAGAAAGTGTACTGAGAAATTTCGAGTAATCCGCATCGTACACCAAGGCGAGAGGATTGACGTGCTCCTTGTCTGCTTTTGCGGGCATGGGTATATTTCACAGATGATGCCAGAACACATGCATACCGCTCGCATCGCGCGGCGCTTTCTTCCCGTCCTCGTGCTTGCCTCGTTGCTGGGCGCCTGTGGACCCACGGTGTACTACGTGCAGCCACCGGACTGGAAGGACGCGTTCAAGCGCGATTCCGCCATCGCGGCCTATCGCGATGCGTTGAAAGACAAAACCGTATTTATCGATCCCGGCCATGGAGGCGATGATCGCGCCAGTGTCGGTCCCGCCGGGGATGTGGTCGAAGCCGATGTGAATCTCCGCGTGGGACTCGCCTTGCGCGACTATCTCAAGCAGGCGGGCGCCAATGTGATCATGTCGCGCGAGAGCGATGTGTCGGTGCCATTGGAAGCCCGCGCGCGGCAGGCCAACGCCAACAAGGCGGACTTCTTCGTCTCGGTGCATCACAATGCGGCCGACAATCCCTTCACGAATTACACGGCGACATTTTACCATTCGCAACCCGGCAAAGCCGGCTACCTGCCGTCGAGCCACGACCTCGCGAGGTATATTCAGCGCGATCTGTCGTATGTGATGGACAATCCCGGCCCGCTCGCCTCTTTCGACGGTACGATGTCCGACCACCTCCTTCATCCCGACAAGGGCTTTGCCGTATTGCGCGCGGCGGACATGACCGCCGTGCTGGTGGAATGCGGCTTTTTCACCAGCGCCTATGAAGAGCAGCGGCTGAAGATCGAGGAATTCAACCGCATTCAGGCCTGGGGCATGTTTCGTGGCATTGGCAAATATGTGGCAGCGGGCATTCCGCAGTTGCGCTATGTTTCGCCCACCGTGTTTGCCGAGCACCAACCCAAGCTCGAAATCGAGGTCAGTGATCGCTCCGATATTTTGGACGAAAGCATTTTCGTGTACGTGGATGGCAAGGAGCAGGGTTTTTCTTTCAACAAGAAAACCCGCCGCATCGCCGTCACACCCTACGACGAACTTGCGCAGGGCTACCATCGCCTGACCGCGCAGGTGCGCAACAGCAACGGCAATTCCTCCGCGCCGTTCGAAGTGTATTTCGCCGTGGGTAAACCACCGGTTACCCTGCGCGCCACCGCCGAGCCCGCCGTATTGCCGCCCGATCGCAGCGCGTTCAGCATGATTACCGTTCTGGCGTTGGACAGCACCGGCAGTAGTGTCCCCGACGGTTTGCCCATACGCTTCAGTACCTCGAGCGGGACGGACACTTTGCTGACGTTGAAGGACGGCCTCGCCCGCATGTACATTTACCCTGGTCGCAACGAACGCGTGAGTTTCGAAGCGAGCAACGGACCCATCCGCACTGAAGGCGTGGTGACCACCTCCAACGAGGCCAAGTACACTCGCGGCATCGTCATGAGTACGGACGGAAAGGCCGCGGCGGGCGCCGAGCTTCGCCTGCCGGGTGGCAGTGTGGTCACAACCAATGAACGTGGCGAATATATCATCGCCGGACGCGAAACGGAGGGCATGGAAGTGATCGTTGGCTCGCCCGGATACTTCGGGCAGCGCGCGCAGCTCACCGGACAGCCCGTGCAGGATCCCATGCTACTGTCGCCGGTGGCGAATGGCGCTCTCATCGACCGCAGCTACATACTCGAACTCGCCGCGGGGCGCGCAGCCGAATCGTCCGATCGAGTCGACGTACAGAGTCTGCGCAATTTGCGCCAATTGTTGGTCGCATCGGGAGCCCGTGTGTTCGCTCCGCAGCTCGATTCGGCGATGACGGCCGAGCAGCTCCGAGAATTGTACCCGAAAGCCATGATGGTGCTGTTCGCCACCGATGCCAACAGCCGTTCCATCACCCTGCGCACCAACGCCGAAGCCGGCAGCCGTGATCTCGGCATATTGATGCAGCGCATCGTGCCGCAATTCACCGGCGTGCAACTCAATCGCTTTGTATTGCGCATCCCGCCCCGCGCGGAATTGCGGGATGTGACGCAAATCGGCATCGATTTGCCCGTACCTTCAGCGCGCACGTATTCCATGCAGGTTACGCCGCTGTTTTCATGGAATGTGGCCTGGTCGTTGTACACCACTATCCTCAGTCACGCCGGTTACCGCAGTGCCGGTAGCAAACGCGTTGAAGTACTGGTGACCGATCGCCAGCAAAAAGCGGCACCCTTCGTGGAGGTCGAACTCAATCACGCGCTACGCGGCATGACAGACAACGCCGGTCGAGTGATTTTTTCCGGTGTCACCATCAATGAGGATGACGTGCGCGTACTCGACGCCGAAAAATATGTCATCAAATCGGTGAACACCGAAGTAATGCGCTAAGTCCGAACTCCAACGCCTCGCGTCGCATTCGTCCGGGCACCTTGAGTAACGAACAGTTCCGCAACGATTCACCATCGGCCGCACGATGCTCAATCACATCTGGCTCGCCTTGCTCGTCATCGGCATACTGACCGCCGCGGGACGCGACATCCACGATGCATCCATCAATGCCTATGGCAATGGCATGCCGTGGACCTTGCACAGCCCCGCATTCGACAATGCCAGTGCGGGGACCCGCATCAGTTCGGACGTCACCATCCCGGCCAGGGAGCTGCGGCGCCATTTCCCCGGCGAGCATTTCGACAATGATCTCATGCTGCCCGCCGAGCTTAGTTTTCAAAGCGCCAGCGAGGCAAGCGTCACCTTCACGCTGAGCGAAGAAAGCCCCGAGCGCCTCCGCGTGATGGCCGAAAGCGCTGGCGATGAGACGACGTTGCGCGCGCGGCTTGCGCGCACGGCCAACGGATGGAGGGCCGACTTCGACGCCGTTTCGCTGGTGTACCTCCGGAAAATCACCAACGCCGCCTTCGACATGGCCGGTACGGCGGTCACCATCGCCCTCGGGCTGATCGGCATCATGGCTTTATGGTTGGGTATCATGCGCGTGGCCGAAGCCGCGGGACTCATCACCGTGCTCGCGCGCGCGGTACGTCCACTCATGAGCCGACTTTTCCCCGATGTGCCCTCCGATCATCCCGCGGTGGGAGCCATGGTGATGAATATCTCGGCCAACATGCTCGGTTTGGGCAACGCCGCCACACCGTTCGGCCTCAAAGCCATGGAGGAATTAAACAAGCTGAACAGCAAGTCCGGCGTTGCCACCGATTCCATGGTCACCTTCCTGGCATTGAACACGAGCTGCGTCACCCTCATCCCGGCCACGGCTATCGCCATACGGGCAGCTTCGGGTTCGAGCGATCCTGCGGCGATCATCGGCACCACATTTCTCGCATCGCTCACAGCGACAATCTGTGCGGTGCTGCTTTCGCGTCTGCTGTCGAAAGTGCGCGCTTTCCGTTGGGAACGCCAGGAGGCGCTGTGATGGAGGTATTTCGCACCATTGTCTCGGTGCTGTCGGCTTTGGCCGTCCCAGCCATCATGCTCTTTTTCCTGGTCTACGGCGCCATGCGCAAGGTCAAGGTATACGAAGTGGCGGTGGAAGGAGCCAAGGAGGGTTTCGACATTGCCGTGCGCATCATTCCCTACCTCGTCCTGATGCTCGTGTCCATCGCGGTATTTCGTGCCAGCGGAGCGATGGACGTATTCATCACGCTCCTTCGCCCGCTCACCGATCTCGTGGGCATCCCCGCCGACGCGTTGCCCATGGCCATCATGCGACCACTTTCCGGTAGCGGTTCGCTCGGTGTGATGACGGAAATCATGCAGACGCATGGAACGGATTCCTTCATCGGTGTGCTGGTTTCCACCATGTATGGCAGCACCGAAACCACATTTTACGTGATCGCCGTGTATTTCGGTGCCGTGGGCATACGCAACACGCGGCATGCGCTGCCCACCGGGCTGCTCGCGGATTTCATCTCCTTCCTCGCGGCCGTGCTTTTCGTGCGCGTGCTATTCGGTGGATAAGCACCAACGCCAGTCCTCCGCCAGCCGTACGAGACCTGAGCGCACGGGTTCCTGTCGTAAATAATGCCGGCTCCTTTCGATCTGCTCCTCGCCCTGTAATGCGTGCACATGCACGTGCTCGTCCCAGAACGGCGTACCCGGACGCAACAGCGGTGCCGCCACGTGGGCGATGGGGAGTTTCAGCGCTTCGGCCAATCCTTCAATGGCGGGACTCCCGGCCTTGCTTTCACAAGGCGCGTACAGCACATGCAGATGCGTTGGCAGCACAACGGCATGCAACACGCGGCAGAGCACGCCGTGTACATCGCGCAACGTGCGCATACTCGCATCGGCAATGCGGGGCTGTTCCAGCCATCGTGGACCGGGGGAGAGGTCGAGCATCAAATCCCAGTATGCGAACAGGCGTGCGTCGCGCAACTCGCGTGTGCCCGCATGCCCCAAGTCCTCGTGACAGCGCAAGCGATAGCGCATGAGTTGCTCGCGAGCCGAGAAGGGGATGGAATGCGCCAGACGCAGCGTCAAGAGCGTCGCTTGCGCATCGGTTGTTGTGGTGAAGGAATCGAAATAGCGTGCTTCGATGCAGTCCATGATGTACTCCCTGTACCATGGTGAAAAAATGTGACTCCGGCATCAGCGCGGAGCAAAGCACAACCTACAACGCTACGCCGTATTCCGGAAAGTCCATTTTCCGGTAGCATCCTCCTCCATGCTGGAAGCTTCGTACGCGGCGCCTACTCAGCGCGAGGTTTTCGCCTTCAGATCGAGCAATTTTTTCTCCAGCAGCGGAAGAACGGCCTCAACATCCGCACGCAGATGCAGGGGAACAGTAATCCACTTCGTCTTGGGAGAGAGCTTCCCGTGCTCGAACGCCCGCAGTATGGGCTCGGTGTTCTCGCGTCGACCCCGCCAGGCGGCTTCTTCGTCCAATGGCACGGAGAAGGTGACGGTGAAGTAGCCCTTGTAAAAATGCAGCACGCACACGACGCGCGCCTTGAACGATGCGCGATAGCCCCAGCCAGCATCGTTCTCGTACCACTGCATGGCCCAGTTCACCTGCGGTTCGAGCAATTCGAGTTGATGTTCGAAGCGCTTGAGTTCGATAGCCGGCAGCACGCCGAGCAGGAGGTCGATTTCCGGCCGTGTGGGCGGATGCTTGAGATCATTGAAGGGGAGCTTGGGACGATCCGCATCGTCGGGCCGTGGTGTATTGGCGCGGCGCTCGTGAAAGCGCCGCAATCTGCGATCATCCATCAGGCCACTTCCAGATCCATACCGGTCACCAGGCGATAGGCCTCGACGTATTTCTCGGTGGTTTTCGCAATGACTTCCGCAGGCAGCGCCGGGGCGGGAGGCATTTTGTTCCACTTCACGGATTCGAGATAGTCCCGCACATACTGCTTGTCGAAGCTCGGCTGTGCCGCGCCGGGAGCGTACCCTTCCATCGGCCAGAACCGCGACGAGTCGGGCGTCAGCGCTTCATCGATGAGAATCAGTTCGTCGCCATCGAAGCCGAATTCGAACTTCGTGTCGGCGATGATGATGCCACGCTCGCGAGCATAATCCCGCGCATGCACGTACAGCGCGATACTCAAATCGCGCGCGCGTTCGGCGGCCTCGCGCCCCACGATTTCCGCGGCCTTTTCGAAGTCGATGTTTTCGTCATGACCCACATCGGCTTTGGTGGACGGAGTGAAAATGGGTTCCGGAATCATCGAGCCATCCACCAATCCCTCTGGCAGACCGATGCCGCACACCGTACCGGTCGCGCGGTATTCCTTCAGTCCCGAACCCGTGAGATAGCCACGCACGACGCACTCGATGGCGAGTGGCTGCGTTTTCCGCACGAGCATCGATCGACCACGCAGCGCATCGCGATACGGTGCGCATTGCGCGGGGTAGGCATCCACATCCATTGTGATCAGGTGATTACGAACAATGTGCGACGTGCGTTCGAACCAGAAGCGCGAAATGGTATTCAACACCACGCCCTTCATGGGTATGGGATCGGGCAAGACCACATCGAAGGCCGATAGACGATCAGTGGCAACAATCAACAGGGCGTCGCCGAGGTCGTACACATCGCGCACCTTTCCGCGACGAAACAGCGTGAGTCCCTCGAAATTGGTCTGGGCTATGGCATGCATGGCTCAACTCCTTGCAGTGGTGGCTGTGCTGATGTGGCGGAAAACAGGAAATCCCTCTACTGGGAGGGATTTCTGGTGGCGCGCTCGCAGGGACTCGAACCCCGAACCTTCTGATCCGTAGTCAGATGCTCTATCCAATTAAGCTACGAGCGCGACTATTTCAGATAAGCAATATACGTGTGTTTTTCGGGAAATGCAATACATCGATACGTATCATCCATTCTCCTCACGCGGGAAAAAAGCGGGCGACCTCGGGGCCGCCCGTCTCTCCGCGATACCTTGATCGCGTGTTTCCTGCCTCATGTACTTGTTCAATACCAACGGATACACGCTCCGCGTGCTTCCGCTTTGCATCACCGCGAGGTAGCGTCCGCTGGGAAGCTGCGCGGCATTGACCATCACCGAATGCGAACCCTTGTCCATGCGGCTGTTATCGAGCAGGGTCTGCACGAATTTTCCGCTCATGTCATGCAAGGTCAGCGTCACATTGGCCTCCTCCGCAAGACGCAGCGACAGCGTGGTGGACGGATTGAAAGGATTGGGAAACGCTTCGCTGATGCCGAAATCCGCCACCGGTACAAGTTTCACCATCACCACCGGAGAATACTCCGTTGTTCCATCGCGGTCGATTTGCTTCAAGCGATAGCGCAGTACGCCGGGCAGTCCCTGCGGCAGCTTGTCGTCGTAGCTGTAATTTCTGGGACTGAAGGAGTTCCCATGCCCTGCGACGAAGTCGATGGTCTCCCAGGTATCCGACGAACATCCTCGCAGCACTTCGAAGCCGAAGTTGTTCGTTTCGGTGGCCGTTGTCCAGCGCAGCTGAGCCACGCCGTTTTTTGCATACGCGGTGAAGGCGGTCAGTTCCACCGGGAGGTGTCCGGCCTGGAAGGACGTCACCGACGCTGTGGACAGCGAGGCGAAGTCCAGCGGTGTGGGCACACTGTTTGTGCTTGGCGTCATCCAATCGATGTTGATGTTGTTGATGTTCCCCGAGCCGGTACTGCTACCGAGGGAGAATTTCAGTATGGTGTTCGCATTGATTCCCTAGGTGCTGTACAGCGTGGCGAGAGGCACCTGGAAGTCGACATACTTGTGTGTCGTGCTCGCAATCGCGGAAATCCGTCCCCAGCCGCCGATATTACTGGCGTGACTGCCGGAGCCAGTCTGTACGCTCGTACTGCTGTTTGCGACGAAAATCTGTCCCGAATTTCCGCTCAAGGTTAGATACACGCGTCCGTAGATATTCCCGTTCGCATCGGCTATGTAGATCAGATAGGTGCCCACCTTCCACGTTGAGATGCTGAGTATTTGCATGCGGAAGAAGGCCATCGTGGGTGAGGCCGCGAATTGCACGGAGTACGGGGCGTAATTCACATCATGGAAAAAATTGAACTCGATCTGATTGCTCGGTACGTCGTCGGGATCCTGTATCGGCTGCACCGTGGGTTGGGAATAGGTGTATCCGACCCACGCCACCGACGCGTTGGCACCCGACCCGGGCCAGGCCTCCGGTGTACGTTGCGCGGTGAGCGACAGCGGCAAAAAGGCGCCGACAAGGGTGAGAAGCAGAACGAGAGGCAGGCTATGGTTTTTCATGGTGTATCTCCTTGTGATGATGAATAGGAGACACAAGCGGTATGCCAAGAGCGCGCACCTAGAGAAAAATTCCATTACGTCGCGTGAATTAATAACTAACGCCTTAGAAAACGTCAGATGACGACACGCACCCTCCGAATTTCGTCGGTTTTTCTCACTGCCGTGTTCCGAATCCCGAAACGGAACACTGAGGCGCTTCGAAGCACAGGGATTGCCTTCCTTCACCCATAGGATGAATTCTCGGCATTCACCATATTTGCCTATTCGTCACCTTGTATCGGAACACATGAAATCCTTCGCGTTCTGGGCACTCGCTCTCATCCTTACACTAGCTTCGGCATACTATCAGCGAAAAACCGGTCCCACCTACCCGATATCCGGCCAGGCCAAACTCGAAGGCGGCGCGGTCCATTACAACATGGAGCGCTCGCATGGTGGCCCGGGCGATCAACTGGTGTCGGTACATGCACCAAATCCCACATTACGGGGCGTGCTCTTTTTCAAACGATACAAAACAGATGACGCATGGACCTCGGTGGAGATGTTGCGCGCCGGAGATTCGCTCAGGGCCGCCCTGCCGCATCAACCACCAGCGGGCAAGCTGGAGTACGCCGTGGAAGTGCTGGCCGACGATGCCGTCCTGCGCATTCCCGAAAAGGAAAGCATTGTCACGCGTTTCAAAGGCGACGTTCCCTCCGGGGTGCTTATTCCGCATGTGATCGCCATGTTTCTCGCCATGTTCGTATCCATGCGTGCCGGTTTGGAGGTGTTCCGCAAGAATCCCTCACTGCGGACGCTCACCTTGGTGACCATCGTTCTGCTGCTCATCGGTGGATTGATACTCGGTCCCATCGTGCAGAAATACGCCTTCGGTGCGTACTGGACCGGTTTTCCCTTCGGCACCGATCTCACGGACAATAAAACATTGATCGCCTTCCTTGCATGGCTCGCGGCATTGGCTGCGATATGGCGCCCCGATGCGATGACGCGTTCTCCATGGCGGCGCTGGGTGGTGCTGGGCGCAGCAACTGTCACGCTCGCGGTGTACCTCATTCCACACAGCATGATGGGTTCGGAACTCAACTACCGCGAATTGGACAAACTCCGTGTCGGAAGCGACTCCACGCAGACGGTGGATCAGGCAGACACCTCGCTTGGGAAGCCGTGAGAATCGAAGGCCCCGAAATACTCTCCCGCCCAGGCGTACGACTGTACGTGCTGGCAGCCTGGAGCGGTGCGCTTTTACTTTTTGCCGGTCCCGTTCTGGCCTTGCTCGCCAACGCATCCCCTTTGCTGGCGGCCATTCTCGGCTACAGCGGCATCGCGTTGTTCACCGGCGGGGTGGGAGCGCGTTTTGACTTCGCCACCGCACGCTCGCCCATTTCGCAATTGCTGAAAAATCTTCTCATGGGCATTGTCGTGAGCGGCGTGTTTTTTCTCATCTTTCTCCTCGTATTCAATTTCTGAGACTTCAGCGGGAATGGGAAAGAAACCCACGCATTGGTACGAACAGTCCGCCATCATTCCCTGGCGCCTGACGGAGCAGGGCGTGGAGTTGCTGCTCATTACCACGAGAAAGGGCCACTGGACGATTCCTAAGGGCATTATTGAAGCCGAGCTCGGAGCACGGGCGTCCGCCATGAAAGAAGCGCTGGAAGAAGCGGGAGTGCGCGGCGATCTCGATGCGGACGAAGTCGGCGATTACCACTACCGGAAGTGGGGAGGGGTGTGTCACGTCCGGGTATTCTCCCTTCGCGTCACTCGGGAGTACGAAGACTTCGAAGAAATGCACGTTCGTCAACGCGAATGGCTGCCCCTTGACCAGGCCCTGCATCGTCTCGCATATTCGCCCGCGCATCCCGTTCTTCGCGCTTTCCGACCACGCAGCATTGATCAATAAAAAAAGGGGCGCGGTGGTCGCGCCCCTCGTTTCATTGGCAGAATAATCAACGAACGATCTGCATGGCCTTGCTCGCCACGACGTGCCCATTGTCGATCAAACGATAGCTGTACATGCCGGGACGCAGGGACTGCCCATCGATACGGAGCTGTGTCGATGTAGCCGGAACGTCGTATTGAAGCACGAGACGGCCCACCACATCGTACACATGCAGCACGCGGTTGCGCGAAGCCGCCTCAAAAGGCACGACGGTAGCATCGGCAACGGGATTGGGGTAGTTCTGACCGAGCATCAAGCCCGCCACCGCGCCGTCGAATTCCGTGGAGCTGATCACTCCGTGGAACCATTGCCAGGTGAGCTTCATCAATTCGTTCCGCACGTCAGAATTCACCACTTGTTCCATCGCGAAGGTGAAGTACACCGATTTGTAGTTGTTCTTCGCCCCACGAATGGCCGCACCCGCTGTCTGATCGGCGTTGAACCAGCCGAGCTGCACACCTTCAGGCGTGGGACTCACTTGATCCGGGTAGAACAGCGGATTGCCCTGGGTATCCGTACCATACACGTTCTGCAGCTGGAAGGTCCCGACTGCGCCGAACAGCGGATCCGCGGCGACCATGTTCACCTGCGTATTGGCGGCGGTGCCGTCGTTTTTGTAATTCGCGAACAAATAGTTACGGAACAGCGAGCGCGATGCGGCGCTACCGTGACCACTCTGATCATAGGTGTCCCATCCGACATCCTGCCCGCTGACCTGCAGATTGCCGCCCGCATTCATCAAGCCCATGAAGGCCGTTGCCAGTTCCGCGGTTATTGCCGGGAAGCCCCAGCCGCAGTTGTAGTACACATGCTTCACATCGCTCAACTTGCCGAGTGTCCAACCGCGTTGGAAGAGGCCAGCGCTGCTCACGGCTATCGTGCTGCTGCCGGTCTGGTTCAATCCGTCCATATACGCGGCCTCGTAATCCTTGGCGGCACCGCCCGGACCCGAACCCCAGGCGTTATCGTTGTGCACAAGCAGATCGGTCACATTGGAAATCACATTCAGCAGGGCGTATTGCGGCGTGAGCAACGGTTCGGCGGGGATGTCCATGCTCACTGCGTATTCCGCAAGACCCGCGCTGCCACCGGGAGTAACCTCCACGGCAAGAGGTACCGTGGCGCCCGCCGTCACAGGAATGGTGACTTCGTCCGCGACCGGCGTTCCGTTCACGGAAAAGGTCGCAGTCCAGTCGCTGTTCTGTTTTGGAGCGAATTTTAGTCGCACGTTCACATCGGCTTCGCCGAGATTCACCACGCCGAGCGAGAAATTCGTTGCACTTTGCGGCGCACCTTTCTCAAACATTTCGCTGTTGGAGATCAGCTCCACTGCGGGAATCATCGCCGCACCGGCATTGATTACTTCCTTGGTACTCTCGTACTGGATCCATACCACGGTGAAGATTTTATCCGCATTCCACACCGCGTCAAGCTCATAGCTGAAGTTCAATGTGTTGATGTTGCCGATGGCGGCAGGGGTGAAGTCCTCACCAGCGGGCGTATTGATGAAGCGGCGAAATACATTCGGAAATTCCTTTTCACCATTCGACCCTGGGGCCGTCGGATAGGAAATGTCGCTTTCCACCGCAGCAACGCGGATACGCAGGCCCGCGCTGCCGATTTGGCCGACCGTAGCCACATCCACGGTGACATTTCTGGTGCTTCCGGCCGTGCTTTCCTTAACGCGAATTCGCAGAGGGCTGCCTTCTGATGCGGCGCGATTGAGAATTTCCTGCGAGACACCCGAAGGACCGCCGCGATACTTGTTGCCAAGCATCACCATGTCGGGTACACCATTCACGCTATAGTATGTGACGCGGGCGGCAACGTCATCTTTGTTGTATGCGTTCATGGGATCGCGACCCGGCCACACGGTGTGATAGGCGATGTGCAGGTAATTGCCATTGTTTTTCGAGGCGATGTTCGCATCGAATACCGGATTCTGCGATGCGCAGGGACCGCAGCTCGCATTGGTGAAGTGCTCGAACAGCACGATGCGACGGGCCTGGGCATCAAGCTGCGCAGGGAGACACAACGCTGTGAACAGCGTGGCACACAGAAGCAACGTCTTCATAAATATGTCCTTGATGAGTGGTGGGCAATCGCGGATGAGTAACGAAAATTTCCGGATTTTTTCCGGCAGGATCAAGAGTACGTCGATGCGTGACGTCGAGCATTCATGGCACGGGCGTGACCGTGCAGCCCTGCGCGCGTAACAATTGCAGCACGCCGTGTTCTCCCGGAAGATGCCCCGCGCCGACAGCGATCAGCACCGAGCCGCGGTGAGCGTGCTGAAGAATCCTGGGAAGCCATCGGGTGTTGCGTTCATTCAGGAGCGGTCCATCGTAACGACCGTATTCCACATCAGAATTTCGGATGAGTGCAAGCAGGGCATCGAGATCGGCGGCGGCATAGGCCGCATCCAGCTTACGGAATTCTTCTCGCTGAGCGGGAAGGTCGCGAAGCATTGCCATCACCATATCGGCCTGTACATGCAGTGGAATGGTGGAAAATGCCGCGAATTGCTCCTCCACCGTTTCAATACCCACAACATCCTTGCCGATCTCCTTGGCGACACGCAGCAAGCGATCCTCATACGCCACCGGTGTACATCCCAGAGCCCGCCCGATGAACAGACCGATGAGAAACATCGGCCGCATGTTTTTGAAGGTGACGATGGAGATGGTGAGCGAATCCTTGAGAAAATGCGCGAGCGAATCGTAGGCCGATGCGGGAAGTAGTTTCTCGAGGGTGCTGTCGGTGGGGACGAACGCGAGTTTGCCCAAGGTGGCAGGGAGGGCGGGATCGTCGAGATCGATTTCCAGCACCAGGCGATCCACTTCGCGCAAGGCGCTCTGCACCGTGTCGGGCAGCAGCACGTCCTGCGCGCAACGCGCATGCATGGTACCGAAGATCCACGACGGACGCTCCACTCCCGGCACATCGATGCGCCAGAGCAGCGATTGCGCAGAGGATTCCGTGGCCCACAGCAGCAGCAACAGCAGTGCCAGTGGCATTGCATGCGAAATCACGGAGCTTACTCTTTGCGCAGCCTGTGTTCTTGGCATAGCAGTATTTATCGAATCTGGAAAATGAAACCGTCGATTCCTTTATCCCGGAGTGTCTTCAGTTTCCACATCGCGGCGTCCTCGCTTTCATAGCCCCCGAGAATGAGCCGATGTACGAGTTCGCCGTCCACGGTGGCCACCTGCACATGCATATCGGTGATACCCGCCGCTTTCAGGCGATCCACATAGCGTATGAGGTTGCTGAGATTCTCAAACGACGCGATTTGTATGGCGAATCCAGTCATTGTCTCGGATTGAACATCCAAACGATAGAATTCGGTATTGCCTTTTTCCTTCGCGAAATCGGGCCGAGTATCCTCCTCGATCACTTCGAGGCGCACCTTTGCCGTGCCGCTGCGGATCATGCCGATTTTTTCCGCCGCGCCACGGGACAGATCGATGATGCGTCCCTTTTTGTGCGGTCCATGGTCATTGATGCGCACCACCACGCTGAGATCGTTCGTCAGGTTGGTCACCCGTACCAGCGAATTGAGCGGAATGGTCTTATGCGCAGCAGTAAGCGCGTACATGTTGTACACTTCACCGTTCGACGTTTTTCTTCCGTGAAAATCTTTACCGTAGTACGAGGCGATGCCTGTTTGCGTGAATCCCGGTTGGGCGTGCGCCACACCGGATCCGCAGATCCACAATCCCAGAAGTACCAACGCAAGCAGTCGTTCCGTCATCCCGTCGGGTGAATGTCGAGACAAATGATCTGAGAATATACGGCCTCCGGGTCCGCGAGGCAACGCGTCCGGCCAGTGCTACGCGACACGGCACACCGCGACACACTTTGGTGCTCATGAGCGGTGGGAAGCGGGACACCGGTGCAGCGAAGGGAGTGCGGCGGCGTGGGGGTGATGGTAGTTGGCTGCGGTGTTCGTGGTGTCATGTTGCCGGGTACTGGGTTTTCGGAGGTCGATCATGCTGGTAGCCTCAGCTCGGTGGTCCGTGGGGACCGACTTGCGGATTCAGGGTATGTGCAGGATTTTGTGTAAAAGGGTAATTTGATCGTAGGCGGCGCGCAATGTCGTCTCGCGTCGCCGGAGTGGCGGCGCGGCGACGAGCGCAAGCCCTTAGATAGCTGGAGCGCGGTCGCCGTGCCAGCCAGCCCGGCCCCACGCGAGACGACGCGTGCGCCATTCCTCGATCGCCACCTGTTGAAAGGAGTCCTTGTATGGAATTCACCGATGCTCAGCTG
>JAMIQH010000245.1:0-19558 GCA_035914695.1 Bacteroidota bacterium | reverse complement strand
GGAAGTGTGCGCTGCGCTACGATCGGGAGGGAAGATCTTTTTACGACAATGGTGTCGTCTTCAATCACGAAATTGTATGACCGTTAATGCAGGGCGGGAAGTTTTTCGAAGCCGAGATGTGGAGTACGGAGAGCTTTGAATCCGAATCATGAAGTACTCAAACATTGCAATTATCAGCCGTTGGAGATGATCCGACGGAAGCGGTTCAATTGTCCTTGACTTGGGCGAACGGGCTCATGATAAATACGTGAGATGTTTCAGAAAATCCTTCAGCGACATAATCTGATCCCGCTGTTCCTGCCTGAATGTCGAATGAATGCGAAGAGGCAGAACCAAGGAAAGTTTGTGACTACGCATCTCGTTTGTCTGAGCGACGCTGATGCCCCCCTCCAATGTGAACAGGTGTTTGTGATTGATTCTTGCTGCTTCAGACAATACCTGTCTCCAGCGATCCTTGCAAGAGGACTTTACGCCGAGCATCCGCAGGGAGGAACTCGGAAAGTCGGGATTCCTGTACGCTGTAATCGATGGGAACAGAAAGTCGGGTTTGGCGCGATTTTCGGTGATCGCGCCATGCGTATATGCAATGCCGTTTTCGATGAACACCTGCTCGAGATGATGCTCCACGGCAAATCCCGCCCTTGATTTCCGTCTGTTGTGAACACTGAGGGAGAAGGTGATGAATTCCTCGACAGAGGTGAAACCGATTTCAAGTTGTTTCATCACGATATGACGCTCAAATGTGCGAAAGAGAAACTCCTCGCGGTCGAACCACAGCATCATGGCACCATCTGGATCGTCCTTCGCATGAACCTCTGGAAGGGTAGAACGCGCGAATTCGGAAAACACCGCCGTGTAGGGAAACGTCTCTCCGAATCGTCCCCTCATGATTTCCAGGAAATCGTTTTCGGCGGGTTCTACGACCTGATCCAAATCTTCCAGAATGGTACGAACGGTAAAATCGATGTCCTTATCCCTCGCAGGCGACATCATGCCCACGGAAAATTTGTCCGCTTGTTCTTCCAGCGAGAACACCCACAGCAATCGGTTCTCCGGTGACGATTCGCGTTTCGCGACGATCACCAGCACCTCACCGTCCACTCGACGGGCAAGGAGCATCAGATCGCCGGGAGCCGCTTTGGTCATCACCGGATTACTTTGGTAGTAGAGTCGATGCTCCGTTCTCTTTGGATGCTGCGCCCTGGCGTCATACCAGGTCATGTTGGCGTTCGCTCGCAGCGTAGTCTCTTCATCTTCTCCGAGATAGATGAAGCGTGCGGTCACAGCAAGTTTCTCCACTCCGAACAGATTCTTGAGTTCGGAGACACCGTTAATCTCATGTTGATTCGAACGCTTCTCGTCAATCTCGACAACCGATAACCTTTTGGCTGCGACGCCCGTGAAATAGTCCGATAGATGGCCAAAGTCATTCATCTTCCTTCCTCCCGCGAATTTCACAAGTTCTTGTTTCAGATAGTACCCAACGTCTCATCATTTCGACAATCTCGTCTCTTTCGCGACGTGTTTTCCCCTTGAACGCGCATTCCCAGACAATCATGACACGCCACCCGAGATTCAGCAGCGAGCTGACCGCGCGGTCATCGCGGGTACGATTCGTTTCAATTTTTTCCCTCCACCAGTCCGACCTCGTGGCCGGCACTTTGAACAGATGGCAGTTGTGACCATGCCAGAAACATCCATGTACGAACAAAACAGCCGAGTACTTTGGCAGAACAATATCCGGGCGTCCCGGAAGGTCCCTTCGCTGAATCCGGTAACGGAATCCTTGTTCATGCAAGAGTTTCCTTACCAGAATCTCCGGTCCCGTATTCTTCCCCTTGATTCCGGACATCATCTTGTGTCGGAGCTCGCGGGAAACGGTGTCAGTCATGATCGATGACCATTTCTCTGTAATTCGGAGTAAATGTCAACCGTAGTTGTCCAACAGGTTCGCGTTTCTCGCCCAGAATATACGGAAGCATGTGCCGTGCCACTGCTTCGACAACCGGTACAACCACGGAATTTCCGAACTGTCGGTACGCCTGTGCGTCGGATACAGGGATGCTGAACACCGGGCCTCCGCTGACATCGAAACCCATCAGTCTTGAGCATTCACGTGGTGTCAGACGCCGAGGTCGATCTCCCGTTCTGATCAGAATCTCGGAACCGTCCTTGTAATATCGGGCGGAAAGTGTACGTGCGGTATCCTCCGGGCCAAATAGACCGAAGCCGAAGCCGTTCCCTTTCTCCCGGTGCTTCCTGGCGTACGCCTGAAGATACTCCCACATGTGCGCAGTCAATGTGTATTTACTTCCGACAGTCGCCCGTTCGCCCTCAGTGTAGGGCGGCTCCGCTCCTTCCGTGCCGTTCTCCGCATGTAGAATCGACTTGAGCCTGGGTCCGATCGATGGTTCCGGGATTTCCATATTTCGAAAAGTGAACCCGAGATCGTCGCGGAATCCCGCTATGAAGATTCTTTCCCTGTGCTGGGGGACCCACCCTTTGGCATCGATCACTTTCCAGTCGTAATGATACCCGAGTTCGTCGAGTGTCTCCCGGATCACCTTGAACGTATTGCCTTTGTCGTGGCGCTCGAGATTCTTGACGTTCTCGAGGAGAAACGCCTTCGGGCGATGATGAGCGATAATTCTTGCAACATCGAAAAAAAGTGTGCCTTGAGTTTTGTCAAGGAATCCGTGCGGCCTGCCAAGGGCATTTTTCTTCGAGACTCCGGCGATGGAAAACGGTTGGCATGGGAAGCCGGCGAGCAGCACGTCGTGCTCGGGGATTTCCATCGGATCGATTCGTGTTATATCTCCCGCGATCGGATGATCGGACGGGAAGTTCTCCAGGTAGGTCATCCTGGCGTGCTTGTCCCACTCGGAGGTGAACACGCATCTTCCGCCAACAGACTCGAATCCCTTCCGCATTCCACCTATGCCCGCGAAGAGATCGATAAAGGTGAAACGTTCCTCTTGCTTGATCACGTCCGGTTGTTGCTTTGCCGCAATGCGCATCAGAGTTTCCATGATCGCCTTCTTTGGAACGGTTTCTCCTCTTTCCCAGCGGTACACCGTTCGCACACTGTACCCGGTGAGGGATGCGCATTCTTGCGGCGACATTCCGGCTTTCATTCTGAGCTTGGTGAATTCCATGTATCAAAGCCTTCTTCCGCTGGGTCGATTTATGACATTATGACGCTCAATGTACCCAGAATATCGCCGGAAATCAAGCCTGCCAATTGGTTTTCCCTCGAAACTATCAAGTCGCACACCACACTAAGCATGGATTGTTCGGCCCCACAGAATGTGCCCAAGTCTGGGCATTTTCACCCTATAATGGGTTTCACCGCATGGTGAAACTATGGTATCAGTGAAATCAATTTTCCAATATGTCGCTGTGGCGTCCGTACTGTGTGTCCGCGAGTAATCCGTGATTGAGCAATTACCAGAATATATTCCCCATCCGCAGCGCGGAGATCCTAGAAACGACCGTACGACCGACTTCCATTTTCCCATGCCGCGCCGTAACTTGCACTCCTTATGCGATATGTCACTCCGAAATATCGGACCGCGCTCGCCATCTGCGCCATGATTGTACTGGTGATGCTGCTGTCTGCCGCGCTTGCGACGGCACAGCAGGATTCCACTGCGCGGAAAGCGGCGGATGCGTCCGTTCGTGCATCCACGGGAGAGGCGAAGACCCCCGAGTGGAGCTGGGACTTCTCGCATCGTATGCGCTTCGTGGCCTGGGATGCGGGACTGTGGGGAGAAAAGGGTGCGCCCGTGCAATTCACACGCAATCGTACACGTGCCGGCGTCACCTGGCATCCGTTCGCGTCGCTGACGCTGCGCGCGGCTGTGGTGAACGAATTTTTCAACTGGCTCGAATATCCGACACCGCGCGATTTCAATCTCGATGAAATCGCCATCGAGCATCTCTGGCTGCGCTTCGCTGCGACGCTTGGCATTCCACTCGAGCTGACAGTGGGACGGCAGGATCTTTTCCTCGGCGAGGGATTTCTCATCGGTGACGGGACGCCACTCGATGGCTCACGCACCATTGCCATGAATGCCGCCCGACTCGATGCGAAGCTCGCGCCGGGACACACGGTCACCGCGATGTATATCCATCAACCTGTGCGCGACACATGGCTGACACCGATCAACGACAGGGAAAAGCGCTTGCAGGAATACCCCGTCACTGTCGCGGGGCTGTGGTACGCGGCTTCGTTTCAGGATCTGCGTGGAGCGCTGTATGCCCTGCGCAGCGAAGCGTCGGAAGAGACGTTTCACGACGCGGGATATGCCGCCGACGCGGAGAGGAACACGCTCGGTGGTCAGCTTCGCCTCGAACCCGCGCCCCAGTGGAGCATCTACGGCGAGTACGCGTGGCAAAGCGGTGATATTCTTCATGAAGGGCACGCGTTCGGTTCCTTGCGCGGCGAGGGCATGTACTTCTTCATTGAATGGAGGAACGACGTGCTATACGGCACGCCGCTCACCATGCGATTGGGAGTGGTTTCCTGCAGCGGCAGCCCCACCGGTCTCGAGTCCAATCAACAGATCACGCACTTTGATAATTTCGACCCGCTGCTCGGTCGCTGGCCGAAGTGGAACGAATCGCTGGTGTTTTCTCAAGGCATCCTCCCGGCTCCGGGCTACTGGACCAATATCAGCATCCCCATGCTGGACGTCATCGTGGCCCCGTCATCTGTGTTGAGCCTGCGCCTCGGGGCACAACTGCTGCGGCATGATGCCGAGCGCAACGAAAAGGACGGCGCCAAGCGCATCGGTGAGCTGCTGCTGCTGCATGTGTTCTGGAAACCGCAACTTCCGCTATCCGCGCTCCTGCATCTCGAACGCCTGTGGTATGCCCCGAACTATGCTCCTTCGCGCAGCGGCTATTGGTGGGGTCGCGTGGAAGTGATGTACCGGCTGGCGGGTTGAAATTTTCAGCGGGCCAGGCGAGTTGCGGGAATCCGCTCAGCGAGCTAAGTTTCCTTCCGGCGATGGAGTTCGCCGTGGACTCGTCCAGAACCATTCCCTTCGCAGGGAATTGATGACTCCTGCTCGCACGAGCCCGTGATGAGGCCATGCAGCGGGAGTTTTTTCATGAACGGCGCTATGGAGGCGTGGTGGAAGCTGTGTATGTGTTTCTCGGGGGAGGCGCGGGCGCCGTGCTGCGCTACTGGCTCGGTGGTGCGGTACATCGCGTGGCGGGAGCGGACTTCCCCTACGGCACGCTGCTGGTCAACGCCCTCGGTTCCTTGCTCATCGGCCTGCTGATGGCGCTGTTCGAGCAGCGCTTCGTGGTTCAGCCCGCCGTGCGTTTGCTCCTCACCATCGGCTTCCTGGGTGGCTTCACCACCTTTTCCACCTTCAGCTATGAATCGCTTGCGTTGCTGCGCGACGGTGTGTACGTGGCGGCGGCACTGAACATCGCTCTCACCCTGCTGTTGTGTCTCGCCGCCGTATGGCTGGGACACACGCTTGGTACATTGCTTTGACAGACAAGGAGGACGCCATGAAACTCGAAGGGTCGGGAATGCTGCTGCGCGTGTTCATCGGTGAGGCGGATCGTTGCGGACAACGTCCGCTCTACGAATGCATCGTCCGCTCGGCTCGGGAGCAGGGCATGGCCGGCTGTACGGTGCTGCGCGGCATCGAGGGTTTCGGAGCACGAAGTGTGATACACACGGCGAAGATTCTCCGCCTTTCCGAGGATCTCCCTCTCGTGATCGAGATTGTGGACACGGAAGAAAAGATTCGCGCCTTTCTGCCGGAAGTCGACGCGCTGTTCGAGCGCTCGGGTTGTGGTGGTATGATCACACTGGAAAAAGCCACCGTGCTGCGCTACACGCCGGGAGCGGGGTAGCGCAGCACGGAGGGATCTGGTTTCCTGGCCGCGAGGCTTTCTGAGACCGAGAGAAGGGTTTCCATGGTCGATTTCCCAAAATGTATTCCGAACCGGATGCTGGAGAGCCGGTGCCGTCTTGGATCCTCGGCAATGATGCATGCCGGCCTCTCCATCGATCATTTCTCGAGGTTACGAAACGGAAGCAGCATGTTGTTCCTGGCGACGCGCAGCAGGAGGAGCATGCATGAAGCGAAGGTAGAGCGCAGGGACGACGATCATGTTCAGTGCCGTCGAACTGAGCAAGCCACCAAGGATAACCACCGCCATCGGCGATTGAATCTCGCTCCCTGCTTCGCCCGCAGCGAGTGCGAGAGGGATCAACGCAAGCCCGGACGAAAGCGCCGTCATCAACACGGGATTCAATCGCTCGATCGAGCCGCGTCGTACCGCTTCGACTCGTCCGCAGCCTTCATTGATGAGATGCTGGTAATGCGAAACCATGAGGATGCCGTTTCTCGTCGCGATACCGAACAAGGTAATGAAGCCAATGAGCGAAGCGATACTGACGGTGCGGTCGGTCAGAAACACGGCGATGATACCGCCAATCAACGACAGCGGGAGATTGGCCATCACCAGTATCGCCGTTTTGAACGATGAGAATTCCAGATAGAGAATCAGACAAATAATGAGCACCGCGGCGATGCTGACAATGCCGATAATCCGTGATGCTTCACGTTCGCTCTCGAACTGCCCTCCGTATTCGATGGAGTAGCCTTCGGGCAACTTGATTTGCTCGCTGATGGAGGATTGGATGTCCTCCACCACACTGCCCAAATCGCGACCTGCTACATTGGCTTGGACCACCATTTTCCTGTGGACATTTTCGCGAGCCACGGAGTTCATTCCTTTCATCGAAACCACCTCGGCAAGTTCGGTAAGCGCAATGTACGCTCCGCTCGGAGTATCGATCGTTGCGCGGCGAATGCGATCCAAGCTACCGCGGTTGTTGTCATCGTAACGCACGAGCAGTTCGAATGTCTGTTGTCCTTCCATCACGCGTGATACGACTTCGCCGTTGAAAGCGATGTCGATGGATTCGAGGAAATCCGCCACGGTGAAGCCGTACGCTGCCAGCGCGACACGATTCGGACGGATACGGATTTGAGGCACGAAGTTTTGCTGATCAACCGCCAGATCCACCACGCCGGGTATCCCACTCATGTGATCACGAATACGCTCGGCGAGGGACTTCAATTCCGTCAAGTCATCACCGAAGACCTTCACCGCGATGTTGGCCCGTGTCCCGCTGAGCATGTGATCGATCCGGTGGCCCAGTGGCTGCCCTATCGTGAGATTGGTTCCCGGTACGATGCTCAATGCTTCGCGGAGTTCCTCCAACATGCGCTCACGACTTCTTCCGTCCAAAGCAAAGCGTGCGTCAATCTCGGCGCTGTTCACGCCCTGAGCATGTTCGTCCAGTTCGGCTCTGCCGGTGCGCCGCGCGGTGGATTCGATACACGGATGCTCAAGCAAAATGCGCTCGATCATGGCGCCGAGTTCGTTGGACTCTTCCAACGAGGTACCAGGCACGGTGACGGCACTGATGGTCAGCGAGCCTTCGTTGAATTCAGGAAGAAACGCACGACCGAGAAACGGTAGCAAGGCCAACGCCGCGATGAACGCTACGACGGAGCCACCCAGTACCACACCCGGTCTGGCTATGACACGATCCAGCGTCCGCCCGTACAGACCCTTCAACAAGGCAGTCAAACGGCTATCACCGTGTTGCTGAAGAAAATTGTTGCGAGCGAGGAGATAGGTGCACATCACAGGGGTGACCGTTAACGCTACGAAAAGAGAAGACACGATCGAAACCACATAGGCGATGCCGAGCGGTTGCAGCATGCGCCCTTCGACGCCTCCGAGGAAAAACAACGGGAGGAATACCACGACGATAATCAGTGTCGCATTAACGATCGACGAGCGTATCTCGCGCGAGGCTTCGAACACAACATCAAGAACGGACGCGCGTTGATCGGGCTCGAGCGTTGCGTTTTCGCGAAGCCGTCGGAATACATTTTCCACGTCAATGATCGCATCATCCACTATTGCACCGATCGCAATCGCCATGCCTCCGAGTGTCATCGTGTTGATAGTGAAATCGAACCAGTCCAGCGTGAAAAGAGCGAATATCAGCGACAAGGGCATGGCGGTGAGCGATATGGCCGCCGTGCGCACATTTCCGAGGAAGAGCGCAAGGATGATAATGACGAGTATGGCGCCATCACGAAGCGCATGAAGGACATTGTCGATGGCGGTTCGTATGAAGTCCGCCTGTCGAAACACATGATTGTTGATGCGCATGCCTGCGGGCAGGGTACGTTGCACCTCCTCCACGGCGCGGTCCAGACGTTCGGTCAGTTCCAGAGTGTTCGCACCTGGTTGTTTTTGTATGGAGAGCACCACTGCTTCCCTACCGTTCACAGCCGCATCTCCGATTTTCGTGGCCGCCGCGACCTGCACGGTAGCAACGTCGCGGATAAGCACAGGCGTACCATTGCGCACGGCAACCAACGATTGCCCGATGTCGGAAATGTCGCGGACTCGGCCGAGTCCGCGAATGAGGTATTCTTGTCCTTTTTCCATAAACGCCCCGCCCGACGCCGTGGCGTTGGATTTTCGTGCGGCCTCCATAACCTCGCGCAGTGAAACATCGTGGGCCAACAGGGCGCCGGGATCGACACGTACCTGATACTGTTTTTTGCCGCCCCCGATCGGGATCACTTGGGACACTCCGGGTATGGCGAGAAGGCGTTTGCGAATTGTCCAATCCGCCGCAGTGCGAACCTCCAGTGGAGAATGGCTGTCGCTGGAAACGCTGATCAACATAATTTCGCCCATGATGGACGACACGGGTGCCAGTGACGGTGGCAGCACACCTTCGGGCAGTTGGCCTGCGATCAGCTGCAACTTTTCACTCACGACTTGTCGCGCCAGGAAAATATCCGTACCCCAATCGAATTCCACCCACACGATGGAGATGCCCGCTGCGGATGACGATCGCACCCTCCTTACACCGGTTGCGCCGTTCACGGCCGTCTCAACCTGCAATGTTACAAGAGATTCCACTTCCTCCGTGGCCATACCATGCGCCTCGGTCAGTACCACGACCGTGGGTGCAGTCAGGTCGGGAAAGACGTCCACGGGAATGCGCGTTACCGTAAATACACCCGCCAGCAGCAGGAAGGTCGCACCGAGGAGTACAAGGACACGATTTTGTATCGCGAGTCGAATGATGTTATCCAACATGCTTCGGCCTCCGTCAATGCTCATGGCCATGGGCGGGCACCGATCCGGCACTCGCGGCAAGACGCACGAGGTGTGCACCAACACTCACGATCCGGTCGCCTGGTTCAAGTCCCGAGACAATCTCGACGCGGTCGCCTTGCAGATCGCCGATGCGGACATCGCGTCGTTCGAAGCTCTCACCTCCGAGTTGTACGAATACGAAATACTGTCCTTCGTCCTCCAGCACGGCGTCGTTCGGAATGGCGATGCCTTTACGCGCCACTGCGCTGCCGAGTTGGACACGCCCTGTCGATCCCACCGCCAGACGGCCGTCTCTGTTATCCAGTTCAAAAATAACCGGAATACCGCGGGCCTGTGCGTCGATGACGCTGGATACCGAAACCCGCCGTATTGCCGACGACTCGAAGGTAAGCGGCTGCTGTGTGCCGGCCATATGTACCGAGAGCAGACGGGGCAGATCAAACTTTGCCCTATCGCGCATGGGAATCACCGTCCTCAGCCATACCGTGCGACCGTCGACAATGTGAAACAGCGGGGCTCCGGTCTGCACGGGCTCACCAGCGCGGATGAATACTCGGGCGATCGTTCCGGCGAGCGGAGCTCGCACGGCATAGCCATCGCTCGCGCTCCCATCCACCGAAGCGTCGCGTGACACAGCGCGTCGTAGAGACTGATATGCCGCGTCCGCCCGTCTCTCATCCGTTTCGAGTTCCTGATACTCTTTCTCCGAGATGATGCCCGAGGCGTAGAGCCGCTTGCCTCGAGCCAATTCCTTCTCCGCCAGATATCTCGCCGCTTCGGCCGCGGCGATCCTGGAGGCAAAGTCCTCGCTTCCTCCTTGCGTTTCAGCCGAAGGAATAAGCGTCGTAAGTAGGGCGCCCTTTCGCACGTGCGTACCCTCAGGAGGGAGCGAGCGGCTGTGGCCGGCGGGACTGTAGCCACTAAACGGTGCCGAGACCAACGCCTCACCTGACTGCGGTGGAACGATTTCGCCGACGGTCTCCAGCGTCGAATACACCTCTCCCGCCTTCACTACCTCGCAGCGGAAGCGCGTCCTCCATTGTTGTTCTTTGAGAACGGTTGTGAGCACTCCACGCGTTTCTTCCTTCGCGTGGGCGTGGGTGTTGCCGGAGTCTGAAACCTCCAGATTTCTGATGGTCAGAGTATCGTTATCACTCTCCTCAACGATGACCAGCAGCCGATAGATGCCCGCCGTTGGAAAGGTGAGTGGCACGCGTACGATACCCGGGGTCGAAATCTGATCCACCACCAAACGAATGGGTTGTATCCCGCGTGATCGCATCTCCACGGTGACTGTGCCCGTTTGCACTGGTGCGAAGTTGTCAAGTCGAGTGAGATGCAAAGCCACTTCAACGGGTTGGCCAGCGACCAACGGTGGAAACTCCGCGAACAACTCGCTTTTTTCTGTCCACACCGTGACAGCTCTGGATGCGTGATCCTCGTGCGCCTCGTCGTGTGCGTGGTCGTGCCTGGTACAGGCTCCGAAAAACAGAACGAGCACAACGTGAAGCACTATATTCAAGCGTTTCATGAATACCTCCATGGGAATCGGATATATACTATGCCGAAGAAATGGTGCCCCGGCGCTTTTGGCGACACGGTGCGAGTCTGGGCGGCGAGGTCAGCGCCGCGGCGAGGCGCGGCTGGGGAGGCGGAGATGGTGGAGCTTGGAAGGAGGGAGTGCTGTCGCGAAACCACGGGGTGCGGAACCGAGAACCTCGATGTTCAATCCGACAATGAAGGTACCAAGCAGACCTGGTGTAACTATACGCACTTCATCCACAGCTCGGGCGAGCGATCTCGTGGCGGTCAACTCCAAGGTCGGCATTTCGTGACCATGCGTCGCGGCATCCTCCGCTTCAGATTCACTACTCTCGTGGTGCCGATGGAGGACGCTCGCATGATCGTGGCCATGATCAATGTGTCGCACGCTTCCTGCATGTACATGTAGCCCGCTGCCGCAAAGCAGCACTACTGCGTACACCATGAGCATGTGTACCGAAACCCGTTTCTTCATGATATCGAGGGCGTTCATCATCGCATAAGATTGAGACATTCACCGTCTTAAGCAAGAAGAAAGTTTCTGGAGGCGATGACCAGTATTGAAGGGACCGAAACTGCCTATCGTGTCGAACCCATCGTTATGGAGTGAACAACGTTCGAGCATCGATGTTGATCTGTACACCGGCGCAGAACATCCTTAGCAGCAGCGGCACGCGGTCGGAGTGAACGTGCGACCCGCAACTCCATGATGAGCATGGTATACAGCGCAGCGCGCAACGCCATCGGGTAGATGCTCGATCGCATGCCTGCAGCCATGGCCCTGCTGCGTCGCGGCTTCGTCTCGCCGGGGACCATCGATCGTTACGAACAGCTTGTCACCGGGAGGATGCGACGGTTGCAATAATCGGTGGTTACTTTGCCAGCCACCTTCGCTCGGTGGTATCCCTCCGACGCGTCGTGAAGCAATAGCATCCTCGAGATGGATGCATCGTGATACGCGATGCACTGCCACGCAAGTAACTTCCGGAGCTACCCCTCCTTGCGGGACATGATATTGCGGTGGACGCGATCCGTGATTCGGACTGCCGTCCCATCCACAATGTAGCGGAGCGTTGTCGGATCGAGTCCCCAATTCCTGGCCAATGCCCGGAGTGTCATCCCTTTCGCGAGATGGGTGTTGATCACTTCCCGGGCTTCGATAATCCCCTCTACTCGTGCTTCCTGGTCGCGCATTGTTTCGCTCGCTTTGTGGAACATGGTGAATTCGGAGTGGGTGCATCATGTTGCGCGTCATGGCACTAGTGCGATTGTTGCCTCTGTGCGAGCGTTGGAGGCACTCGAACGGAATCCTATCGCGGCGCGGGAACGCGTCGCCTCGAATGATCCTCGAAGTTCGATGGCGCAGGCATTGAGCAGATCACTTTGTGTGAGTGCGTCTCCCCGGAGCAATGCCGTGCGTATCGCATTGTATGCGATGAGGGCGATGCGTCCGCCTGTTATCACAAAGTCGTTTGCCAACGTGGCGAGATCGACATCGCTCGAACGAGGGATAGCCGACGGTATGTGCGCTTTCCAAAGCAGCAACCGCGCACCCGGATCGGGTATGGGAAGCTCGATTTTGTAGTCAAACCTTCGTTCGAAAGCATGATCGAGGGCGTCCCGCAGATTGGTGGTGGCAATCAGTATTCCTTCGAAACGCTCGAGGTTCTCCAGTAGAAT
Source organism: Bacteroidota bacterium (assembly GCA_035914695.1). Classification (GTDB taxonomy): domain Bacteria; phylum Bacteroidota; class Ignavibacteria; order SZUA-365; family SZUA-365; genus JAOSJT01. The sequence goes on along the minus strand of JAMIQH010000245.1, from coordinate 7,147 downwards.
ATTCTGCATTCTGTGCTCTGTCAAATCAACTGATGTACTTCCCGCGAGTCGGGATCGATCGGCGAGCAATTGGTCGCATTCATTCAACAACATCACGGGAAAAGCCCCCTCGGCATTCCTCGAATGCGAGTACGCATCGAACACGCGCTGAAGCTGCTTTTCCGACTGGCCATGCCATTTCGACAGGATGCGTTCCGCATCAACAACGAAGAGCTTGCGATCAAGGCTCCCGGCGAATCCCTCCGCCAGAAAGGATTTGCCCGTTCCGGACGGTCCGTACAGAAGCATGGTCAAGGAGCCGGGAGGTCGTGTCGCGGTCATTCTCTCGACGCCCCATTGCCGCATGCGATGAATCATCTCCGGCCGAATCGATATCATCGCCGTTTCCAGGCATTGCAGGAGATCACCATGCAGGATAACGGAGGACAGATCGTGAGCGGGAACACGCAGAACGTGTAGCATGTCATCTGACGCCCGGCGGGCGCCGCTTGGATCCCCCTCGACTCCGAGCAGCGTGCGAGCAAGATCCTTTGGCATTGTAAAAACCTGCTCGTCATTGTCCCTCGCTTCGACCTCGAGAAGCCTAGTCCGCAGCAGCGGGGAGGCGGGCGAGAAATAGGATTCATACCGAATCCTGAGCAGCGGTTCGTGCCCGCTCAGGATATCCAGCACGGGGTCCACCGGGACGGTGGTGTTCAGCGTTGAGGCCAACAAGGCCAAGCCCAGCACAACGCATTCATTCATATCGAGATTGTGGCACCGCAGCAAATGTCCGATGGGATGCTCCTCTCCATGAGCAATGAGTATCTCCAGCATGTGCTTGGTCGATGGGTCGTCGCATACAGGGCGCTTTCCCGAGAGTATTCGCGGATGTACACGCTGCGCACGCGTGCGAGAGCGATCATCCATGACCAGAAATTGCCGTGCAAACTCAAGCCATGCGCTTGCGTAATCCCGCTGATCCTCGAAAGGTCGATCATGGTGGATTCGCCGTTTGATCACAGCCGGGGTGTCGCCTCCGCCTATAAGCCATTGAAGTAAGTCGGGTTGCATGGAAATCCGGACCTTGTCCCAACGGAAGGTTTCTTCGAGCGTGATGATCCCGGAGCGCACGAGTACGCTTTGCGGACTAAAATGCCGACGAAATTCGAACTTTTCGAGCCTCTCACCACAGAGCAAATCGCAAACCGTGCGCGAGTCCATGTCGGATTCGTCGATTTCGGCCCTGAGTACGAGTGCGATGATGGTCCATTCGATGTCGGTCAGTGAACACGCTTGGCAGAGTATTTCCAGCGGCGGGAGCGGCTCCGTTCGTCGAGCCGTCTGTCGGAGCTGTTGGTACCTCGTGTCGAGGACCGCATTCCGCTGCGGGTACTGTCCGCTCAGCGACTGCACCTGCTCGTGAAGGGAGTCGATGTACCCCAGCACCGTCCGGATGTATTCATGGTTGGAAGCGAAACCGCGCTGCCAAACGTCTGCGTCGACACCTACAGCAAATGGAGACCGGAGTACAATCTCCATGTTGTCGAATGATTCGTCATCCCTGCGAACAAAGGGTCCGGGGGAACCCGCATCGACGAGGTCCCCTGCATTAAGCAGGGTGATGGCACCCAGCGCTTCGAGCGCTTGAACAGAGCGTTCCCAGCGAATGCGTCGGCAATAGATGTTTCGCGAGGTACTCTTCAGCGTAATGAAAGCTACGGGAACGCGTCCACCCTCGGTTTCCGCACTGATGATTGCCAGCGATAAAAGTACATGCTCGCCGACCTCGTGGTGCAGTATGCCCCGGCAGGCTGCGAGAGCAGAAGATATTCGGTGGCGATCCCGTGTTTTCAACACATCCGCGAGCTGGCTGAGCGCGGTTTGAGGAGCGGATTCGGGAGTATTCGTACGACGGCACATGGCTTGACTCCGTGGATTCGGATTCTGATAGGGCAAAGTTACGCAAATGGAGTGATAACATGCAATATCAGATGAAACGGTACAATATAAATATATAAGAAAACCCGCGCAACGCAATGTTCATAGGGTGTTGCGCAGGTGGGGCGGGATAAACGATATGAGAAAACGGCGGATTGAGATGCACACGGCAGCAGCGAGGCGTGATCGCGGCAGTGTTGGTGGACTTGCGGGGCGCCCTGTGGCACGGCTGGGATTATGCTATCCGCACTCCGGGATCCTTGCTTTTCCGGGATAAAAAAAGTCCGCCGTATGGCGGACTCCGGGTTCAAGCATGTCGGTGACTTGTCAGGGGAGCGGCTCACCGTCGCAGGTTACGCTGAAGCTCTCGCGGATGACGCTGAACTCGCCCGTGCACACGTTGTAGGTGACACGGTAACGGATCTGCACCTTGAAATTCGGGGCCGATCCCTTTCCCACATAGCTGTACGTCAGGGAGCTGGTTTCCTCCACAATGCATCCGTCACAGCTGGAGGAGACGCGGGAGAGATAGACGGCGGGATATTGGTATGTGACACCGCTCTCCGTCACGCCCTTCGAACCCATGTCGTTCATCTGGACGAAATAGCTGTTGCAGCCATCCTGATCCGGCTTGACCATAAAACGTGCCTGATAGCGGTCGGTCATGTGGATGATTTCACCTGTGCACGGATTGATGATGTCATAGGTCATCTCGAAGACCTGGCGGTCCTTCGTCGGTTTCTGAGCGATGGCCTCCGTGGCGCCTGCGGACATGAACAGGACGGCCAGCAACATGATTGCGGGCACGATGGTGAGGGCACGGTGTATTGCTGTCATTGGAGCTTCCTCTCGATAGAGTGCAACAAACGTCCGGCATCGGCGTTTCCGATGCGCGGCTGCTGTCTGCATCGCGGTACATCACCCGCGCAGAGCGGGTCCATCAATGCATGCCACGCGTTCTCGTGGAGCGAGGCAATGTGCCATGTGAATTGGGATAGGTAACGTCCTAATATACGGCCAGCTCGTCGCGATGTCAAATGGCTATGAGGTAGTGGTGTCTTGACCAGCTGTGGTGACGCCACACAGACGCCTTTCGATCAACGGTGGAGTGCATACCCGGTCGAGAACAGGAAACGGAGGAAGCGAGGCGGAAGGCGAACACCTCCGCTGCAGGAAACGGCGTGATGCGGGGATGGAACCGACAAGAGTTGCCTCAGGTCCGCATTTTTGTCCCTACCAAAAAATCCCGTATTTTTCTTTGATTCGCCCAATCCTGCAAACAGGTGTGGGTGTCTACGCCGCGAATGTGGCGAAATTGGCATACGCGCCAGACTTAGGAAAGTGCAGAAATGAACTAATTTCTATTTGAATTGCGGTTTTCTGTTTGAATGGTACCAAAGTGGTACCATTTTTCGAACCCCCTTGGTACCACCTCAATTCGTTTTTCTGGCGCCAATTGGGGGCTGAGGGAGAGGAGAACTCTCCGATCGAGCGTGGAGTTGCAGGCGACCGAAATGGGGTGAGGCAATCACTCAGGACGCTGGCATCGCAGGTGCGCATCGGGCTGACGAGCTGAGACCGTGACTTCTCTTGAGGCCAGGCATGGCGGTGATTCGTGTCACCAGGTCCGTTCGTTCTGTAAGGTGATACGGTCGTGGGTAGGATCGAGGTAGATCATCTCCACGATGGACTCAAGATGGAGGAATTACCGACATTTCTATCGAGCTCCTACGCTGAAATTTCTGCTGAAGTGCAACACCGTCGATCCTTCCCACGCAGAATAATTCGTATCCTCGAATCGTATCGATAGTTTTACAGCAACGAATCGGAATGTCTCAGAACCGGTGAGGTGCTTCCATGAAACGATCGACAGTGGTGCACCATTTTTCAAAGATGGTGAAGCTACGTCCGTTGCAAATGTTGTCGCTCGCTGCGTGGCGAGGTCACATGATTGCTTTGTGAGAGGTGTTTTATACTGATCCTTATGCCATGCCGACCAACCTAGACTGATTAGCGTAGATGCTCTCGGTCACACTGTGTTGCCCTGCTGTTCATGACGTATATGAAGGCGCTTCAAAATGGCAGAGACGAAACAATTCGCGTTTTGTGCGCTTCAATCCTATAATCATTGGGCAGCTTTTCACGTCGTTGCTATCGCGTGACTAAATTAGTTCAATTCGAGATCACTGATGAAACTTCCAGAAACACGCGTTGGTGAACGTCTCAGAGTAAATAGAAAACTGATTCCCTACAGTTTCTGGCCGACGAAAGTTAGTAGAAAGGGAAATACAAGACATCAAACGCTCTTGTTTTCTTTTGACCCTTGGGTGATCATTGGTCGAGCAATCAAGACATCATGTCTAACTACTGCCAGACGTGAGGATGTAGCCTGTGTTGCCCAGGCACATGACTTCTACGAGAGTGCAATTGATGCACATGGAATCGCTGCGTGGCCGTTGGCCCCCCCCCTACTACTACTTTATGAATCTTGTCAAGGCGTTCTGCTTGACACGAGTCACAAAATCAACTTTTGACAAGACGCAGCACGGACTGGCGTAGAGGCTTCGCGCTCCTTCAGACCGCGAACTAACGGATGTCTTTCTGAGAGTATATCCTAGTCCAGACGCAAGCAATACTCCGCAGAATATCGCTGAGTTTATATATGCACTCACGGGTGTCAGCATACCAGCGCAAACGGATTACGATGTTCCGATTTTGTTTCCGCAGATATTGCCGGGGAATCGACTGTGGTCATAGGCAGCAAATACGGTATTCAAGCTTACTACCTGCAACCTGGTAGAACGTAATGCGGTGAGAATTACAACCGTCGCGACTTGATCTTTGAGAATATGTGCAGTGAGGGGAATTGGCAGCAAATGAGGAAAAAGCTGAGGACCATTCTACGGCAATTCGGCCTTCGTCTGCTCACAGGTGATGAAATACAGATGAATGAGTTATCAATATGCGAGGTGAACTGAGAAGCAAACGAGTTGCGAGGAAAGCGAACTCAGACGTTCCAAAACATGGATGTACGATCATCGTAAAAAAAATCATCCCGGTCGTCAAGCGCGAACATGAAAGAGAAGCAACGGAAAGATCAATCTACAGAAGGTAGATGACATATGAGTTTCACAAAAGTCGTTGTGGCTATTCAAGGAAATCAAGACGGGGTTGGCAATCTACTCCTAGATATATTTACGACTGAATATCAAGTCAGTGCCGCGGAGGAGGGAGGCCATCTGTCGAATATGATGGAGGAAGAGTGTGAGATGACGCATGAAAACCTGATTATAGCCAGAAACAGTCATATAGGGTGTTGAAGCCAAGATTCAGTGATGGAATGTGCTGTCGTGCCAGAATACGATATCGCGAGACGGAAGCCGTCGTCTTGGATGTGTTCTCACCTCGAGACCACCATATCAATTACGACCTTCTTGAGCTTTCAGCGAAATATGAAGACTCGCTTATCGACTATTGGGAGTCTGACAACGAAGGAGTCACACTATACGGCCAGATTCTTGCTGGCACTGAACTGTATCGAATCGAGGCCTTCTATTCCAACGAGAAGAAGCAAGAAGCGCTCGGGAAATCCATCCGCGCACGCGTAGCTCCTCAGATGACACAGGTAATTGAGGCGCGTACGAATCCAAAGAGGGATCTCGCCGAGGAGTTCCAGGATGCGGAAGTCCCAATTGCACTCTGAACTGAAGCCGCGCCGTGCATCGTAGGCGTTCCAGCTCTGAATGGCGTTCCTTTAATCTAAATGGGTATGACCCAACTTCTTGCTTCACGCTGGATCGGAGCACCTATGAGATCCTTTGACGAATCGCGGATTCCGTAATCGAATGAGCGAGATTGTGAGGGTGTCTCTAGACTCAATCGATCTTCGTAAGAACTCTAGGTGCTCAACGGCCCGCTAGATGTATTCAGTGAGGTCTCGATCTTGCGCCGATAATGCGACGGAAGCGTAGAACATCATCTGAAGATTATCGAGGGCGTCAACTGCGGCAGCAAGATGGATCAGCTCCTTCTCGCCGGCGATCCTGCTGATTGTGAGTGCATTTCCTGTGGTGTTCATGTTACCACCATATGCGGTTGAAGGCACCTCTGTAACTATCTCCGTGGCGGATCATCGTGTCTAGTGACAGAATATGGAGCCGGTGCCATATTTGGAGCGCACGAAACTCAACTGAGCCCTTCTAATGTACAAAGCCTTCTACGTGTGATGAGTATAGATACAATTCTGGCACGATTAGGATGGACGCGCATGTGTTCACAATTCTGCCGAGGTTATGGTCATTCGGAAATGTGGATGTCGCATCCTGCTTGGGTGAAGGGTGAGGTGAACCTCATGAGGTGCGGGATGACCTGACTTGCACGCAAACCCAACATTGACTGTGAGGAGGACAAAAATACTGTTTGCGGAAAGGATATTGCTGTATCCGAGCCGTGCATCAGCGCTAGAAACCAGACACGTTGAAGTCCTCTCTGTTCAAGAAGAAGCCGTGAAGGATGCACAGCTATTATCATCCGCGTAGCAAGCGAAGTCCATTGAGGATGACGATGAATTCACTCGCTTCATGCGCGACCACTGCGATCGGCAGGGTCGCCCCGAAGAAAGAGGCTGTGATCAACGCTGTAATCACTGCCATTGAGAGCACCAGATTCTGACGAACAACACGGCGGGCCTTTCTTGCCAGCAGAAGAGACTGAGAAATCTTCGACAGATCATCAGCCAGAAGCGCAACATCCGCGGTTTCCAAAGCGACATCGCTGCCAGCCGCCCCCATAGCTATGCCGACGGTCGCACTCGCCAGCGCTGGCGCGTCATTCACACCATCACCGATCATAGCAGTGGCGCCGTAGGTCCTTTGCAGGTTAGCAATCACCGCCATTTTACCTTCAGGGGACAGATTAGCATGGAATTCTCGAATCCCAGTCACATGGGCAATAGCACTGGCAGCATCAAAATGATCTCCAGTAAGCAGAGCAGTATGCGTGATGCCGCAGCGATTGAGGTTCTTGATTGTCTCAGCGGCATTCGGTCGAACTTCGTCTCCAATGAGAATCGCTCCCAGCAGGGCAGCCCTCGTGGCAATGTAGACTACTGAATCCTCCTCATGACCCGGTTGCGACACAGAACTAGATATCGCATCAATGCTCGTTTCACATGATGCAGCCACCCATTCCTTCTTTCCGATGAACACTTCCAAATCACGGTATCGCG
>JAMIQH010000244.1:0-5099 GCA_035914695.1 Bacteroidota bacterium | reverse complement strand
AGCCTGGTAGATGCGTGGTCGTGCCACATGATACCAACTCGACCGCGGCGATTTCCGGGGAGAAACAATCTCATTCGCGAGGTCGCGGCCTCAGAGTAAGGATCGTTTTCTCCCGCAGCCGGATGAACCGGTAGTATGCAAAAGAATTTTCTCCTGGTCACGTCTTTCAGGAACGAGATCGGACGAAATACAACATACCAGGGTAAGGAGGTTAGGAGGGTAAGGAGGAATTGGGGAACACGGAGGACACTGAGGGCTTCGCCAACACCGAGGGCCCGGAGGAATCGCGGCTTTGCGTCTCCGCGCCCTTGCGTTGACTCCAATATCGCGTAGCGCACGGATCGAGCGGGAAGCACCCTCAACCCATCCTCCGCGCCCTCGGCGCTCTCCGCGCTCTCTTCGAATGTATCACGTACTCAGCCAATCCAGAAGAACAAATTCACCCTCCGCCGCGAAACCACAGGGCCTACTGCTTGCCCTCGACCGAGCGCTCCCATTCGCGCATGACGATTCCGTAGCGGAGTCCGCGCTCCGAAACAGTGATGGAAGGAATGCCGCGTGTGCTCATGAAACGCGCGAGAATCGCCACTCCCACCAGAATGATGTCGGCACGTCCCGGATCGATACGCAATTTCCCTTGGAGCTGCTCGCGGCTGAGCCGTCTGAACTGCTCGAAGCGCTTGAGGATGCTCTCCGTTTCAAGCACGGTGCCGGCAATCGCTTCGCCGTCATAGGAGGTCAAGCCGCGCTCGATGGCTGCAAGTGTGGTCACCGTGCCAGCCACACCGACGAACGTGGTGTTCCGGACGTCGAAATCGGGATACGCGAGGATCGCCGCATCGATATTCTCCAGCAGTGCGGCAACCTCGCCGTCGGTCGGCGGAGTGTGGGAGAGGTGCTTTTCCGTCAAACGCACGCAGCCGATATCAAGGCTTTTCCTCTGCACAATATGCAGACCGCGTCCCACAGTCAGCTCCGTCGATCCACCACCGATGTCGAGCACGGCATAGGATCCTTTCTTGTCGACAATGCCGCTGATCGCACCACCGTAGGTCCACAGCGCCTCGTCCTCGCCATTCAAAATCTCGATGTCGATACCGAGGCGTTGATGCATGTAGTCGAGATAGTCGTCGCGATTGTGTGCGTCGCGCAACGCGCTGGTGCCGGTCACACGCACAACATCCACATTGTGCGCGCGGGCCTTCTCGAGGTAGCGGGTGAGATAGTCCTCGCTGCGCGTGAACGCGTCCCAGGCGATGGCGCCGCTACGGTCCACGCCCTTGCCGATGCGGGCGATCACCTGTTCGTCGCTGATGGTGCGAATGGTTCCGCCGGGACTCACCTCGGCAATAAGCATCAGAATGGTGTTGGTGCCGATATCGATGGATGCGATGGTCATGCGCGCACTTTCTCGCCGCTGATGGCCATCCACTCATCCTCGTGCATATCTTCCAGTGGTTCGAGGCCGTTGCGTCGCATGGCGTCCTTCACGTCCGCGCCATCGGTGCTGTAAAAGCCCGAGAGGACAATGCGTCCGTCCTCCTCCAACAAATCCGAAAGCTGCGGGAGCATGTCGATGTTGTCGAGTTTGGTGATGTTGCTGAGAATGAGCGTGAAAGGGCCTTGAACGAGATCGATCGATCCCTGAAGCACGGTCAGTTCATCGCCGATGCCGTTGCGCAAGCAATTTTCCTCCGCGTTTTCACGTGACCATTCGTCGATATCCACACCAACGGCGGATGCCGCGCCCAGCTTGAGTGCGGCGATAGCCAGCACACCCGTACCCGTGCCCACGTCGAGCACACGATCACCCACGGCGGCAACGCGCTCGGTGAGGCGCAGCATCAGACGCGTGGTGGCGTGGAATCCGGTGCCGAAGGACATTTTCGGATCGATCACCAGCACGATATCCTGCTCCTGGGCTTCCACCTGATGCCAGGAAGGACGGATGAGAATGCGCTCGGAGACGCGCAGAGGAGTGATGCTTTCTTCCCATTCCTTGTTCCAGTTTTCCTTCTCGAAGCGCTCGATGTCATAGGGCAAGGACACATCCTCGCGGCGTAGCGCCTCGACGAAACTGCCGCGTACGCCATCGTCCCATTGCAGAGTGTCGAAATATGCCTCCCAATAGTCCTCCTCATCGAGAAATCCGAGGGGCTCGAAGCTGTGCAGGATATCCTGGATCAGATTGTCCTGTTCACTGCGCGGGAAGCGCAGGCGAATGTAGCTTTGCGATGTCGTCATCTTGTTCTGCGAATGTGATGAGTGGGAGGAAACGGTTATTTCCCGGCCGGCTCCAGTCCATGCAGGACGTGAAGAAGGAGATTTCCCACAGCGGCCAGGGTTTCGGGAGAACACTGTTCGGGAGTGTCGCGAAGTGTATGCCAGTACTTGCGCCGTTCGTCGGTGGTCGCATGCCCCACCAGGGAGGCGTCAATGATGTTGATGGTCTTGATGCCCGCCACCTGATTGAGCGGCACGTGATCATCAATGATGGGATCATGGCGCGAGGAACTGAATTGCCGCAATCCGATCGCGGACGCGCGACCCCAGAACAGGTCCACGATGTCACGGGCATACGCGTCGCTGTGTCCCTCGCGAGGAAACACCGCGTCGCGATCTCCCACGAGGTCGAGCAGTACGCCGAATACCGGCATCACATCGCCGGTGCCCAACGACGCGGCGTAGTATTTCGAACCGAGACAGAACATGCTCTCGTCGCCGCTTTGTCCATAGTCTTCACCATCAAACAGGACGATATCCACGCCGATGCCCGCCGGTCGTGCCGCAAGCGAGCGCGCCACTTCCAACAGCACCGCCACACCGCTGGCGCCATCGTTCGCGCCGGCTATCGGCACGCGCTTGCTGCTCTCATCGACTTCCATGTCCGCCATCGGACGCGTGTCCCAATGCGCGGTGAGCAACACGCGCGTCGTGCGCTCGGGGTGAAGCCGCGCGACGATGTTGTGCAACTGCAAGGTTGCGCCGTCGTAGCCGGGCATGGTGAAGGATTGCAACTCGCAAGTCCACCCCATGCCGCGCAAGGCATCCATGAGGAAATCCCTGCAAGCGGTATGCGCCGGCGAACCCGGCACACGCGGGCCGAAAGCCACCTGACGTTCGATTAGCGCGAAGGCGGCCGCGCCATCGATAGTCGGCGCATTGCGCGGAGCGGTAAAGGTAAAACGGGCGGGAATGGCGTCGTCCTGCTTGCGGTCGGAGCAGGCGCCCAGCAGGGCGGCAAGCAGCAGGACGAGGACAGCGGAGGTATACGTGCTCTGTCTCATTCCTCAAGCTACGTATTCCCTCATCATTGGCAAAATTGCGGCGGGGGAAAAACAAAGGCACGGACCGCTTGTGCGATCCGTGCCTTGCACCACGAAGCCGCGGTGCGAATCGATACCGAATTACTTCGACAGGGTCATTGTGCGCGACAGGCGCTGTCCCGCGGCGCGCAATTCGTACATGTACACGCCCGATGGCAACGCACCGGCATCGAACTGTGCCTCGTGTGTGCCCGCCAGCTTCAGTCCCTCGCGCAGCAGGGCCACGCGAACGCCGAGGGCATTATACACGTGCAACTCCACCTGCGAGGCCTCGGGCAGCGTGTAGCGAATGATGGTGGAAGGATTGAACGGATTCGGGAAGTTCTGCTCGAGCCGCAGATCCGTGGGACGCACGGGCGTGTTGTCCACGTCCACCAACGCGAGGTTGATGTCGAGAATCTCGATATCGTCCACGGCGGCTTCAACCAGAGAGCCCGGCTCATCATCGGCGGCGGTGAACTCCACCTTCATTGTGGCGCTCGGGGCTATGAAATCCTTGATCACGAATACCCGCGGCTGCCAGGAGGCGTCGGTCTGTCTCGTGCGCTCGAGAATCGCCCAGTTGCTGCCGCCCTCGGAAATGCGGACTGTCCAGAAATCCTGGCCGGGTTCGGCTCCGGCGTTGTTCGAATACCAGCGATAGTAGCGCAACACCGGGGTGCTCAATGCCGAAATATCGTAGTTGCGCGTGGTCAGAACGGTTTCGCCGTCGTCCACGTCGTTGGCGCCCAACTGCGAACCTCGCGTGGCATTGCCGGTGACCCAGCAGCGTGTGTTTTCACTGCCCGGGGTGTAGTCCTCGTCGGGTTGCACGAAGGGCACATTGGGCGGGGAGCCAAGCTGTGTGTTCCAGGTTCCGATCGGGACTTCGCGCACCCACTGGCCGGTGGTCGCATCGCCCTTCACCACGTAGCCGTCGACTTCCTCGGCGCTGTGGAATTCCTTACGTTCGAAGCCCACGAGGAAGAGGTAGCTCGAGGACGGCGCATTTCCCGGCTCCGTGGCACTGCTACCGAAATTGTCGGTGGCTTCGAAGTAATACCGCACGATGGTGCCAGCGCGCTGTGGGGGAATCTCAGCGGAAAAGGCCCGCGTTCCGGGATTGTAGGTTGCCGTCACGCGCTCCTGCGTCCCCCAGTTGTCGATGGAGTACACTGCGTCCACGCGCTGTATGCTCATGAGATCCGGGTTGATTTCGTTCGGAACACGCGCCGTACCGGTGAGAATGTAGGGTTGCGTCACACTGTTCTGATCCTGCATGCCCGCGTGCGCAATGCGAATGGCGGAGCCCGGAATGCCGTGATCGTTGAAGGCCTTGATGATGGCCGGCGAATTCGGCGTGCCGTTCGAGAGATTTCCATCGTCGTCGTCGGCCACGAGGAACTCCACGAAGTAATCCGCCAGCGCGATGCCGAGTTCGGCGGCGTCGGGTGTGCCGTACATGGCCATGTGATACAGCTTCTTCGTGTGCTCGAGACCGATGGCTTCACGCACATCCCACACCGCGCCGGTGAGAATCATGCCATCGTCGTGAATTTCGTTGACCACGTTCTCGGGATAACGGAGGGTGTTCTTCGAATTCCGGATGATGCCGCCATTGGTGCCGCCTTTGAGGAAGCCCACACCGATGCGCGGATCGTCGGAGAGGAAATTCGAAGTCATGTCCGCGATGGCTTCCTTCAACGCGCCATTCACCGGCGAGCGACCCAAAAGATTGTTGTGCAGCCAGATGTGAATGCCATGACCGAATTCGTGGTGAATCACCGACGCGAT
>JAMIQH010000243.1:0-3519 GCA_035914695.1 Bacteroidota bacterium | reverse complement strand
TGTTTGTCCCTGTGTGGCGAACACCTCACGCGCGAATGGCGTGCTGGTGTGGGATAGCGAACAGCGGTACGTCGAGGTGTTGGCACTGGGTTCACGGAAACAGCTAGCGCGAGGGTGAAATGAACGTGCGTCATGCCAGGATATTCTCGCTTCTCTCCACCATCCTGCCGGTGCTTCTCACTTTGCTGGTATTCGTGGTGTCGCTGTTCGACATCATCATTCCGCGTTTCGAGGAGATCGTGCTTGACCGCAAGCGCGAAACGATTCGCGAACTCACCACCGCGGCATGGCATATCGCCGAGCGCTACGATCAGGATGTGCGGCGCGGTGTGCTGTCGCTTGAAGACGCGCAGCGCCGCGCGCGCCAACAGATAAGCAATTTGCGCTACGGTGAGGAGAGCAAGGATTATTTCTGGATTACGGATTACCGTCCGTTCATGATCGATCACCCTTTTCGTCCGGATCTGAACGGCAAGGACTTGTCCTCGTTCCGTGACTCGCGTGGTAAACTACTGTTTGTGGAAATCGTGCGTGTGGTGCGTGCGCGGGGTGAGGGCTATGTGGATTACACCTGGCAGTGGAAGGACGACGCCTCGCGCATCGTTCCGAAGCTCTCATTTGTGAAGCCTTACGCACCGTGGGGATGGATTATCGGGACGGGCATTTACATCGAGGACGTACGCGAGGAGATAGAAAAGCTCGAATCGAATATCATCAGCATTTCGATGTGGATCACTGTGGGCATTTCCCTGCTGCTGCTGTTCATTGCTTTGCAGAACGTACGCAGCGAAAGGAAGCGTCTTCGGGCTGAGGCCGACTTGCGCGAGGCGAAGGAAAAGTACGAAGCGTTGGTGGAGGCCAGCACCGAGGGCATGTTGATGATCCTGGACCGAAGTCAGCATTTCTTCAACAAGTCGTTGCTTGCCATGGGTGGCTATTCCGAGGAGGAGGCGCGCGCTCTCACTCTGGCTGAACTTTTCCCACGCGCCACAGCAGCTGACCTCAGCGCAATCGAGCAGGCGAGCGCGGGAGATGATGGCGCGAGCACGCACATTGAGACTGTCCTGCGGCATCGCGATGGGATGGAGAGTCCGGCCTTGCTCACCGTTTCGTCTGTCACGTTGTTCGACCGATCGGGCACAGTGATCATCGTCAAGGATATGAGTCATCACCAACAAATCGCGCAAGCCCTTGACGAAAGCCGGGAGCGCTTCCTCGCCTTGACCAATCGACTGGGGCTGGCGGTCGTACGTGTGGATGCCGGCAGGGACTTGCGCATTCTCGAAGGCAACGCGGCGGCGGCCGTGCTTCTGGGCTTCGCTTCTGCCGATGATCTGCCGGGCGCTGCCTTGGGCGAGCGTTTCATGGAGGTCGCCTCGTTCACGCAGCTCAGGGAGGAATTGCAGCAACGGGGAATGATCAGCGAGGCACCCGTGATGCTGCGTACACGGCAAGGAAATGCGTTGCAGGTGAAACTTTCTATCACCGCGTTGAACGATGATATGGGAAATGTGCGCTTCTATGATTGCCTCTTCGAAAGCGCCACGCAGGAGGCGATATCCGATGAGCCACTGCGCCGCATCGCTGCCGATGTGCATTTGCCCATGCTTGCGCTGCAGCAGCACATCATGCCGTTCGTACGGGATCTCCCTGCGGTCTCATGCGATGAAACGGTTGTATCCGTGTTGCAGACCATGGAGAGGCTTTCGCTCGATTGTATCTTCGTGGCCGATCGCGATGGCCGCTCCACCGGCATGGTGACCAGGGAGGCGCTGGGCCGTTTCTGCGCCGAGCAGGAGGCCAATTCGCATGTCGCTGAAATCATGCAAGCGCCGCTGCCGCGCGTTTCGGAGGACGCTCGCGTGTATGATGTGTTGGAGCAGTATGTCCGGCATGGTATGGATTGCATCGCAGTGCGCGGAGCCGATGGCACTCTGCGCGGCGCCATACGCGTGGAAGAGTTGCGCCGGGCCGCGCTTCTCGGTCACTGGAGCGTGATGCAGCGCGTGCGCCAGGCGGAATCCCTCGCCGAATTGACCGTTGCGCGCGAACATTTACTCCTGTACGTCGAAGCCCTTATTGAGAGCGGCGCCGATGCGCAGGCCATCACCTCCGCAAACACGCAAATATCTGATATCATTACCCGCAAAGTTGTGGACATCGCGCAGAAGGCGCAGGGAGAGGCCCCGGCCGCGTATGCCTTCATGTGCATGGGGAGCGAGGGGCGCTCGGAGCAGACCTTGCTCACCGATCAGGACAATGCCCTCGTGATCGCGGACGGTGTGAGCGAGAGCGCGATCGGGTGGTACCTTGAATTGGGTGAGCGTGTCGCTGGCATGCTACACGCGCTGGGATACAAGCGCTGTGCGGGGAATATCATGGCGTCGAACCCGCGATGGACGCAACCACTCGCAGTGTGGAAGGGGTACTTCTTCGACTGGATAGAGAATGCGAACCCTCAGGACTTACTCGAAGCGAGCATTTTCTTCGATTTCCGTCACGTCCATGGCGATGAATCGATTGTCCGTGAGTTGCAGGAGCAGGTACGTCGAGCAACCATGGGCAATCACGCGTTTCTGTTGTATCTCTCGCAAAACGCACTACGCTTCAAGCCCCCGGTTCAGGCGCTCAAATCGGGTGACACGGTGGACATGAAAGCCGCGATGCAGGCGGTGGTGGATTACGCGCGTGTGTATGCGCTTCGTCACGGGATTGCCGAGCGCAACACTCCGCGACGCCTGGAGTTGCTGCAGCAGCAGGGAGTGTTGAGCCCCGCCGGCGGTCGTGAACTGGCGCAGGCCTACGCGTACATGATGCGCCTGCGATTCAGGCATCAGCTCGCATTGCGCAAAGCACACGGTGTACCCAACAATAGTGTTCCGGTGCCGGGATTGACGGAAATCGATCGCGTCGTGCTCCGTCGCGCTTTCGCGCTGATCGAAGATTTCCAGGGAAAGATGAACCTGGATTTCAAGGGTACGCTGTAATGGTCGCGAGTGGGCGATAGTACGATGGCACTTCGCGACGAGTAAACATGCGGGATGTTGTGGCATTCCCGACAATGATGTATGTTGTCTTGTCCACGAAGCACCTTTATCGAGGGCGCCCTCCCCTCGCGTCTCCCGAAAAACGATAACGGGAGCCGATAAACCTCTGTTAGCACCTTGCATCCGCGCTTCCGCTGTGTGCGGTAAACGTGTGTCCTTCCGCAGTGCGTTCTGTCATCCCCCATACAACAGAGGAAAAGGAATGAGCATTTCACAGGAAGACATCAAGGGAATTCTCGAATCAGAGACGTTCAGGGCGCTGGTGCGCAAGCGCGTCTCGGTGACGTTGACCTTGACCATCGTGATGTTGGTGGTGTACTTCGGTTTCATACTCACCATCGCGTTCAACAAGGAACTCCTGGCGGCGAAAATCGGTGAGCACATGACGATAGGCTTGCCTATCGGCATCGGCATCATCGTGTTCGCATGGCTGCTTACCGGCGTCTACACGCGCTGGGCAAACAGCAGCTAC
>JAMIQH010000242.1:0-8836 GCA_035914695.1 Bacteroidota bacterium | reverse complement strand
GCCTCGCCGTGTGTGTGCATCGTCTGTCCGTGCATGTGCATGAGATCGTTGTGATGCAACACGGGGGAACCCGCGCGGCGTTCCCCGCCGGTGCATCGAGACCAGGACGGTCACATCGGCCGGCACTTCGAGACCAGGACGGTCACATCGAAGGTCGACACGGAGGTCGCGGAGAGCACGGAGGGCACGGAGGAAGGGGACGGGTCGCGCTTTGCAGGATTCGTGCGCGGCGGCAGTGTTCGTGCCCGGGTGATATCGTTCAGCGGAGAAAGGGAAAAACGGAGATGTAACCCTCGTTTCTCTCGTCCTTTTCACCTTCTTCCCTGCCCTCGCGTCCCGGCGTCTTGACGTTCCGCGGGAGCGAAAGAAAAAAGGAAATGCGAACCTTTATTCTCTCGTCCCTTTTCTCCATTCACCTGCCATCGCGCAACGGCGGCTTTGCGCTCAGTGCTTACGACAGAAGTGACTCGCGAAAAAGCTCGGAACGCGTTTCACCAGCCCCGCGTGAGTTTCACCATGTCCTCGACGGCCTTCTGCAAACCCACGAACACCGCGCGCGCCACGAGTGCGTGCCCGATGCTCACCTCTTCGATTTCGCGTATGGCGGTGATGTAGCGGATATTCCCGTAATGCAAACCATGCCCCGCATTGACGCCCAAACCGAGAGACTTGGCGTACACTGCTGCGCTGCGGATGCGATCGAGCTGTTCGTGCAGTTCCTCCTCGCTGCGCGCGTTGGCGAATTCACCCGTGTGAAGTTCCACCACATCGGCCCCCATGTCGGCGGCGGCCTCGATGTGTTCGTCGATGGGATCGAGGAACAAACTGACCTCGATGTCGTTCTCGTGCAGCGTGCGAATGGCCTGTTCGATCTTGGCGGCTTCGTCCAGGATGGCAAGACCCGATTCGGTCGTGAGTTCTTTGCGCTTCTCCGGAACCAGCGTGGCCAGATCCGGCAGCAGATCGATGGCGATTTGCATGATCTCGTCGGTGACGGCCATTTCGAAATCCAGCTTGGTCTTCACCGTGTCGCGCAGCATGCGCACATCGCGGTCGTTCACATGCCGCCTGTCCTCGCGCAAATGGCAGACAATGCCTTCGGCGCCATACAGCTCGCAGAGATGTGCGGCGGTGACGGGGTCGGGTTCCATTCCTCCGCGGGCTTCACGGAGTGTGGCGAAATGATCGATGTTGACACAGAGACGCATGGCGTGTTCCGAAACGGTGATACGGTACCGGAGGAAATATACTCAGCCGAGCAGCGCGGAGAAAACCGCACGCAGCGCATCGAATCCAATGCCATCGGCTGCGGCGCGGAAACGCAGCGTGCTGATGCCGTCGATGGTGAACATCACCGACCAGTGAATGAGCACGGCGTACCAAAACGACCGCGTGCGCAACGACAGCGCTCCCAGCGCTATGGCCGCGATGATGGATCCCGCGGTTTCGGGCCAGGGCTTGCCGAAGTGGAAAATCACGAAGGGTATCATTTGCACCAGCACGGCCACGGAGGCACCGGTGTGCGGCGCGAGACCGAACAGCACATAGCCCCGCCAGATGAACTCCCAGCCGATGAAATACAGCAGGAAGGCCGCCTCGTAGATCAGAAACAGGTTCCAGTCGCCGCGCACGATAGATGCGTGCGGATACACCTGCTGGAACGCGGGTGTGGCGCTGACCAGCCAGAGTATCGGGAGCATCACCGCGAAGAAGATTCCGGACACCTTGAGTCCGAAACGCCAATCCCCCGCTCCCAACCCGAAGCGGCGGTATGCGCGCCCGTGCAACAGCGTGATCAGCAGCAGCGGCGCCAGAAAGTAGATGACGAATTCCGAGGAGAACCAGTACACGAATTGGTACAGCTCAAACAGCGGATCGGCGCTCAGCTCCTGATACCAGTGATCGATGAAAAAGCGCTTGCTCCCCAGTTGATACGAAACGATACCCAGCACCGCCATGCCGAGAAACACCACAATCACGTCGCGCGGCGTGCGCCGCGCGGCATCGAAAAAATCGCGGAGCGCCGAAAGCACTCCGCGATCATTGTTGTCCGAAGCGGGGTCGCGCGCTTCCATCGCTTAGAAGGTGGTGCCCAGAGAAAAGCGATGCATGGATCCGATTTCGCCGAAGGAGGTGTAGGCGTAATCCACCACGTACGAAGCCACGTTCAAGCCAAATCCTCCCGAGAAACCGGCGAGCTTGGCGGTGTTGCCGATTTTGAGTTCCGAGCGCATTTCATTGTAGTAGCCCACGCGCGCTCGCAACGATTCGCTCAACTCGAATTCCCCACCGATGGAGTACTTGGTAAAGCGATCGAAGAACTTGTCCTCGTCCTCGTTCAGCTTGTGGAAATTCAGCATGATGGTCAGCGGCAGATGCTCGAGCTTCTTGCCGATGCCCACGCGGATATCGAAGGGCAAATCCTCGCTGGTGCCGGCGTAGCTGCTGATTTGCGTACCGGCGTTCAGCACGCTGGCGGCCAGAACCAGCTGCTGCTCGGGAAAGAGGTACGACACGCCCGCATCCACCGCGAGCCCGGCGCTGCTGTAACTTTCGATGCTGGAGTAAATCAGCTTCACAGCGCCACCCCAGGAGAGGTTGCCGCTGCTGTTGCCGTAGCCCAGACTCACCGCGAGATCGCCCGCGCTGAATGTGGTTCCCAGATCATTGCCGAATTTGTCGGTGCGATCAAAGGAACCGTAGTTCATGTACACCACACCAGCTGCAAAGTAACCGAGATCGCCGTACTCCTGACCGTACACGGCGTAGCCGGCGTTGACATCGAGCAAATGCTTGATGAAACCCACCGAGGCCGCCGGCGCTTCGAGCGAGGCGAGGGCGCCGGGATTGGAGAACAGCAAGGTGGGATCGTTGCGCACGGTGAGAAAGGTATTGCCCAACGCGGCCGCGCGCGCGTTCATCGGCAGACGAAGGAATTCGTACACCGGATGCCCGCCGGCAATGGCCGTGGAGGCGCCAAGGCACAGCGCGAGCAGTGCGATGGCGAGGATGGAAAACTTCGGACGTTTCATGCGATACGCTGATCGTGGAAAAACAGTAACATCGTATATGCGAGGCGATCGAACAAGGGAAAAATCAGGTTGCGCATAGAGCGGCGCGCGCGCGCCCGTATTCATCGAGCAAACGCGCGAGCACCTCGGCCGCGGGCGCAACATCGCGCACCAATGCGGAACTCTGCCCCGCCTCGAATTCTCCTTCTTCGATATCGCCCTCGAACATGCCGCGCATTTCGCGCTTGTGACCGAGCAAGGCCAGTTGCTCGTCCTTGCCCGCGCCCGACGCCTCGGCTTCCATTGCCCGCAGCGTGAAGGGCGTCCGCAGCAAGCGCACGGGCGCGGCCTTTTTCATGGTGAGCACCGTGCCTCCATCCCCCGCGTCGACGATCAATTGCTTGAACGTGTCGTGCGCGGAGGACTCGCTCGTGGCGGCGAACAGCGTGCCGATCTGCACGCCCTCGGCGCCGAGCGCCATGGCGGCAAGCATCTGCGCGCCCGTGGCAATACCACCGGCCGCGATGACGGGAATGCGCACGGCCTCCGCCACCTGCGGTACGAGACAGAGCGTGGTGGTCTCCTCGTAACCGTTGTGCCCGCCGGCCTCGAAACCCTCGGCCACGACGGCGTCACATCCCACGGCTTCAACTTTCAGCGCGTGTTTGAGCGAGGGCACCACATGAGCCACCTTGCAACCGGCATCCTTGAGCATGGGCAAATGCAGACCGGGATGCCCGGCCGAGGTGAAGACAATGCGCACGCCCTCCTCCACTGTTGCGCGCAAAAGGTCGGCGGCGTCGCCACGCAGCAGTGGTACATTCACTCCAATCGGCGCATCGGTGCATGCTCGTGCCTTGCGAATATGCTCGCGCAGCAGATCGGGCTTCATCGACCCGGCGCCGATCAGTCCGAGGCCGCCCGCCATGGACACGGCGGCGGCAAGCCGATACCCGGAGACCCAGACCATGCCGGCCTGGATCACCGGATATCGAATACCGAAAAGCCGGGTGACGCGATTGTCGAAGGTCACGGTTAGTACTCGAACTGCACGAGGTTGATGCCCGAGTTGTTGCTGCCACTGGCTCCACTCGAACGGTAGTTGAACGTGCCGAGGAAGGCGCCGTTGAGTTCGAAATGCGTCTGATGGTTCGTGGCGCTCACATCGAGGTAGAAATCGTGGCTGTTGATGCCGTAGGTGTTGAGCGCGGGCGTCGAAATCGGTCCAATGCCATCCTGCATGTTCTGATCGTAATCGAGCAGGCAGAGCAAAAAGGTGTTCATGCCCGTGGCACTGGCACCGGGAGCGGGTGCGTTGCCCTGCGTGAGTACTCCCGTACTGCTCATGAGTTCGTACCCCGGTGTATAGCGTTTGCACATGAGCTGATCGCGGCTGTGATACAGCGCTTGATTCTGTGTGAAGATGATGGCGATACCATGCGAGCCCGTGCGCAACGCCGCACCGAACTGACCGAGGCGGAGGGATCCACCCGAGCGCGGAAGCACGCGCAGCCGCTCGCTGATGGAATTCGCCCGCCAGGGCTGACGATAAATGTGCATGTCGAAATGCGAACCCGTGGCGCTGCGCACCAGGAATTCGAGGAAGGTGTCGGGCGCCAGCAAATCGTCGTACTGGAAGTAGCCCTTGCTGTCGGTGGTGAGAGGCGACTGCCCCACCTGCCGCTGGATTTCTCCGCTAGCGAGGCGTCGGACTTTTACCGGAATCACCGAGGCGTTGACCAATGGCGTGTTGTCGATAAAATCGATGACGCGGCCTTTGATCGTGTAGGTCAAGCCCGGACGCGGCGGGGTGAGATTGGCTTCGGCCATTGTGGTGCCGGTGAAAAAGTTGTAGACCTTCGCCACAGCTACCGAACTGCTCACGAGCTGGAAATTGTCACGACCGTCGAGTTGCTCGTTTTTCGCGCCGGTGAGTACGCCGTGTTGCGTATTGCCGAGTTGCAACGCGTCCTGACCATTGCTGCGCAGCGTCATGTACTCGCAGGGCGGCGGCGTGGGATCGCCATTCACGGTCAGTGTCATGTCGTACACCGCGCCGGCATACACCACATGCGCCACCTTGGCGGTGCCGTTCATGCGCGCGAGAAAATGCTGCACGGCTTTCGTGCCGGCGCCATGCGCCACGATATCCACACGTTGTTCCGAGGTCGCGGCCAGGGCTTCGTTGACCTTGGCCTGAAGCTGTGTGGCCATGGCTGTCACGTCCACACCATCATCGGTGAGGTAGGATTGGAAATCGAAGACGAACAGATTCGGCTCGGTGTAGCCGTTTTTCATGAGCAGTTGCGACATTAAGGAGTACATGTCGGCGGCTTCCAGTTCGCCATGCACGAACACGATGGGCCGCATGCGCTCGTCCATGGTGTTGGTGCTGGTGTCCTGATTGCCGGTGGTGTCGGTGGGATTCGGTTTCGGGTCGGTGCCCGAGTCATCGGAACAGCTGGTCACGGCCACGGCTCCGGCGATGAGCGCGATGATGCCGAGATTCAGCATGAGTCGGAAAAAACGCTCCATGAGTCTCTCCTCGTTCTATACCGCTCACGCGTCCTGTATCACCACCATGGCGGTGACATGGGACGTGCTGTGCGAAAGTGATAGGTGGATATTCATTGCTCCGAAACGCTCCCGGAGGCTGTTGTGCAGCACGAACGAAGGCTTGCCCGCATCGTCGTTGCACACTTCCACATCTTTCCAGGAAAAATGCCCGCTCCAACCGGTGCCAATGGCCTTGGCGAAGGCCTCTTTGGCGGCGAAGCGCGCGGCAAAATGCTGCGCTGGCAACGTCTTGCCGCGGCAATACGCGATTTCCGCTTCCGTGAACAATTTCCGCTCGAAACGGTCCGGCCACTGGTCGAGCAACTCCGCGAAACGCGGTATCTCCTCAAGATCAATGCCGATGCCCGTCACGCGGCTCATCGCTCTTCCCCGTTGATGGCGGTGATGATGCCGATGAGCTGGCTGATGTCGTGCAATTCGTGGTCGGCGCTGGTGCTGCCGGTGTTGAACGTATCGCCATAGCGCGCAAAAGCGGTGCGCATGCCGATGTTGCGCGCGCCCGCGATGTCACGCTCTTCCCAGTCCCCCACCATGATGGCCTGAGAGGGCGCAACCTGCAGCATGCCCAGCACGCGGCGGAACGGTTCGGGATTCGGTTTGCGGAGTCCCGTGTCCTCGAACGTCACCACGGCGTCGAAAATGTGATGAAGGTTGAGCGAGCAGAGGCGCAGCCAGGCCTCGAGCTTGGGCGCGTCGGACACCACACCGAGTTTCAATCCCATGCGCGCAAGCGTGAAGAGCGTCATGTGCACGTGCGCGTAGGGCACGAGCGTCGCCTCGCGCGCGCGGCGGTATCCGAGTATGCCCGCCGCGAGTATTTTGTGGTTCACCTCGCCGGTGAGCTTGTCCAGCACGCTGTTGAACACGCGCTGATATTCGATGCCTTCGTCTTTGTACACCTGTGTGACAATGGCGTCGATATCCTCGAAGCCGCGATCCAGACCCGCGTCGATCATGGCGCGAATGCCCGCTTCCACGGCATTGCGCTTCATCAGCATGAAGTCGACCAGAGTATTGTCGAGATCGAAAACAACAGCGTCGATCATGAACGCTCCGTGGGTGAATTGATCAGAAGCGTATCATACGAAAATTCCATGGATTCGGGAAGCAACGCGCTGTCGCGCTCGTGGAGAATGTTGTGCGCGATATGCGTGAAATATGTACGCCGGGCGCCGATGCGCTCGGCCGCTTCCACGGCCTGCCGCAGCGAAAAATGCGTGGGATGCTCGCGATGGCGCAGCGCATCGAGGACAAGCACATCCAGATTGCGAAGCAGCGCGATACTGCTTTCGGGAATTCCGCTGGTATCGGTCAGATACGCCACATCACCGACACGATAGCCCAGGATCGGCAGTTGACCATGCAGCACCGGAACCGGTGTGATCTCGATGCCATCGACACGGAACGGTCGTGCGGCCTCGATTTCATTGGTGATCACGCGTGGCAAGCCGCCTCCCTCCTGCGTGGCGGCACCGAAGGCGTAGCGGAAGGTGCCGCGCACGGCCTCGATCGTGTCGCGCGCGCCAAACACGCGCATGGGGGCGTTTTGGAGAAAATTGTACTGGCGTAAATCGTCGAAGCCGCCGATATGGTCGAAATGCGCGTGCGTGTACAGCACCGCGTCGATGCGCCGGATGTTGTGCCGCAGCATTTGCGCGCGAAAATCGGAGGAGGTGTCGATGAGCAGACGAATGCCGTCGGCTTCGATCAACACCGAGGGCCGAAGGCGCGTATCGCGCGCATCGGACGACGTGCAGGTCTCGCAGTCGCAGCCGATGGCGGGCACACCCTGCGAGGTGCCCGAACCCAGCACCAGCAAGGACACATTCATGAAGCGTCGGCTTTGTCGCGTTCGGTGTCGATGACTTCGCGCACCGCAGGTTTGACGAAAATGGCGTCGACGCCAAGCTCGCCCAGCGCGCGTGCGATGACGGAGATTTTTCTTTCGATGGTGTACTTGCGATTGACCACCAGCAGGCGTTCCTCGCGGAGAATGCACGAGCCCCCGCTGAAGTCGCCGCGTTCGTAGCGAATCTTGTAGCCGAGGGCTTCCACGGTTTCCCGCAGTTCCTCCAGCAGTGCTTCCTTTTCCATACCGCTCATGCGCGCCTCACTCCCCGTCCGCCTGTGCGTCCTTGCGTATCGGCTGCCAGGCGATGACGGCCAACGCGGTGAAATAGCTGAGTACCGCCATCACCGGCAGGCCATGCAATGCGCCGATGCGATGCGACAGCGTTTCGCGCAGACCGATGCGGTATTCGTAGTACGCCCCCGGGCCGTTGGCGATGTAGGCGGATTTCGCTTCCAACCAATCGAAAATAAAATGCAGGTCGAGCCAGGCGGTGAATATTTCCGCGGGCACGAAGGTGTAGAACAGAATCGCCGCCATGAGCAGCCAGCCGTGCTCCTTCACCTTCAGGGGAATGGTGCGCAGAACGATAATGGAACTGACAAGCGCCACCGCCCAGGCGCCCACGACCACGGCCGAACTCGCGGACACGAGCTGGAACAGTAGACGCTCCTGGCTGATGTTGATCTTGGGATCGAATTCGAGCGTCCCGGGAATGAAAAATTCGTTGGCGATCAAGGCGCGCATCACGGTTCCACCCAGCCAGAGCACGGCGGAAATGAACAGCAGCACGAGAAACAAACGGGTGATGGTGGGATAGCGCATGGTGGTGAAAGCTGAATTGGTACTCATGGTCTCAGAGAATGTACTTGCTCAAATCGCGGTTGGTGACGATGCCGGCCAGGGCGTCGCGCACCTTGTCGGCGTCGATCAGCACTTCGCGGCTGTCGATCACATCGGGCACGTCGAAGAGTATGCCCTCGAGTAGCGTGGTCAGAATGGTGTGCAGCCGGCGCGCGCCGATGTTTTCCACGTTCTGATTCACTTCGGCGGCGATGCGCGCTATTTCGCGAATCGCCTCGTCGCTGAAGCGCAGTTCCACGCCCTCGGTGCGCAGCAACGCGGCGTATTGCGTCAGCAAGGCGTTGCGCGGACGCGTAAGAATGGCCACGAAATCGTCCTCGCTCAAACTGTCGAGTTCGACGCGAATGGGAAAACGTCCCTGCAGCTCCGGAATCAGATCGCTGGGCTTCGACACGTGAAAGGCCCCGGATGCGATGAAGAGGATGTGGTCGGTGCGCACAACACCGTATTTCGTGTTCACCGAACTGCCTTCCACGATGGGCAGCAGATCCCGCTGCACACCCTCGCGCGACACGTCGGGACCCTGCGTGCTGCG
>JAMIQH010000241.1:0-8677 GCA_035914695.1 Bacteroidota bacterium | reverse complement strand
TGTCGAAGCGATCAGAACATGCTGCCACCAAGCGCTGTTACCTTTTCACGTTTTTTTCCTTTCCGCACATAGCGTGTTGATCACGACCGTCGGCGATGCGAGCACAAGTACCCGCGCAGCGTACTTCCCTAACACCGAATGTCTTGAACCCCGTCACATCCCATACCCCGCGGCTCCGTTGTTTTTACAGCCGCCCGGGGGTATATTACACCTTGTTCTGCTCATTACTGAACGAAGATTCAACAAACAGCACCCTTCCCTCTCGCAGGTTACGGGGACACGACGCGAACAAATTTTTTCGATAATACATCAGGAGTCCGAGTGGATTTATTCGACAAATGCAGGGCGTTCACCCGCGCCGATGAAGTCAAGGCCATGGGATATTACCCGTATTTCCGCGCCATCGAGGAGAGTGAAGGTCCCGTGGTGACCATCGAGGGTCGGAAAATCATCATGGCCGGATCGAACAACTACCTTGGCCTCACCGCTCATCCGAAGGTGAAGCAGGCAGCGCACGATGCATTGGACCGCTTCGGCAGCGGCTGTTCCGGTTCCCGCTACCTCACCGGCACGCTCACCTTGCACAACGAACTCGAGGATCGCTTGGCCGCCTTTTTCGGCCGCGAATCCTGCCTGCTCTTCTCCACGGGCTATCAGACCGCCCAGGGCATCATCCCCACCCTGGTGCAGCGCGGCGAGTATGTGATTTCGGACAAGGACAATCACGCCTGCATCGTCGCCGGTAATCTCATGGCCAAGGGCGCCTTTGCCACCTTCGAGCGCTACAAGCACAACGAGATGGACGATCTCGAGCGCATCATCTCCAAGCTGCCGTTGGACAAGGGCAAGCTCATTGTGTCGGACGGTGTGTTCAGTACCACCGGCCATATCGTGGATTTGCCGCGTCTGGTGGAGATCGCGAAGAAGTACAACGCACGCATTCTCATCGACGACGCGCATTCGACGGGCGTGATCGGCGTGGGCGGCCGCGGCACCGCGAGCCACTACGGCCTCGAGAACGACGTGGACATGACCATGGGCACGTTCTCGAAAACCTTCGCCAGTCTCGGCGGCTTCGTGGTGGGCGAGCGCGCGGTGATCAATTATATCAAGCATCACTCACCCGCCTTGATTTTCTCGGCCAGCCCGACACCCGCAAGCGTGGCCGCCGCCCTCGCCGCCCTCGATATTCTCGAGGAGCATCCCGAACTGGTGGACCGGCTGCACGCCAATGCGCAGTACATGCGCGAGGGCTTCACCAAGCTCGGCTTCAAAGTACTGCATGGCCAGACCGGCGTGGTTCCGGTGATTATCGGCGACGACGAGAAGAGCTTCATTTTCTGGAAGGAACTCTTCGATGCCGGTGTGTTCGTCAACGTGTTCATCAGTCCGGGCGTCCCGGCGGGCATGCAGATGCTGCGCACCAGCTACATGGCCACGCATGAGAAGGAGCATCTCGACCGCATTCTCGAAATCTGCGGCGATATCGGTCGCAAGCTGGGCGTGATCAACTAGGAAGCATCGGAGGATTGCATGGCGGTCACCATCCGTCCCGTGAGCGGCACTTCCGGCACGCGGGAATTCGTCAAACTTCAGTGGAAATTCTATCAGGGCGACCACAACTGGGTGCCGCCTCTGCTTATGGATCGCATGAAGCTGCTGAATGTGAAGAAGAATCCGTTCTTCAAGCATTCGGATATGCAGCTCTTCATTGCCGAGGATCAGGGCGAGGCCGTGGGCCGCATCGCCGCCATCATCAACCGCAACCACAACGCGGTGCATGGCGACAAGGTGGGCTTCTTCGGTTTCTTCGAATCCATCAACCGGCAGGATGTGGCCAATGCGCTGGTGGATGCCGCGGCCTCGTGGTTGCGCGCCAAAGGCATGGATACCATGCGCGGTCCGATGAATCCCTCGGTGAACGATGAAATCGGCATGCTTGTCAAGGGCTTCGACCGCCCGCCGGTCATACTCATGACCTACAATCCACGCTACTATCCCCTGCTCATGGACGGAGCGGGGATGAAAAAGGCCAAGGATTTGCTGGCGTATTTACTCGAGAACGAACGCGTGGCAACGGAAAAGCTGGAGCGCGGACAGCAGTTGGTGCGCGAGCGCTACGGCGTAACGGTGCGCGATGTGGATTTCAAAAACATCGAGCGCGAGGCGGTGATTCTCAAGGATTTGTACAATCGCTCGTGGGAAGCCAACTGGGGCGCCGTGGCGATGACGGACGAGGAATTCGATTTTCTCGCCAAGGATCTCACACAGGTGGTGGGCAAATTCAAGGATCTCGTGTTCATTCTCGAGCGTCACGGCGAGCCGGTGGGCTTCGCTCTGTGTTTACCCGATCTCAATCAGGTGCTCAAGCACAACGGTTCCGGGCGCCTGCTCCCCGCGCTGTACCACATGCTCACCGGCACGCGCATGATCAGCTTCGCGCGCATCATCGTGCTGGGTGTGATTCCGCAGTACCGTGGCAAGGGCTTCGATTCGGTGATGTACTGGGAGGTGCTGCAACGCGCCGCCAAACACAACATTTACACGGCCGAAGCATCGTGGGTGCTGGAGGACAACGTGATGATGAACCGCGGCGCGAAAATGATGAACGCCGAGGCCTATAAAACCTATCGCATCTACGATCTGGCGATCTGAGATTCTCGCGGAGCGGCACGGTGACTTCCAAACAACCGCATCTCGCCACCTCCGATGAATTCACGGAAGAGGATGTCCGCCGCGCCGCCCGCATTGCACGCCTTGCGCTGGATGCTGCGGACCTGCCGCGTTTCATTGCCGATCTCCGCGACATTCGTGCGGCAAGCGGAGCACTCGACGCGCTGGATACCGGCAGCACCACGGACTCGCCGGAAGCGCCCTGCCCACGGCGCGAGGACCTGCCCTCCACCGGATTACCGCACTCCATCCTCGGCGATCTCGTCCCCGAAATGCGGGGGCCCCACGTGTCGATGCCAGCGATGTCGTGGACACGTACGGAGGCCGGACGGGACACGAAAGGTGCGGCCGACGACACGGTTACGGACGAGCAGCGCTAAGGTCCGAAGCGCCTGCGAGGCAATCATCCTTTTCCCCTCACACATTCATCCGATACAACGACCATGAGCGAACCCTCCGTCCTTGTCGTCATACCCGCGCGCTACGCGTCGACGCGCTTTCCCGGCAAGCCGTTGGCGGATCTCCACGGCAAACCCATGATACAGCATGTGTGGGAGCGCTGCGTCGCTTCGCCCGGCGTCGAGCGGGTGCTGGTTGCCACCGACGACGAGCGCATTGCGGACGCGGTGCGGGCCTTTGGCGGTACATGCGTGATGACGCCGGCAGATCTCGCTTCGGGTTCCGAACGCGTGGCATGGGTTGCCGCGCGCGAACAGGCCGACATCGTGGTGAATGTGCAGGGCGACGAGCCCTTGCTGCCGTTGGATACCATCGGCGCGGTCATCGCTCCGATGCTGAAGAATGCGGGCATCGATATCGGCACGGCCGCCTGCCCTCTTCCCGACGCCGAGGCCGCGATGAATCCCAATGTGGTGAAAGCGGTGGTGGCGGCGAACGGACGCGCGCTGTACTTTTCGCGTGCCTGCGTGCCGCATGTGCGCGACGGTGCTGACGCGACGGGTCCGTGGCTCAAGCACATCGGCATCTACGCATTTCGCGCTGCGGCACTCGCACGCTTCGCCGCACTCCCCGCGGGCGTTCTCGAGCAGCAGGAGAAACTCGAACAACTTCGCGCGCTCGAGCACGGCATGTCCATACACGTGGCGCTGGTGGCGCATGATTCCCAGGCCGTGGACACGCCGTCGGATCTCGACGTGGTTCGCGCGCTGATGGAGTGAGTCCGCCCGCCTCCTCCAGCGTGGCGCTGCGCCCATCCCCGCGATGGGACGCGGGAATGCCTTGCGGCGGTCGCGCCCTATCGCCACATTGCGTATATCTCGCCGATCGGTGTGCTGAGAGATGTAACCAGCTCCTATGCCGCTTTGGATCGAGCATGACGCTTCGACCCACCCCGGCGGGTTTTCAACTCCGAGCCCGAAGGAGATTGTCTCCGATGCAACGTCCCTGCCGCGGGCACTCCGCGCAGCTCGAAGACCCGCCGAGGCGGGGTGACGATAGCGAGTAGTATTCGAGACCAATGCACGAGCGGATTCCTGGGGAGCGTTTCCCCCCTGCTCCGTGTTATTCCCACACCATGTATCATTGACAGTCGTATTCATGTCCCGAACCACTCCGCAACGCATCGCCATTGTCACGCTCGGTTGTTCAAAAAACACTGTGGACTCCGAAGTGCTCATGCGGCAGATCGATGTCAACGGCCTCACGCTGGTCGACGATCCCAACACCGCCGACACGGTGATCATCAACACCTGCGGTTTCATCGATCTGGCGAAAGAGGAATCGGTGAACACCATCATCGAAGCAAGTGAGATGAAAAAGGAGGGACGCATTGACACGCTGTACGTGGCGGGCTGCCTGTCCGAACGCTATCGCGCCGATCTGGAGAAGGAACTTCCCGAAGTGGACCGTTTCTTCGGTGTGACGGATTTCGCCGCCATACTCGAATCGCTGGGAGGCAGCTTCAAGCGCGAACTCCTCGGCGAGCGGCATTTGAGCGCGCCATCGCATACCGCCTATCTGAAAATCAGCGAGGGTTGCGACCGTCCCTGCTCGTTTTGCAGCATTCCCCTGATGCGCGGCAAGCACGCATCGAAGCGCATCGAGGACATTCTGCACGAGGCGGCCTTTCTCCATGAACTCGGGACGAAGGAAATCGTGCTGATCGCGCAGGACACCACATCGTACGGGCTGGATCTCTACGGCGAGCGCCGGCTGCCGGAGTTGCTGCGCGAACTCGCCCGTTTGCGCCGCGCGGAGTGGATTCGCCTGATGTACGCGTATCCCTCGCATTTTCCCTTGGAAACACTCGACGCCTTGCGCGACGAAGACGCACTCTGCCGCTACATCGACATTCCCATTCAGCACATCGACGACGCGGTACTCAAATCCATGCGTCGCGGCATCACGCGCCGCGCGACGGAGGAATTGCTGCTCGCCATGCGCGAATCCGTGCCCGGCATCGCGCTGCGCAGCACGCTCATCGTGGGCTACCCGAACGAAAGCGACGAGGCATTTCAGGCGCTGTATGATTTCGTGAAGGACTTCGAGCTTGACCGCCTCGGCGTATTCCTCTACTCGCAGGAGGAAAACACCAGCAGTTGGGTGCTGGGCGATCCCATTCCTCATGAGGTGAAAATCGAGCGTCGCGACGCCATCATGGAATTGCAGCGCGAGATTTCCCAGCGCAAAAACGAGCAACGCGTCGGCAGCACTATGCGGGTGTTGCTCGACACGGTGGAGGGCGAGTACGCGGTGGGACGCACCGAATTCGACGCGCCCGAAGTGGACAACGAGGTATTGATTCCCGTGTCGGCATTCGACGGCTCGGTCCCTGTCGGGACGTTCGTGGACGCCATCATAACCGACGCTTTCGAGTACGATTTGCACGCCACTCTTCGGAGGTGAACCATGACATTGCGCTCCCGTCTGTACGTTTGCACACTGCTGACCCTGTTCGTCGTCCTGGCTTCCGGCACGGTACGCGCACAGACCGAGGCGCCGGATCAGGGTCGCACGGTACACAACATGCGCGTGCAACCATTCTTCTTCGATGCGTTCAATTTCGCCCAATACGACGATTTCGGCCTCAAGGGCCGGGTGGATGTGTTCGTGCATGTGCCGAACGACATTGTGACCTTCGTGAAGAACAATGAGTTCTATGTCGGCGGATACACGGTCACTGTGTTGGTCACCGATCCGGAGAGCAGTCGCCTGAT
This sequence comes from Bacteroidota bacterium, assembly GCA_035914695.1. Lineage (GTDB taxonomy): Bacteria > Bacteroidota > Ignavibacteria > SZUA-365 > SZUA-365 > JAOSJT01. The sequence continues at coordinate 2,828 of JAMIQH010000241.1, read as the reverse complement.
CAAGGAAGAGACCTGGGAGCGCAAGCTCGAACTGCTCTCCTTCGAGCGGACGAAGAATCCGGCATACTACGATCTCACCCAGCGTTCCCTTGTTCTTGAGCCCGGCACGGTGAACCTGGAAGTGCGTTTCGAGGATAAGGAATCGCAGAAGGAATTTCGTCTGTCGCGTTCTTTCACCGTGCGCGGCTACGACGGCAATTTGCCCGGCATGAGCGACATCATGCTCGTGCGCGATGCGCAGCTTGTTCAGGGAAAGCGGCAGATTTCGCCACAGATCAATCCCAATGTGGCCATGCTGGAAAATGGCTTCGATGTGTTTTATGAAGTGTACAATCCGTATCAACTCGCCGGCGTGCAGATCGACTATGTTATCACGCGGCGTGGAGGGAAAGAGGTGTTCACCAAGGAAGATGTGCAGCCGCTCAAGCGCGGAGTGAACACGTTTTTGGGAAAAATCAACAGCACCGGCCTCGGCATCGGCGCGTACACGCTGACCACGAGTGTGCGGCAGGTGAACGACAGCAGCACCGCGGGTTTGCTGGCATCGGCCGAGCGGCAGTTCATGATCGAATGGCTCACGGCGGGAGCCCCCATTTCCATCGGTGATCTGGACGAGGCCATCGACCAGCTCCGCTATTTCGCGAAATCCGAGGACATCGAGTACATCCGTGCGGCGGAGGACACGCAGGAGCGGAGAAAACGCTTCGAGGCCTTCTGGGAAAAACACAATCCGGCGAGTGGCTCCGGCAGCAATGCCGCGATGATCGAGTACTACAACCGCGTGGCCTACGCCAATCAGCAATTCGGCCACTACATTGCCGGATGGAAAACCGACCGCGGCATGACATACATCGTGTACGGCGCACCCGATTACATCGACCGCCACCCGGTGGACGTGGAGTCGAAACCCTACGAGGTGTGGGAGTACTACGACATCAACCGCCGCTTCGTCTTCATCGACGAGTCGGGATTCGGAGACTATCGTCTGCTGTATCCGCTCTGGGACGACAGGAACCGTCTACGCTGAAGCTGCTCGCATACGTACGAGGCGGCGTGCCGGGCGTATGACGCCCCGCACCCGACGCTTCCCCACCTCTGCCATCGCAGTGCATCGGCATCCACCGATGCGCTGATCAGACAACTCCCGGTGCCGTGCGGAATTCCACGCACAGCGGCATCCGTTCTCAGTCCTCATTGGGGTCGGCCGGTGTCCGAAGCACGCGGATGAACAAGCGGCTGACCATGAACAGAACCACGGTCCAGGTGACGAGCATGGTGATCAATCCAGCGGTACTCATCGTGCGTCCTCCAGATACATGTGCGAGGGTTTGTTGCGGAAGGCCGCCCACACGGCCAGCGCGATGGCCACAAAGGTTACAATAAGCAGGATGCGCGTCATATCGAGAATGAACACGTGCGTTGGTTCGCCGTTGACGAACCAACTCGTGTCCTGCACGCCGAGGTGCAGCACCATGCCGATCACACTGTCGGCTTCCAGCGGCCAGCCACGACCCGAGAACAGCGATGCGAAGGCGGCCCCCCAGTCCCCCGCCGCGGGTTTGATCAGCGCGCCCACGAACACCGCCAGCAGAAACACCGGCGTCACGTATTGCATGACGTATTTGAACACCCGTGGTACTTTCAAATCCGCGCCTCGGGTGATTTCCTCCCATCCACGTTTCATTCCGAACACCCACGCGAAGAGAATCACCTCCGCCAGTGCGAACACCACCAGCGAGAATGTCCCCGCCCAGTAGTCGAATTCGTTGAACGCGCCGCCATTGTACAGAATGACGCAGGGCAGCGACAGCATCACGAGAATGATGCCGAATACCACCACGGCCCGATTGCGTGGCATGCGGAATTCATCCTGCATGAACGCCAGCACGGGTTGTCCCATTGCCAGCGAACTCGTGATACCCGCGAAGAACAGCAAACCGAACCATGCCACCCCGGCGAACACCGACAGCACCGTGCCCCATTGCTGGAAGAGCGTGGGCATGGTACGGAAGCCCATCTCGAATCCGACATGTGCGCTGAGCCAATCGAGGCCGAGATAGGCCGCGGCGATGGGTACGATGATGGAACCACCGAGAATGACTTCGACGAATTCGTTCATCCATCCGGCCGTGGCTGCATTCAGGGCAATGTCGTCCTTTTCCCGCAAGTAGGACGCGTAACAGTGGATGGATCCCATGCCCACGGACAAGGTGAAAAAGATTTGTCCCGCCGCGGCGAGCCACACTTTGGGATTGGCCAGCGAATCGAAGTGCGGAGTCCAGAGGAAATTCAACCCCATCATGGCATCGAACACAGCGCCCTGCTCGCCTGCATCCAGTGTGAGGGAGCGGATGGTGAGGAACACACCAAAGACCACCAGAATCGGCATGCCGATTTTGCTGGCCAGTTCCACACCTTTCTGCAGGCCACGGCTGAGTATCCAGAGGTTCAGACCGAGCGTGATCAGGAAAAACACCACAGCAGGTCCGGAGAAACTGATCAGCCCCTGCTCCGATCCGAGATACCAGGAAAAGAAGTCCGACACGCCCTGCGGCGTTTTATCGGCGAAAGTGCCGATCAGCGAATACCAGACGTAGCCCAATGTCCACGACTCAATGTAGGCGTAGTAGGCGGCGACGGTGAGATTGGTGAAAATCCCGAACACGCCGATGTACTTCCACCACCAGTGCTTTCCCATGGCGTGCATGGCACCCGGCGTGGAGTGATGGCCGAAGCGACCGCCGTGCCTTCCGATGGCCCATTCTATCCAGAGCAAGGGAATGCCCATCAGCACGAAAGAGACGAGATACGGAATGATGAAGGCGCCT
>JAMIQH010000240.1:0-36612 GCA_035914695.1 Bacteroidota bacterium | reverse complement strand
TGACGAAGCGGGCACCACCGGCGTTGCTTTTCTCGGCCCGGACCGTGCCGTCATGTGCTTCGACGATGGCCCGTACGATCGATAGGCCGAGACCGACGCCACTGATCGTCGATTCGCTGCGGTGGTTCATCACGATGTTGTTGCGGAAACGCAGTCCTTCCGCACGCGGCAACACGATGTACATGGTGCGGCTGCCTGTGCTGGAGCCTATGCACGAAAACGTGTTGTTGTACACTTTCTTACCGCCGGAGGTGGATACGTAGAAGCAATACGAGGTGCTGGCTCCGCCGTTGACCGTGATGAAGTTGTTGCGGATGAAGCCATCCGGCGTGATGCTGGAATTCCAGAACTGAATGCCGCGCTTCGCGCCCGAGCCGCCGAGCAGCATGATCTTGTTCTTGTCGAAGGTGAAGCCGGTGTAAATGTTGTTCACGTACAGACCGTACTGTGTGGACGTGCCCGTGGTGGATAGATTGATCGTGTTACCGATAACAGTCGGATTGTACACGTTGGCGAGCCACACGCCCGATTGCCACGAATTGTTGATCGTGTTGCCCTCGATCCACATGTTCGTCGACGCACTCGACGGGAAGTAAAAGCCGTTCGATCCGTTGAGCACAGTGTTGTTGCGGAAGGTGTTGTTGCTGTGCGCCTGTCCGCTCACGAACACCACGCTGGCTTCGGTGGAGGTCGTTCCCGTGGTGGTGCCTTCAAGCACGCAACCTTCGATCAAGCAGTTCGTGGACGCGTTGGTTGTACCGAAACGCACGACCACGGCGCTGGTGGTGCCGCCGTTCTTTATCGTCATATTCCGGATGAACACGTAATCACCGCCGTCGAGCTGCAGCGTATAGTTCGTTCCCGTGGTGGTGAACTGCAGCGTGACGCTGGCGGGCGATCCGCTTTCCGACTGGAAGGTTACGGTATTCGTGGCCGACACACCGGTGATGGCGGGGATGTTCACCTGCTCGGTGTACGTACCCGCGCGCACATTGAACACCACCGGACCGCTCACACCAGCGGACAACGCCGCAACCGCTTGCGCAAAGGTGTTGTAGTTCGGGGAACTGCCACCGATGGTGTAGCTGCCGCTCAACTGCGCCATCGCGCTGAAGGAAAGGGCAAAAAAGAGTCCCGTCGCTAACAGCGGCAGGACGAAACGATCGAAACGTCGAATCATACAGAACCTCCTGACTGAAACCGTGGATGATGCACCGGGGCGTACCACGCCACCACACCTTGTGGCATCGACGACGCGACGTGTACCCGGAACGCGATGGAGGTGGACGAAACCCGCTGTCACTGAGGGCTGATGCGGGGCGCAGCCTGCCTCTCATCTTTGTGCTAAATATTCACGGTGGAAAATCTACACTGCGGCAATGAGATTTGCAATAGGTCGAATCGGTGAATTTTTTAATAAAAAATGCGCGGGGCATGCTTCCGTGGAAGAAGCATGCCCCGCGCGCTTGCGGGTATTGGTGTGGTTTATTTCGCGAGCGTCATCTTGATTGTCTTGGAGAATGTGAGACCATTCTCCACACCAAGCATGCTGATGCTCGCCACGTACGTTCCGTTGGGCAACATCGACGCGTCGAACTGCGCCAGATGCTCTCCCGAAGCCAACGTTCCGTTCACCGGTGTGGCCACGACGCGGCCGAGCATGTCGCGTATGGTGAGCACCACTTCACTGCGCTCGGGCAGATTGAAGCGAATGGTGGTCGTCGGGTTGAAGGGATTCGGATAATTCTGACTCATATCGAAGGTCAACGTCGAGTAGCGGTCTCCCGCCTTCGGTGCCACCGCGCCATGCGACTTCAGCCAGTTCATCTTGATGGCGATGTAGTCGAAGTTGTTGATGGTACCGTTGCCGTCGGCGTCCATGTAGCAGCCCATGGGAGTGAACCAGGGCGCGCCCGCCTGTGCGGTCCACGTGTAGTAGGCCAGCGGATCGGCGGCGGCCTCGGCGCGATAGCGGCCGGGACCACTGAGCCAGGTGCTGCGGAGCATGGCATCAAAGATGTACTGGTTCAAATCCTTGCGATCGGCGTAGTTTGTCACGCCGTCGTTGTTCACATCGCCGGGCCACACCACGCAGGGCAACTGTCCTGGAGCGATGAGCAGCACGCCGCGATCGGGCAGGACTTTGCGATTCACATACAGACCGCAGCTGTTCTTGAGATCGAAATTCGCCTCGATGCGATAGAATCCCACCGGCAGCCACGAAGGCAGCGACACGGGATACACGCCGCTGGCCGCGGCGCCCAGGGCCTTCTGCACCTGGAACATCTCGGTGTGCACAAGTTGACTTGTCGCCACATTGTAGAATCGCAGCGTGATGGTGATGGTGGCTTCGTCCACGGGTTGATCCACATTGTAGCGCACGAACAGCGTTCCCGGTGTTTCGATATAGGCAGGCGCCTGTCCGTTCGCATCCTCGATGCTGTAGCTGTACCACTCGGGCTTGGTGTAGCAGGCCTCGTCGGCACCGCGATACGGCACGGTACGGTCGTCTCCGTCGATATCGTCGATCACCGCCGCGAGTGGGATGGCGGTGAGATCGAGATCGTTCTGCGAAGAACCACCCAGATGCAAATCGCCCGTGGTTTCGTTCGCGAAGGTCACGTTCTTGTACACCGAATGCACATCCATGCCGTTCGCCGCCTGGAATGCCGCCAATGTGGTGTAGGCGGTGGCGTTCCAATACAGCGCCGTGGTGGGACTCGGTCCCCAGTACACGTTGTAGTCCATCTCATGAATCGGTCCGGTGGCGGACACGTTCGTGCAGTAGAACGCCGAGCCACCGCCGTGATTCACGATGATGTTGTTGATCAGGCGCAGTCCCTCCGCGCGCGGCAGCACGATGTACATGGCGCGGCTGCCTGTGGACGAGCCGGTGCACACGAAGGTGTTGTTGTACACCTTCTTTCCGCCCGAGGTGGACACATAGAAGCAGTACGACGTGCTCGCTCCGCCATTCACCGTCACGAAATTGTTGCGGATGAAGCCATCCGGAACAATGCTGGAATTCCAGAACTGAATGCCGCGCTTCGCGCCCGAACCGCCAAGCAGCATGATCTTGTTCTTGTCGAAGGTGAAGCCGGTGTAAATGTTGTTCACGTACAAACCGTATTGCTGCGAAGTGCTGGTGGTCGACAGATTCATCGTGTTGCCGATCACCGTCGGATTGTACACGTTCGCCAGCCACACGCCCGACTGCCAGGAATTGTTGATCGTGTTGCCTTCGATCCGCATATTCGTGGCCGAACTGGAGGGGAAATAAAATCCGTTCGATCCGTTGAGCACGGTGTTGTTGCGGAACACGTTGTCGTTGTGCGCCTGTCCGCTGACATACACCACGCTGATATCGGCCGATGTCGACCCCGTGGTGCTGCCCTCGAGAATGCAGCCCTCGAACAGACAGTTGGTCGACGCCGCCGTCGTGCCGAAGCGCACCACCACGCCGAGCGAGGTGGAAGTGTTCTTGATGCCGATATTCTTGAACTGCACGTAATCGGCGCCATCGAGTTGCACGATGTAGTTATTGCTGGCGGGCGCCAGGGACATGGTTACCGCGGCGGGCGAACCGCTTTCGGATTGGAAGGTCACCGTGTTCGTGGCCGACACGCCGGTGATGCTGGGAATACTGATCTGCTCGGGATAGGTGCCCGAGCGCACGTTGAACACCACCGGACCATTCACACCGGCGGACAGCGCCGCCACCGCCGCCGCGAAGCTGGCGTAGGTGGGCGAACTGCCTCCGATGGTGTAGGTACCGCTGAGTTGGGAAAACACCGGTGTCGCCGTGATCAGGGCGAGGACGAGGACAACGGAGGAAAGTCGACGATACAGCATGGCATACTCCTTATGGATGAGGGTAGGAGAATCGGCGCCGCGAATCGTGCCCGAGGCCGGGGCTGATCGCAATGTGCGACGGCCGGGGACACGGTGTGCCACAACGCTGTGGCAGGTATTTGAATCGTGGTTCATTTATGTTCCGACCGCATACCCCCATCGGTGACGGCGGGCGATGAACTCGATGGGACATCGAGGGCTGATTCATCGCGCGACGGGCCGTGGTGGCACCTCAACGGAGTGAGGCAACAAGCGAACGGAACCGGTCAGACGAGCAAATACGAGCGGAATATCGTAAATCCGCTCGCCAATGGCAAGCGCAAATGCGCCCGAGCCGCGAAATCCGGCTGGATTTCGCGGCTCGGGCGAGAGATCGAGGAACACCGCACCCGCGATTACACACGCGGGGACGGACTTATTTCACCAATGCCATCGTCACGGTTTTCGAGAAGCGCAGACCCGATTCGCTGCCCACGCTCGTGAAGCGCAGCAAGTACTTCCCTGCCGGCAAACCCTCGCCGCTGAAATGCGCGAAGCGCGTTCCGGCATCCACCCGTCCATCCACCAACGTGGCGACGGTGCGGCCCAGCATGTCCACCACCACGAGTTGCGTCATGCTGGCCTCGGGCACATGGAATCGAATCGCCGTGCCATCACTGAAAGGATTCGGATGGTTCTGGTCGATATCGAAACTCACCGCGCTGAACGTATCACCGCGCTTGGCAGGCGAACCCGGACGCAGTTTCAGCCAATTCAGCTTGATGGCGATGTAGTCGAAGTTGTTCACCACGCCGTTGCCATCGGCATCCATGTAGCACCCTTCGGGCGTGTCCCAGGGAATGGCTGGCTGCTCTTCCCAATTGAAGAACACCAGCGGATTCGTCGCCGCGTCGGTGCGGAAACGCGCGGGGCCGGTGAGCCAGGAGCTGCGGAGATTCGCGTCGTGGATGTAGGTGTTCAGATCCTTGCGATCGGTGTAGTTCACGAGATCATCGTTGTTCACATCACCCGGCCACACACGACAGAGCTGCGTACCCGGACGCACAATCATGAGCGAGAGGGGTTCGATGTCGGTATCCTCGTAATTGCCGCAACTGTTGAGTGTCGAGAACGTGACGGCCACCGTGTAGTAGCCCGGTGGGACATTGGCGGGCAAGCTGATGGCCTGCCTGCTGAGTAAGGTGCTTCCCGCGGCTTTCACATCGTTGAGCGTCACAGTGAAAGCCGGCACGGTCTCGCCGATGCGCGTGAATACCGCGGTGATACCCACATTGGTCGCGCCGGCGGGATAACTCACCTGATACTGCAAGTGAATGCTTCCGGGAGCTTCGACAAAATTCTTCGGATTGCCCACCGCATCCGTCAGCACAGCGGTGAGACTTCCTTGCGGGATAACGCACGGCGGAGCCACGTACACTTCCACGCGCCCCAGTTGTCCCGTGGTGGCCGAACCAAGATCACCCGGCACAATGTTGACGATGTTGTCCTGATACATGAGGCGGTACAAATCCACCGGCACGCCGAGAATATTCGACGCGGCGGGACCCGTGGAGGTGTAGGAATTGATGGCGTTGAAATACGTGGCGGGGAGGGCGCAGCGATGCCCGATCACGCCGATGTGATCGCCACTGTTCACCAGAATCTGGCAGGGAATGATGTTGGTGCCGGGAATATTGTACCACTGCCCCAGCACCGTGTACGTCGATGTGCCGGGCAAACCGGGAGGCGGCGCGGTGAAGCGTACGAGAAACACGTTCTGGTCCGCCGTGCTTGCGTCGGTGGGCACGCGTACGCCGGTGATGAAAAACGAGGTCGGCGCGGTGAACCAGAACCCGCGCGAATACCCGGTGTACACGCTGCCGTGAGGAGGAATGGGCATGAGCGTGCCCTGCGCCACAACCTCCAGGCCCGGAAGCGTGACGAGAACAAGCAACAGCGCCGCGATCATGCCGGCATGTCGAATCATCTGCTTCATGGGAACATCCTTTCGTATGTGAAAACGGAAAAATGAGCGCGCTCGCTTGGAGATTGGTCTGGTGCGGTATCGGGGTGTGACAATTGGCAGCAGGCGTGACCTTTCCGCACAATCCAGTCAAAACACATCAGGCATGAAGAAGTTACAGATGTCCTCGTAGAAACGCAATGCGCGGGGCAACCAAGGTTGCCCCGCGCATTGGACGGTATCGAACGGTACGCCGTCGCCGCTATTTGACCAGCGACATGCTCACGGTTTTCGAGAAGGTCAATCCCGAAGCCAGTCCCACCGTGTGGAAGCGCAGCAGGTACTTGCCGGGCGAGAGTCCCGCGCCGGAGAAGGCGACATGCTGCGTTCCCGCTTCCATCGGGCCCTGCACCAGCGTGGCCACGGTGCGACCCAGCATGTCAACAACCTGAAGGTTGGTTTCGCTGCGCTCGGGCAAATTGTAGCGGATCATGGTTTCGCCGGTAAAGGGATTCGGGTGATTCTGGTCGAGATCGAAGCTCACGGTGCTGAAGCTATTCGCCTTCGGCGCAGTGCCCGGGCGCACCTTGAGCCAGTTCAGTTTGATGGCGATGTAGTCGAAGTTGTTCACCACACCATTGCCGTCGGCGTCCATATAGCACCCTTCGGGCGTGTCCCAGGGAATGGCGGGCTGCTCTTCCCAGTTGTAGAACGCGAACGGATTGGCTACCGCATCGATGCGATAGCGCGCCGGACCGCTGAGCCAGGTGCTGCGGAGATTCGCATCGTGGATGTACACGTTGAGATCCTTGCGGTCGCTGTAATTCACCATGTTGTCGTTGTTGACATCACCCGGCCACACGCGGCAAAGCACGGTGCCCGGACGGATGACCATCAGCGAAATCGGCGCGAGTTTCACGGCTTCGGGATCGCCGCAACTGTTCAGCGTGGTGATAGTGGCCGTGACGTTGTAATAGCCCGGCGGCATGGTGTTGGGCAGATTGATCATCTGCCGGCTGAAGAGATTCGAACCGCTGGGCTTGACGTCGTTCAGCGTGGTGGAATAAAGCGGCGTTGTTTCGCCGATGCGGGTGAATTCCACAAGCACGGTCACATTGGCGGCACCGGCGGGATAGCGCACCTCGTACTGTCCGTACACCGTGCCCGGCACCTCGGTGAAGTTCTTGATATTGCCCGACGCGTCGGTGATCCAGAAGAACAGGTTGCCGTCGGGGATGTTGCACGGCGGCTCGTACCACAACTCCACACGAGCGATCTGATACGCCGGCTCGGTCCACGTGGGTTTGGACGAGCCCGCGGGCACGCCGTCGTTGATCACGTATTGCGTTCCGTGTCGCGTAAGCGTGACAGGCATGCCAAAAACGTCAGACGGCACGTAGGCATTGCCGTAGCTGTGGCTCTGAGTCGAGCCCGTGTTGCCCTTCGCCCCGAGCACGCCGATGATATCACCGGCGTTCACAAGAATCTGACAGGGGATGATGTTGCTCCCCGGAATATTGTACCAGTAGCCCAGCGTGGTGAAATCGTATCCCGTCGTGCCCCAGACTGTGACGGGTGTATTGTACCGCATGACCTGAATGTTCTGATTGGCCGTGCCCGCCTCCGCCGGCACGCGTACGCCGACGATGTAAAACGATGTGGGCGCCTGGAACCAGAATCCGCGTGTCTGCGACGCCGTGTACACGCTCGCGTGCGGACCATTGGGCATCATGTATGGCTGCGCGGCCAGTTCGCCCGCGGCGAACAGCAGCACGGCACATACGAAAACGCGACGTAGCCAGGGTTTCATGACAACCTCCTGCAAGCAATGGTGTATGATGTGTGAAGATTCGGCGAAAGATGCGAAACGCCTCGACCTGCCACTGCCCGGATCCATTCGCGCGGCGCGGCTTCAAGCGACGTTGAAGCCGTGCGTTCGCGCGCGCCTGTTGTGGCATCACCAAGATCATGCCACAGGCCGGGATGGACCCGTACGCCTGTCATGGAAGCAGCGTTCCTTCTAATATATTTGCTACTTGCTGCAAAGGTACGCATTCCCCTGCTCGAACTCAAGCACGTAGCCGGTATTTTTTTCCGATTCGATTTTTTCCGTGGCTTTCGCGAACACGCTCCGCGAGGGAGATCGGGTTTGGGAATCACGGACACGCTCTCTAACTTGAGGGATGATTAACTGCAGGAGTGCCGACGTGAGTCTGACATACAAAAACGCGGGAGTGGATATCGATTCGGGCGAGGAAGTCGTCCGTCGCATCAAGGCGAAGGTCGCGGCGACGCATGGACCCCGCGTTCTGTCGGGTATCGGCGGTTTCGGCGGCCTGTTCGACGCCTCGTTTACCGAATACCGCGAACCCGTCCTCGTCTCCAGCGTCGACGGCGTGGGTACCAAGCTGAAAATCGCGGCCATGACGGGCAAACACGACACGGTGGGCCAGGATTTGGTCAATCACTGCGTCAACGATATTCTCGCCACCGGTGCTCGACCGCTGTTTTTCCTGGATTATTTCGCCACGGGCAAGCTCGATACGGATGTCGCCGAGCAGGTGATCACCGGCTTCACCGTGGCGTGCCGCGAGAACGGCTGCGCCTTGATCGGCGGCGAGACGGCGGAAATGCCCGGCATGTACGCTCCGACGGAATACGACATCGCCGGCACCATCGTCGGTATTGTTGAAAAGGAAAAAATTCTCCGAAAAGAGAATGTGCAGCACGGCGATGTGCTCATCGCATTGCCGTCCAGCGGCCTGCACACCAACGGCTACTCCCTCGCGCGCGCCGCCTTGCTGCCGCATTTCGAACTCGATGCGCATTTCGATGAGCTGGGCGGAACACTGGGCGATGCGCTGCTTGCGGTGCACACATCCTATCTCAACGCGGTGTATCCCCTGCTCGCCGGCAAGAGCGTGCATGGCGTGTCGCATATCACCGGTGGCGGCATTGTGGGCAATACCAGCCGCGTGATTCCGGAGGATTGCGAACTCGACATCCAGTGGGACGCGTGGAAGCGCCCGCGCCTGTTCTCGATGATACAGGAATTGGGTGCGGTGCCCGAGGACGACATGCGACGCACGTTCAATCTCGGTGTCGGCATGATTCTCATCGTGGATTCCGCGGCGGCTCCATCGATTCTTCAGGCGCTGGCGCCCGAACACCCCTTTGAAATCGGCGTGGTGAAGCGCAAAGGGTGATGCGGCGATAGCCGTCGCTTCCGCTGTTCACAGGCCTCCCCTCGTCGAGAACGACGCGGCGTTACGCCTCGATTCGTTCCAACGCCCGTCGCACACATTCCCGCTGCTCGTCGCTGCATTCCTCCATCCATCGCTGGAAGGCGGTACGCAATTCCTCGGACGAAACCTGCTCCCAGCGCAGATGCGGATTGCGCAGCACTTCGCAAAACAAGCGGGAGGATTGCGCGTACGTGCTTTGGCGCAAACCATCCAGGAACGCCAGGATGGAGCGTTGATCTCCGTACATGGCGGCGACCCGCATCACGTACAACACGGCCTGGAAGGTGCTGGCCTCGCTCAGATGCGGCAATGCCGCATGAAGCAAACGATACGCGAGCGCGCTCTCATCTTCACCCCGTGCCATCAAACGGGCTGCGGTTCCCAACGGGAGCATGCGTCGCCAGTTCTTCTTCCCTCCGGCAAGCACGAGCAGGCCACCCAGCTCCCGCCCCACATGCTCTTCGAAATAGTCCACCAGCGCATACATGACGAGATTGCGCGCATCCACCCAGTCCATGCTCGAATCCAGCAATTCGATCACCATATCCGCGCGCTGCGGCTGCTGCGTGACATAGCTGCCCGCAATCATGGAGGCGATGCGGCGCAAATGCAGCACGCCATGTCGGAATCCTTGCATGGGCGGACCCCCGGCGCTGTCGGGCAACTGCACCACGTGCAGCGGAGCCACGTCCCAGAGCCAGCAGGCGAATTCGATGCCATTGGGATGCAAACCGGCAAAGCCCTCGCGCATGGCGTCGGCAATCAGCTGCGCGCTCTCCAGCGCGGTTAGCGCGCGCCCTTCCGTTTGCAGCGGTTGCTCGAACTGCTCGATAATATCGGCCAACACCTCTTCGAAATCGTTGGCGATCACCAACTGGCAATTGCCGACATTGCGAACGAAACCCTCGCGCAGAGCGTCCTCGCCTCCCATGTCGACCGGGGAATCCATGCTGTGCCTGTTCATTCCTGCTGCCGCATCAATCCGTGATGGAATGTTGTGTTGGAGTCGTTGGTGGTTTACTCACCGCCGCGCACCGCGGCGGGTCGCCAGAGATGCAGAAAACGGTACACCAATTCCGTATCGTGGGCTTTGTCGCGTTCCAGCAAGCCACTGTCCTGTGTGTGCAAACGTTTCCCCGAACCGTCCAGCACGAGCAGCACGGGAAAGCCGAAGCGCTGCGGATAGCCCAGCGCGGCGAGCGTGCTCTCGTTCCTGTTTTCCTTGCTGAAATTCACCCGGATCACCACGAAATCGGCACGCAACAGCGAATCGATCGCGGCGCTCCTCGTCATCGTGTCGTGCAATTTGAGGCACCACGAACACCAGTTGCCTCCCACCTGCACAAGCACGTGCTTGCCCTCCCTGCCGGCGCGTGCGACGGCGTCGCGCAGCTCCGCGGCCGCATCGGCGGACGGATTGTACAACTTTTTCTCCTTCGCGTCGGTCGTGCCCTGCTGTGCGAAGCTCACTGCCACCGTCAGCACGAACACGACAACACCCGCCGCGATGCGGCTGGAAATTCGAATCATGGGGTATCCATCGTCCATGGCTGTTGGCGCATTCCGAAAGTTACGGTTTTCGCGACAACAAACAACGATACGGGCGATGCACGCATCGCCCGTATCTCGCAGGAACCGATATGTTTCCTACGCGTGGATTTGCGCCATGCGATCGTTGATGCGGGCGTCGTTCTCCAGCACGGCGGGAATGCGCGCGCTGCTTGCCTGCACTTGATCGGAATAGAGCACGAAATGTGCCTTGCCGTCCGTCGTCGAGAAGCTCAGGCGAATGCGCCCCTCGCTACCCTGCTGGCGGATGAAGGACATCATTTCCGACGACAGCTCCTCATGCGTGCGGAACGAGGGCTCGAGGCCTTCGATTTCCAGCAGGCGGCGGAGAATCTGCACATTGCTCATGCCGTTGCGCGGCTCGGCCAGCGGCACCAACGTCTGCCGCATGCCCGCCCAGTTGGTGAAATGCCCGCGTCCCTCGAGGTAGGTGGACATGGGGAGGAACACGTCCGCCGCCTGCGCGGTCTCGGTCATGTACTGATCCGCCACGACGAGGAAGTCGAGGTTGTTGATGAAGCCGTTGTACTCCTCGGCAGCCGCCGGATTTTCACCCAGAACAAACGCCGCGCGGATGCGATCCTCGCGAATCTTGCGCCGGACATTGCCGCTGCTGGCGAGCACGTCGCCGATGTCGGTGTGCCAGAAGCGATTGACCGCGGCCAGCAGGCGTTCATTGCGAATGCTCGCTCCACCCGGCAACAGCTCGCGGTCGAAGCCCGCCACCGCCATGCCGGTGTTGTTGCATTCGCCACTGAACAGCGCGATGCCCGAACCCTCGACGCCGAGTTTGCCCAGCGCCAACAGGATCGTGGCCAACGCCTTGAGATCGTCGCTCGCGCGATCGATGCGGCTTTCGAGATTGTACCAGGCCACCACACGCTTGCCGGGCTGCGCCAACACGTCCACGATGGCGTGAATGCGCTGCACCGACACACCGGTGATTTCGGCCACTTCCGCCAGATCCACCTGCTCGACCTGCGCGCGGACCTGCTCGAAATTCGCCGTGCGCTTCGCGATGAAGCTTTCGTCCACCACGCCGCGGCGCAGCAACTCGGCGAGTATACCGCTGAGCAAGCGCGTGGCCGTGCCGCGACGCGGATCGGCCCACACGGTGGCATGCGGCACGAGATCGATTTCGGCGGAATTGATCACGATGGCCTGCGCCCCATGACGCATCCGACGCTTCACGCGCCAGCCCATCACCGGATTCTCGATGGTGGGATTGCCGCCGAGGAAGAGATAGGTGTCGGCGTGTTCCAATTCCTCCACACCAACGCTGGAGAAGGTGCCGCCCAGCATCTCGTCGAGGGCGTGGTAGTCGGCTTCGTTCACCAGGCGGTGGAAGGACACGAGGTTGTTCGTGCGCAAGGCCGCGCGGGCATAGCGCCCGGCGAGGTACAGTTCCTCGTCCGTGAGCTTGGGCGATGCCGCCACCATGAGCGCGTCGGCGCCATGCTCGGCGAAGACGCGGGCGCGGCCACGCTCTATGGCTTCAAAGGCCTCGTCCCAGGTGGCCGCGGCGAGGAAGCCGTCCTTGCGTACCATGGGTTGCAGCACACGCGAGCCATCCAGATAATGCTGATAGCCGAAGCGGCCGCGTACGCACAGTTCGCCATAGTTCGGCGCCTGCTCGGGCGAAGCACCCACGACGTAGAACAGATCGTCGGCCTTCACCTTCAGCGTGATGTTGCAACCCACGGAGCAGTAGTTGCACACGCTGTACACCGAGTCCATGGTCCAGGGACCCGAGCGGCGGAACGGCATTTTCTCCACCAGCGTGCCGGTGGGACACACATCGATACAGTTGCCGCAGCTCACGCAGTTGCTTTCGTGCAGCGCCTTTTCCATGGCCGGTTTCACGATGGTGCGGAAACCGCGGTTGACAAAGCCCAGTGCGGCCACATTCAGGATTTCGGCGCAGGTGTTGACGCAACGCCCGCAGTTGATGCACTTGTTGGAGTCGATTTTGATGAAGGGATGGCGGGTGTCCACCTGATAGCGGTTGAATTCACCCACAAAGCGCTTCTGATCCACACCGTATTCGGTGCAGTAATCCTGCAAGCGGCAGTCGAGGCCGGCATCGCAGCCGCATTCGGCGCAGCGAAGCGCTTCCTCGAAGGCCGCGGAGTCGTCGTAGGCGAACTCCACCTCGCCGAAGCTGCGGATGCGCTCGGCCACGGGCACTTCCGGCGCGTGATGCCGGGCACTTTCCTTGATCTGCGGCACATCCTCGCGCGAGAGTTTGTGGAAACTGTCGCGTTTGCTTTCGAAGCGATCGGTGAGCGGCTCGACAATGCCGGTTTGAATGAACTTGTCGATGGCGCGCGCGGCCATGCGACCCGCGGCAATGGCGTCGATGGCATCGGCCGGACCCGTTACCACATCGCCGCCGGAAAACACTCCCGGACGATCGGTTTCGAAGGTCCCGGGACGCGCTTCGATGGTGTTCCACTTGGATACCTTGAGGCCGGCATCGCCTTCCACACCGTCGAGGTCGGGCTCCTGGCCGATAGCCGAGATCACCCAACTGCATTCGATGGCATACTCGGAGCCCGGCACTACCACGGGGCGACGGCGTCCGCTGGCATCGGGTTCGCCCAATTCCATGCGCAGGCATTCGATGGAGGTCATGCGTCCGTCGGCCACGTTCACGCGTGTGGGAGCGGCGAGGAATTCCATTTTCACGCCTTCCTCTTCCGCGGCCACGATTTCCATTTCATTGGCCGGCATTTCCTTGCGCGTGCGGCGATACAGCAGCACCACTTCCTCGGCGCCGAGGCGCAGCGAGGTACGCGCGGCATCGATGGCGGTATTGCCACCGCCCACCACCACCACGCGGCCCTTGATTTCGGGGTTGGTTTTCATTTCCACCATGCGGAGGAAATCCACGCCGCGCAGCACGCCCTCGGCGTCTTCGTTTTCCACCTGCATGGGCTTGCCCACCTGCGCGCCCAGCGCGATGTACACGCTGCGATAGCCCTGGGTGAAGAGATCGTCGATGGAAAAATCCCGACCGAGCGCCATCTGCGTGTGCACTTCCACGCCAAGATCGGTGATCCAGGAAATTTCCTTGTCGAGCACGTCCTTGGGCAAGCGGTATTCGGGAATGCCGTAGCGCAGCATGCCGCCCAGATGCGGCAAGGCCTCGTACACCACGGGGCGGTAGCCCTCGACGGCGAGGTAGTAGGCCGCGGTCATGCCGCTGGGACCGGAACCGATAATGGCAACGCGGACGCCATTATCCTCTTTCACTTCGGGCTTCCACATGTCGCCAATCATGTCCTGATCGGCTGCGTAGCGCTTGAGAAAGTCGATGCCCACGGGCGAATCCACCATGGAGCGGCGGCAGTTCACCTCGCATTTGCGCGTGCACACGCGGCCGCACACCGAGGGCAGCGGATTCTTTTCCTTGATCAGCGCCACCGCCTCTTTGAATTTGCCGAGACTGATCAGCGACATGTAGCCCTGGATGTCCACATCGGCGGGGCAATTCAGGCGGCACGGTCCGAAGCAATCGGCGTAGTGGTTGGAGACGATGAGTTCGAGACAGGTTTTGCGGGCGCTGCGCACTTTCTGCGAGCGCGTGTTGATGACCATGCCCTGCTGTACGCGCGTGGAGCAGGCCGGGAACAGGCGGTTCTGTCCTTCCAGCTCCACCACGCAGAGGAAGCAGGCGCCGAAGGCCGGCATTTTCTCGTCGTAGCACAGCGTGGGGATATGGTCGAGGTTGTTCTCGTGACAGACCTGGAGAATGGTCTTGTCGGGGGATGCGGTGATTTCCTGGCCGTTGATCGTGAGTGTTACCATGATGCACCTCAGTCTTTCAATACCGCATCGAAGCGACAGACAGTGAAACACTTGCCGCATTTGATACACAGATCCTGATCGATCGAATGCAGCTGTTTATTTTCGCCGGCAATGGCGGCGGTGGGACAGGCACGGGCGCAGAGCGTGCAGCCGGTGCATTGTTCGTTGATGGTGTAGGTGAGCAACGGTGCGCACACATGCGCGGGACATTTTTTGTGGAGAATGTGTGCTTCGTACTCGTCGCGGAAATACTTCAGCGTGGTGAGCACGGGATTGGGAGCCGTTTGTCCGAGACCGCAGAGCGAGGCCGCGCCCACTTGCAGGGCGAGTTCCTGCAAGTTGTCGAGATCCTGCATCGTGCCCTGTCCGTCGGTGATGCGCTCGAGAATTTCGAGCATGCGTTTGGTACCGATGCGGCAGAAGGTGCATTTGCCGCAGCTTTCGGCCTGCGTGAACGTGAGGAAGTAGCGGGCCACGTCGACCATGCAGGTGGTTTCGTCCATCACGATCAAACCACCCGAGCCCATGATGGCGCCGGTTTTGTTCACTTCCTGATAGTCCACACCGATGTCGCACATGTGCGCGGGGATGCAGCCGCCCGAGGGGCCGCCCATTTGCACCGCTTTGAACTCCTTGTCGTCGATGATGCCGCCGCAGACTTTGAAAATGATGTCGCGGATGGTGATGCCCATGGGCACTTCCACCAAGCCGGTGCGGCGCACCTTGCCGGCCATGGCGAAGACCTTGGTGCCTTTGCTGTTGGCCGTGCCATAGGCGGCGAAGGCCTCGCCACCGTTGAGGATGATCCACGGCACGTTGGCGAAGGTTTCCACATTGTTGATGCTGGTGGGTTTGCCCCAGAGGCCCGACTCGGCCGGGAACGGCGGGCGGAAGCGCGGCATGCCGCGGCGTCCCTCGATGGATGCGATGAGTGCCGTTTCCTCGCCGCACACGAAGGCGCCGGCGCCTTCCTTGATGCGGATGATGAAGTTGAAGTCGCTCCCGAGGATGTTGTCGCCGAGCAGATTGCGCTTCTGCGCCTGTGAAATGGCCTGCCGCAGGCGCGCGATGGCTTTGGGATACTCGGCACGGCAGTAGATGTAGGCCTCGTCGGCGCCGATGGCGTAGGCCGCGATCATCATGCCTTCGAGCACCGAATGGGGATCGCTTTCCAGCACCGAGCGATCCATGAACGCGCCGGGATCGCCTTCGTCGGCATTGCAAATGATGAATTTCTTGCCGCCTTTGGACGCGCGGGTGAACTCCCACTTCTTTCCCGTGGGAAAACCACCGCCGCCGCGACCGCGCAGGCCGGAGGCCAGGACGTCGCGTATCACATCCTCGGGCGTCATTCCTTCGAGCACCTTGCGCAGCGCTTTGTAGCCGTCGCGCGCGATGTATTCCTCGATGGAGCCCGGATCGATGATGCCGCTGTTGCGCAGCACAATGCGGACCTGATTATCGAAAAATTCCTGTTCCTTGGGATCGGCGGTGGCGAGCCATTCCTCGACGGTGATATTGCCGAGAATATCTTCTTCGACGATACGTCCCACGCGTTCGGGGGTGACTTCGGCATAGAGATGCTTGCCGCCGTTGTCGTGGATTTCCACGAGCGGTTCGCGGTAGCACATGCCGATGCAGCCGGTTTCCTTGAGTTCGAATGCGCCGGGATGCTCTTTCAACTCGTCCTGCAGCGCCTTGTACACTTTTTCACCTCCGGCGGAAATGCCGCAGGTGCCCAGTCCTACCAATACTGTTTTCATTCTCTGCACCTTTCTGCCGGGTTAGACGGTTTCTTTGGCGCGGCGGCGGGCGTCGCGCAGGATTTTCCGCAATTTCGCGGCGGTGAGGCGACCGAACACCTCGCCGTTGATGGTGATGACGGGGGCGAGCGAGCAGCAGCCGAGGCAGGCCACGGAGAGCAGGCTGAAGGCGCCGTCGTCGGTGGTTTCCTCGTAATTGATGCCCAATTCGTCCTGAATCGTACCGTACAGCGTTTTCACGCCGTTGACATGGCATGCTGTGCCGTTGCACACGCGGATGATATTCCGACCCAGCGGTTTGGTGCGGAATTGCGCGTAGAACGTGACCACGCCGTAGATTTCGGCGGCGGGAATGCCCGTGATGTGGCTGATGGAGTGGATGGCCTTTTCCGGCACGTAGCCGTAGGTGTCCTGTGCCGATTGCAGCAGCGGGATCAGCGCCCCGGCATGCCCGTCGTATTTCCACAGGTCCACATTGAACCGTTTGAATTCCTCGGAATGCTGTTCTGCCATTCTCGTCGTCCTTATAGCTGGGTGAGGTCGATGATCCAATCCCGTTTGAGTCGCAGCACGCCGTCGAGCGGCTGCAAATGCGCATTGATGGCGCGATCGATGCTGTCGAACATTTCGCCGCGCAGCACGCCCACGATACCGTGCGTGGTGATGGCGAGAGCTTCCCAGGGCAGCGCCTCGTGTTCGACGAGATGCTTGGGCATGCCGCCGAGCAGCGCGCCGTCCGTTTCCATGTGAACCACGGCGCGCACGCCCTCGGGCGCGAGTTCCCGCGGCGCCACCACCTCCTGTTTGACGGCGCACCAATGCAGGTCGCCGAGGCCGGGCAGGGCGCGCAGCTGCGCTTCGAGTTGCGGATGCGTGTCGGCGGTGAGCACCGCCAGATGGTAATGTCCCTCGACAGCGTGCCAGGACAGCACGCCATCCATCGCCCTCACGGCCTCCACGGCCGGCTCGAGATGCGACGGATCACTGAACAGGAGAAACGCGAACGCGCCTGTGCTCATGAGACCTTCCTTGTATGGTGGGATTGTATGTGTGCGAAGGATCGCGGTATGAACGCCGGGGGGTTGGGAGTGATGGCTCGGTACAGCACCATGGAGTCTTTCTCGCGGGGAGACGGGGGAAATAAGGGACACGACGGTCGGTTGCCAACGTTATGCAAAATGGGAAAAAATTCAACAGATACAAATACCGTCAATACTTTATACGGCTGGCGGAGTGCGGTATACATGTGAAGAGGGCACAGAGGGCGCCGAGAGCGCGGAGGAGGGGTTGAGGGTGCTTCCCGCTCGAATCATGCCAGCGAGCTGAGTGCGGGATACATTTGAAGAGATGAAAGAGAGCGAAGAGAGCGGAGAGGAATTGTTGAGGGTGCGGTCCCGCCGAATCCCGCGCTCCGCGGCATTCGAATCAACGCAAAGGCGCAGAGACGCAAAGCCGGTGCATCCCACTTGATCCGTACGCTCCGCGATATTCGAGCCAATGCAAGGGCGCGGAGACGCATAGCCGCGAACCCTCCGTGCCCTCGGTGTTGGCGAAGCCCTCCGGGCTCTCCGTGCCAGCGAAACCCCTCCTTACCCTCATCTCCTCACTACTCATTCTTCACTGTGTTCGCGAACGCTCATGGAGTACGTTTCAAATAAAAGCGCCAGAGAAGATCGGTGGAGTGGCGGATGCCGATGCGGGGGCCGCGGAGGATGTCCGCTTCGGAGACGGGAGGGGTGTCGAGTATACCGAGCACGGAACCGTCGAGTGCAAGACCGTCGTGCGCGCGGGTGATGGCCAAGGCCTGGCAGAGCCGCGCCGGACCATGCAACAGGGCGTGCTCCCGTGCCGCCGCGCCGCGCCGCTCGCGCATGATGTCCACACCGCGCAGGGGCTCGGCGGCGCGCAACAACACTGCCGCTCCCACGCCTTCATCCTCCGTCACCACATTCATGCAGAAATGCATGCCGTAAATGAAGTACACGTACAGCACACCGCCGGCGCGAAACATGGCATCGTTGCGCGCCGTGCGCCCGTTGCGGGAATGCGAGGCACCGTCGCCGTGCTGATGATAGGCCTCCACTTCCACGATGCGTACGGCGAGCAACGCGCTTCCCTCGCGCTTGACGAGGATGCGGCCCGGAAGGTCCCGCGCCACATCAAGCGTGGGTCGCTGGTACCAGGCCGCGGGTAGCGTCGGCAAGTCCGGCGGAAAATCCGCATCGACCGCACTCCACTGCATGATCACAGCTCCCGCGGCCGCGACTATTCGAGAAACGCCTTGATATCGGCGATGTCCTGATCGCTGAGCTTGTCGCGCGAGAAAAAGGGCATGGCGCCCGTACCGGCGCGCACGTTGCGCACAATGTTGCGCTTGAGCATGCGCTGCGCCGGAGCGATGCCGGTGCCGTGGCAAGGCGCGCAGGCGCGCTTGTACATCTCCTCGCCCCGGGAGGGATTGGCCCGGCGCGCGCCGATTTCCTCGACGAGCAGTTTCATGGCATCGCGCGAAAAGGCGGTGTCGCCCGGCCAGGTCACCGCGGTCCACTCCAGCAGCAGTGGCTCCTTGCCGGTGGAGACATACGCGTAAAATGCCATCAGGGCATCCGCTTCCTCGCGCGTGAGGGCGTCGGCATCGCTGTTGCCGCGGCCCTGATAGAGATGGGCACAACGCGAAGCACCAGCGGCGCTCGGCGCAAGTTGCTCGCCCGCGAAGGCGCCGTTCCAGGTTTTCGCGCGGCGATGCGCGCCGAGAATGCTGTGACCGGGACGAATACGCTGTTCCTCGTTGAGCGTCTCATCGTAATCGGCATGGCAGTCGGCACAGGCAACGCCGTATTCTCCGAAATCGCTGTTGCGGAAGATTTGCTGACCGCGCTCGGCGAGGACTTCGTTCGTCCCGCCGCCTTCCTCGGCAACGCGGGATTCACCGCCTTCCTCGCGCGATCCGCAAGCGGTGAGAAGAAACGCGGTGATCAACACTGCCGAAATCTTGATGTTCATGGATGGTCCTCTGTATCGTTCCGTGTCACCATCCCGGCGCGGGGGCGTCGGGATTCAATCCTCGTCGTCGAAGCCCTTCGGTTCCCAGAGTTCGCCCTCGCAGGGCACCACATCCTCGGTGACGTGTTCGTCGAGCTTGGAGCACATCACGCCGGTGCTTTCGAAGTAGCGGCAGGTCGAGCACAGGGTGCCGCTCATCACCCGGGCGGTTTCCTGCTTGTAAATGTTGTACTGCACCGTCATCGGATGCAGCACAATGGCGTAGAGACTGACGAGTGTGATGCCCCACCACACACCGTAGTTCAACCACGGGGCCAATTCGCCCAGCAGCCAGCATCCGAAGATCACCGCCGCCGCGCGGAATATCGCCCAGCTGATGATGCTGCCGAGCGTGTTGCGATACAGCCGACCTTCGCGTGAGCGTTGGAGGGATTGGGGCGTGTGGCCTTCGTTGCGCGTCATGGAGGAATCGCCTACTTTTATTGTTTGCACGGAATAAAATGGCACGCGAACAGCGGAATTTCAACACACGTGAACCTCGGCCTCTTTTCTGATCGCTCTTCCTGGCAACCCGTCTGGCGCTTCGACGCCGGAGCGGTGCTCTGGCGCCTGCTGCCCGACAACCACGGCAGCATTCTCGGCGAGGTGCGCGATCCGGAATCCCGCACGGCATGGTTCTTCTGCCTGCGCGAGCAGGACGGCGCGCCGCGCTGGGACCGGCTCCGCCTGCACGAGTCCTGGTGGCTGGGCATTGAGGACATTGTCGATGGGCGGGTGTTTTTCCATGGCTTCCGCAAGCCCGACATGCCCCAGCATCTCGGCATCTTCGTCCATGATCTCGACTCGGGAGCCGAACTGTGGCGCAACGAGGAATTGGCCTGGCTGCTGACCTGGGACGGCGTGGTGTATGCCGCGCGCGAGGGCTTCGACGGCCTCCGCCTGCTGCGCCTGGATGCCGCCACCGGTGCCGTGATCGACGAACCGGGCGCGGATCACAGCTCTCTGCGCGCAATGCGCGCGCAGGCCAACGACGAGAACCGCTTCGCGGGCTACGCCTGGCCGGAGCCGTTCACCACCGAGCATGCGCGGTATGCCGACTGCGCCGAGGCCGTGGCCGACTTGCTCCGCGACAGCGATGCGCACGGCGCTCCCGACGTGTTGCTGCACAACGATGTGCTGCTCTGCGCCTGGCATGCGCGCAAAGCAGGGGGCGGACTCGAACAGTATATCGCGGCGCGGCGACTCGGCGACGGGCGCACACTGTTCCGCACACGCCTGCTGGCGCATGCCGACGCCCCGGGCATGGATTCGTTCTTCATCAAGGACAATCTGCTCTTGTACATTCAGGACCGCCGCGTGCTGACGGTCCACGACCTGCATGGAGTTCCCGCATGATCATCGCGAACGACACTCTCACGGTGGAAACCCGCGGCGATGGCGACATGGTCGACATCACCGACCGCCTCGCTCTGCTGCTGCAAAAGCACAAACTCAAAGCCGGCCAGATGCTGGTGTTCGTGCCCGGCTCCACGGCGAGTCTCACCACCATCGAGTTTGAACCCGGGCTGAAGCGGGATTTCACCCAAATGCTCGAGCGGCTGGTTCCGCGCAACGCGCGGTATTTCCACGAGGAGACCTGGAACGATGGCAACGGGCATGCGCATGTGCGCGCCTCATTGATCGGTCCCAGTATCACCATTCCTTTCGGACAGGGTCGTCTGCTGCTCGGCACCTGGCAGCAGGTGGTGTTGATCGATTTCGACAATCGTCCGCGCGAGCGCAATCTCGTGGTGCAGGTTTCGGGCGAATGAGTGTGAGTTCCGGCGCGATGCCTCCGGATGCGACCGAATGGACCTGGCTGCGATGGTTGCTTCCAGACGGCGTGCCGGCATACGCTTCCGTGTGGAAACGACTGCGCTCCAGCACGTTCCTCGGTAATGGCCGCCGGGGTGTGGAACACCTGCTGTTCGGTGACGCGAACGCGACGGCCGATGCGGACGAGGTTCCGCCTCCCGTGTTTGCCTTCGGCGTGTTGCACTTCGAAGGGCGGCGCGTGGCCGTGACGGTGCATGAGGAAAGCGAAGGCATCATCGCCGTGCAAATCGGACCACGCGCATCCGAACTCTCCGGCGGCGTGGAGCTGCGCCGTTGGTCGTACTCCACGTGGCGGCCCGGTCAGGATTCGCCGGAACTGTCGGCTCGCGTGCGCACCGTGGAAGTGGACGATGATCGTGTTCTCGCCCTGTGCGCCGAAGAGCGGCGCCTGTGGTTGCACACGCATTCCACGGGGCATAATCACCTGCTTCCTGCCACGGCGCTGCATCGGCGCGTGATGCAGGCGCGCGGCGAACGCGACGCGGCGCTGTTGTTGCGCCCCGAGCGCCTGTTCACCGACAACGCGCAGTTGGACAATGCCACGCTTCTCGAAGCGTTTCGGTTGTACGCCGTGGCGAGCGGGCGTGTGGCGCCACCCACGCGCGAAGGCAGCACAGCACCATCACTGATCCGCAGCATCTTGGAGAAAATCAGACGCCATGCATGATTCATCGATCATCGATCACGGCCGCGATGTTGTCCGCATCGAAGCCGAGGCGCTCGCGACGCTGAGCCGCCGCCTCGACGCATCTTTTTCCGAGGCGGTACAGCTCATTTACGCTAGCAGTGGCCGTCTCATCGTCAGCGGCATCGGGAAAAGCGGACTCATCGCCCGGAAAATCGTGGCCACGATGAATTCCACCGGCACCCCGTCCATTTACCTGCATCCCGCCGACGCCATTCACGGCGATCTCGGCATGGTGCGCAGCGAGGATGTTGTGCTGTTGCTGTCCAAAAGCGGCAACACCGAGGAACTCAAGCACATCCTCCCCATTTTCCGACGCATCGGTGTGAAAGTCATCTCCATTCTCGGCGCCATCCCTTCTCCGCTCGCCGAGCAATCCGACATCATCCTCGACGGCTCGGTCACCGAGGAGGCCTGTCCGCACAATCTCGCCCCCACCGCTTCAACCACGGTCGCGTTGGCGTTGGGCGATGCGCTTGCCGTGGCATTGCTGAAGCTGCGCGACTTTACGCCCGAGGATTTCGCGCTGTACCATCCGGGTGGCATACTCGGCAAGCGCCTGCTGCTGCGCATCGAGGAGCTGATGACGAAGGGCGAACGCATCCCCGTCGTGCATCAGGCGGTTCCCCTCAAGGATGCCATTCTGGAAATCACCTCGAAGCGCCTCGGCGCCACCTGCGTTGTGGACGACGAGGGTCGCCTCGTGGGCGTGATCACCGACGGCGATTTGCGCCGCCTGCTCGAGCGCGACACCGACATGACGCATTTACTTGCGGTGGATGTGATGAACACGCGACCGAAAACCGCGCCTGTCACCATCCTCGCCTCCACCGCGCTCACGCTGATGGAGCAGTACAAAATCACCCAGCTCATCATTGTTGATGGCGAACGGGCGCCGGCGGGCATTGTGCATATGCACGACCTGGTGCAATTGGGTTTGGGCTAGAAAGGAACACGCATGCGCGCACCGATTCGCGAACGGCTCACATCCGGTATTCTCCTCTTCGACGGTGGCATGGGCACGGAACTGTACCGCCGCGGCGTGTTCATCAACAAATGCTACGACGAACTGAATATCAGCAACCCCACGCTGGTCGAGCAGGTGCACCGCGATTACCGCGAAGCGGGCGCCGATGTGCTGGAGACCAACACCTACGGCGCGAATCCCACGCGCCTGACGGCGCACGGTCTCGGTCATCTCGTGCATGAGATCAACAAGCGCGGCGCCGAAATCGCCCGCGCCGTGGCCGGCGACGATTTGTACGTCGCCGCCTCGATGGGTCCGCTCGGTGTGCAAATGGAGCCCCTGGGTCCGCTGTCGCGTGAGGAGGCGCAGGCGCTGTTCGAGCAACAGGTGCGTCCGCTGATCGAGGGCGGCGTGGACCTGTTCGTACTCGAAACCTTCATTTATCCCGAGGAACTCGAGCAGGCCATCAAAGCGATACGTGCGCTGTGCGATCTGCCGGTGATTGCGCACATGACGATCAACGACGACGCCACGTCGCTCACCGGCGCGAGTCCCGAAGTGCTGGTGCAGGAACTCGCGGCGATGAAACCGGATGCCTTGGGTGTGAATTGCACGGTGGGTCCGAGCGTGATGCTGCAATGGCTGGAACAGGCGGCGGGGCTGACTTCGCTGCCGATCTCGGTCATGCCCAATGCCGGCAAACCCAAGAATGTGGACGGCCGGAATATTTACCTCACGTCGCCCGAGTACCTTGGCACGTACGCGAAGCGCTTCATTCAATCCGGCGCCGGCATTATCGGCGGGTGTTGCGGAACCGGTCCCGAGCATATCGCGCAGATGCGCAAGGCCATCAGCGCGCACGATGTGCGGCGCGAGCGGCCCGATCAGCGTATTCATGTGTTTGAAAAGCCGGCCGACGTCACGGTGCTGCCGCGCGAGGAGAAGTCGCGTCTCGCCCGCCGTCTGGCCGACGGTCACTTTGTGACGCTGGTGGAAATGGTGGCGCCGCGTGGTGTGTCGGCGCGGGTGGAGATGGAGAAAGCCAAGAAACTGTACGTGCACAGCATCGATGCGATCAACATTCCGGATGGTCCGCGCGCCAGCGCCCGCATGAGTGCCATGGCTTTGGCGGCATCCATACAGCGGGAAGTGGGCATCGAGCCGGTGTTGCATTACGCGTGCCGCGACCGCAATGTGATCGGAATTCAGTCTGATTTGCTCGGGGCCTATGCGCTGGGGATACGCAATATTCTGGCCGTGACCGGCGATCCGCCCAAGCTCGGCAACTATCCCGACGCGACCGCGGTGTTCGATGTGGATTCCATCGGACTGGTGAACATCATCAACCGACTCAATCATGGTTTGGATATCGCGGGCAATCCCATCGGACCGCCCGCTGCCATGCACATCGGTGTGGCGGCCAATCCGGGCGCGCTGGATCTCGATCACGAGTTGCGGCGTCTGGACTGGAAGGTGGAGGCGGGGGCCGAGTTCATCGTCACGCAGCCGGTATTCGACGAGGAGGTGTTTTTCTCTTTCCTCCGTCGCATCGAGCATATTCGCATTCCCCTGATCGCGGGGCTGTGGCCGCTGGCTTCGCTGCGCAACGCGGAGTTCATGAACAACGAGGTTCCCGGCTGTCAGGTGCCGGACCGTGTGATGGAGCGCATGCGGCGTTTCGCGGATCAGCGCGAAGCCGGACGCGCCGAGGGTGTTGCCATCGCGCGCGAGACCCTGCTCGGCATTCGTCCCCACATCGCGGGTGTGCAAATCGCCGCGCCATTCGGACGCATCGAAAGCGTGTTCGAAGTGCTGGCCGGCGCGTAGAAGGCGCGAAGGCGCGAAGAGAAATTCGCTCACGCGAAGGCGCGAAGACGCGAAGGATTGTGTAAGCGCTTTCCGCAGGATTCATCTCTATTTTACTAAATCAGTCGGTAACCTCGCTTCGCTGTGCGGGCCTTTGCGCCATGCGCCATGAACCTTCCTCCGTGTACTCTGTGCCCTCCGCGACCTCCGCGTTACAATCCGATGTGACCCAACCCCGCCAGGAGTGACCCAATTCCGTCGTGCGTAACGCCACTTCGCCTGACAACCCCCTTTTTTCCTCATATTTCAAGCTATTCTTGAAGCCCCCTTTACAACCGCCTTGTTTTTCATTACCTTTGCAGCATGCCGCCATTTGCCCATAGCACACGGACCATGCCACCGCGCCTTGCGCGTTTGTTGAAAAACAAGACGCAAACCCTGCTTCTTGCCGCGGTGACGCTGGTGTTGCTGTACTTCGCGTTCAGTACCAAGGGTTTCCTCTCCCGCATCAGCTTGGAGAGCGAAAACGCCGAGCGCGAAGAGCGGCTGTTGCTGCTCAAACGCGACATCGACGCTCTCCGGCGCGAGCAGGCCATGCTGCGCGACGACGAAGCAGCCATCGAGCATGTGGCACGCGAACAGCACGGCATGATCAAGCCGGGAGAAATCGTCTACCGCATCCTCCCCGCCGAGGATCACGCGCAATGACATATATCGGTGTGGACATCGGCGCCACGAGCATCAAGGCGGCGCTGGTCGGTCCGGGACCCACGCTGCTCGCCCGTGGTACGCGCCCCACCGAAGCGCAGCATTCCCTCGATGCCTCACTCGCACAACTGCACGCCCTCATCGGCGAACTCCACGCGCAGCTCGACGGCGAGTTGCGGGGCATAGGCGTCGGTGTGCCCGGCGCAATCGATCAGGACAGTGGCACCGTGTACGCTCCGCCCAATATGCCGGCATGGAAGGAGGTCGCTCTCGCCCGCGCCCTGGGCGACACCTGGCATTGTCCCGTGCGCATCGACAACGACGCCAACTGCGCCGCGCTCGGTGAAGCGTATTTCGGTGCCGGCCGCGGAGAAACGCATTTCATTGGCTTGACACTGGGAACGGGTGTCGGCGCGGGCATTATCGTCGAGCGCCGCATTTTCCACGGCATGCGCGGTTTCGCCGGAGAATTCGGACACATCACCATCGACATCAACGGCCCGCGCTGCGGTTGCGGCAATCACGGCTGCGTCGAGGCCTTTGTCGGCATACACCATCTCATGCGCGACGCCCTGCCGCGCCTGCTCGAGGCGGGCGATTCCCCGCTGCACGAGCGTGCGCGCAACGCTCCCGAAACGCTCACGCCGCGCGATCTCTCGCTCGCGTCCGAAGCAGGCGATCAGGTGGCGAGCGCGGTGCTGCGGCTGGCTGGCGAGCGCCTCGGCGTGGCCATCGCCAGCGCGGCGAATCTGCTGGATATCACGACCTTCGTTGTGGGTGGTGGCATAGCGAACGCGGGTGCGCCGCTGTTCGACGGCATGCGCGATGCTGCGCGCGAACGCGTGCTCGCCGTGCATCGCGACACACTGCGCATCCTTCCCGCCGAACACGGCAACGATGCCGGCATGCTCGGCGCCGCCGCGCTGTTTCTGGACTGATTTCCCCCTCTACACTTCGTCGTCCACATCCTCCACGTCGCGGAACGCAAGTTCGGCCGCCTTGATGAAGGCCTCCTGGCTGTTCACGCGCGGCATGCCCGGCACAATCTCGGGTCGACGGTAGCTGCCATCGGGCTGCAATTCGTAGGCCTTCACATTGTCCGCAAGTATAGTGGGAATGATGGAATGCAGCAGGCGATTACGGATGGCTTCATCCTCTATTGCGAACATCGCCTCGACGCGGCGGTTGAGGTTGCGCGGCATCCAGTCCGCGCTGCTGCAGTAAATCTCGGGTGTTCCCGCGTTGTCGAAAATGAACACGCGACTGTGCTCGAGAAAACGCCCGACGATGCTGGTCACGCGGATATTTTCGCTCAATCCCGGCACGCCGGGGCGCAGACAGCAGATGCCGCGCACGGCGAGATCCACGCGCACACCCGCCTGCGAAGCCCGGTACAGCGCGCGAATGATCTGCGCATCGACGAGGGCGTTCATCTTGGCGACAATGCGTCCCTGCTTGCCGGCCTTCTGGAAATCGGTTTCGCGCTGAATAAGGAAGAGCAGTTTCTGTCGCAGGGAAATCGGCGCCACGATGATGCTGTTCCACGTGGTCTGATGCGAATAGCCGGTGAGATAGTTGAACAATTCGGCCGCCTCGAAGGCGATATGCTCGCGGCAGGTGATGATGGCGAAATCCGTGTACAGGCGCGCGGTGATCTCGTTGTAATTCCCCGTGCTCAAATGCACGTACGTGCGCAGCCCCGCCTTTTCGCGACGCACCACGATGGCCAGCTTGCAATGCGTTTTCAGTCCGATAATGCCGTACACCACATGCACACCCGCGTGCTCGAGCTGCCGCGCCCAGGTGATGTTGTTCTCCTCGTCGAAACGCGCCTTGAGTTCCACGAAGGCCGTCACCTGCTTGCCGTTTTCGGCGGCGCGCTGCAACGCCTTCACCAAGCTGGAATCGCCGTTGGTGCGGTACAGCGTTTGCTTGATGGCGAGCACATCGGGATCGTCGGCGGCGGCTTCGATGAATTCCACCACCGAGGAAAAGGACTCGTAGGGATGATGGAAAAACACATCCTGCTGACGAATGCGTTCGAAAATATTCTGTCCGCCCCGCAACGCCTCGATGATGCGCGGCGCGTAGGCGGGGAATTGCAAATGCCGCAAGGGCAACTTGGTCAGCACCATGAAGTCCGCGAGATTGAGCGGACCCTCCACCGGATACACATCGCGGTCGGACAAATGCAAGGCATGCTGAAGCAGGCGTCGCAGCTTGGTCGGCATGTGCTCGTCCACTTCCAAACGCACCACCGCGCCCCAGCGACGGCGGCGGATTTGCTCCTCGATGGTTTTGAGCAAATCCGAGGCCTCGTCGTCGGCGATTTCGAGGTCGGCATTGCGGGTGATGCGGAAGCGATAGGAATCCCGCACCTGCAAGCCGGGGAAGAGCGCTTCGGCATTCGCCGCAATCACCTCGCCCAGCAGCACGTAGTGGTAGCCACCGTTGCGGATGGGAATGCTCACCAGGCGCGGCACCACGGGCGGCACCTGCACCACGGCCACGCGCTCTTCCTGCGTCACCAGATCCACCACGGTGATCATCAGGTTGAGCGAGCGGTTGAGCAAATGCGGAAAGGGATGTCCCGGATCGATGGCCAATGGCGACAGCACCGGGAACACATTTTCCCGAAAATACTTCCGGCACCATTCGCGCGATTCGTCGTCGAGTTCCTCGAAGGGATGCAGATACACCCCCTCGGATTCGAGTCCCGGGAGAATTTCATCCAGAAAACTCCGGTACATCGCCTTGTTCATGCGGCACACCGCATCGTGTACGGCGGTGATGGTCTCGTCGGCCGTCATGCCGTCGGGGGGAAGATCGATGACGCCGAGTTCGATCTGCTGCTTGAGTCCCGCGACACGAATCATGAAGAATTCATCGAGGTTCGACACCGTGATGCAGATGAACTTCAGCCGCTCGAGCAAGGGCAGCGAGGAATCGAGCGCTTCGTTGAGCACGCGCCAGTTGAAGTCCAGCCAGCTCATCTCGCGATTGAAATAGGCCTCGGGCGCGTACAGATCCACACGTACCGACTCGGAGGCATCCGCCGCGCGCTCGGCGCTGCGATCGGCGGCCGCATCGTCCTGCGCGCGCATGTGCAGCGCGTGTATGCTGCTTTGGGTTTTCCCGTCCATCATCTCGTCACCTGTTCGAGGGAGCAATCACATGGTAATCCGGAAAAATACGCAATTTCCGCACGCATACAGCGCTTCGTTTGTAAGGATTGTGTGAGCGCCGGCGCATGCGGGGTATGCCGGCCGCGCGTACACGCGACGCCACCGCGGCCAATGCGGACCCCGCGCGGAATTGGATTTTGCCAAATATCTCCCGAATTTATAAGGATGAAGAAAGCCGACACGTTGTTCTACAAGCCCTTTTAAGCATGCTCGTCCATCAATGCACGATACAGGAGCCGGTGTCCTTCTCGGGAACCGGCCTGCACACGGGTGCGCAATGCACCCTCACCTTCAAACCAGCGCCCGAGAATCATGGCATTCGCTTTGTGCGCACGGATCTCGGCGGCAATCCCGAAATCCCCGCGCTGGTGGATTACGTGGTGGATGTCTCACGCGGCACCACGCTCGGGCACGGCGATATCAAGGTGTACACCGTCGAACATGTGCTGGCCGCTGTGGCGGGCCTGCAAATCGACAACATCATCATCGAAATCGATGGTATCGAACCGCCGGTGGGCGATGGTAGTGCGATGCCCTTCGTTGAGGCCTTGCAGCGCGCGGGCATCAGCAAGCAGGAAGCGCCCAAGGACTATCTGATCATCGACCGCACCATTCAGTATTCCAATCCCGAAAAGGAAGTGGACATTGTGGCGCTGCCGCTGGACGACTTCCGCATGACGGTGATGGTGGATTACAAAAATCCCGCGCTCGGCAGCCAGCACACGGGCATGTTCAGTCTCGAAGAGGAATTCGTCTCCGAATTCGCCTCCTCGCGCACCTTCTGCTTCCTCACCGAGGTGGAAATGCTGCACGATGCTGGCCTGATCAAAGGCGGCAGTCTGGACAATGCCGTGGTGATTGTGGATCGGGATATCGACAAGGAAGAATTGGAAACGCTCGGCGAAAAGCTGCGCGTGGACCGCAGCATTCACCTCAACGACCACGGTTTCCTCAACGACATCACCCTGCGCTACAAAAACGAGCCCGCGCGGCACAAGCTGCTGGATCTGCTGGGCGATCTTTCGTTGGTGGGTGTGCCGCTCAAGGCGCAAATTCTCGCCGCGCGTCCCGGACACGCGAGCAACGTGGAATTCGCCCGCATGATCCGCAAGCTGTATCTCGAAAAGCGTTTGGTGAAAAAATACCAGCTCGAGAAAAAGCAGGGCGTGGTGTTCGATGTCAACGCCGTGCAGGAAATTCTCCCGCACCGCTATCCCTTCCTGCTGGTGGACCGCATCATCAGTCTCGAACTCGATAAAAAAATCGTGGGCATTAAAAATGTGACCATGAACGAGCAGTTCTTCACCGGGCATTTCCCCGGGCGTCCGGTCATGCCCGGCGTGCTCATCATCGAGGCGATGGCGCAATGCGGCGGCATTCTCATGCTCAACAGCATCGGCGATCCCAAGGAAAAACTCGCCTTCTTCTCCACCATCGACAATGCGAAATTCCGCCGTCCCGTCGTTCCGGGCGATCAGCTCGTGATGGAAGTGGAAATGGTGAACCGCCGCCGCAACCTCATATCGATTCGCGGCAAGGCCTTTGTCGATGGCGACCTCGTGGCCGAAGCCGACATGATGGCGGCCGTCATCGATAAAAACGGCGCAAAGAAAAGCGAAGCTCCGTCAACCTGAACCAGTAACTACGAAGCACATGCCCACCATTCATCCCACCGCCATCGTCGACCCCAAGGCCGAATTGGCCGACTCCGTGGTCGTCGGTCCCTATGTCACCATCGAAGCCGACGTCACCATCGACGAAGGCAGCACGCTCGCACCGCAAAGCCGCGTGGACAACGGCGCCCGCATCGGCAAGAATTGCACCATCCATCAAGGCGCGGCCATTGGCTCGCCTCCGCAGGATTTGAAATACCGCAACGAGAAAACCGAACTGTTTCTCGGTGATAATTGCATGGTGCGCGAATACGTGACGCTGAACCGCGCCACCACGCATTCGTGGAAAACCGTCATCGGCAGCAACTGCCTGTTCATGGCCTACACGCATGTCGCGCACGACTGCATCGTGGGCAACAACGTGATACTGGCGAACGGTTCGGCCATGGGCGGTCATTGCGAAATCGGCGATTTCGTCATCATCGGCGGACTCACCGGCATTCACCAATTTTCCCACATCGGCGCGCACGCCATGCTGGCTTCCGGCATGCGCATTGTGAAAGACGTTCCGCCCTACATCATGGTGGGCGGCTTCCCCGCGCAATACGAGGGTCTGAACTCCATCGGCCTGCGCCGCAGGGGCTTCGCGCGCGAGAATATCGCCACGCTCGAGCAGGCCTACGACGCGCTGTACCGCAAGGGCATGAACGTGTCGCAGGCGGTGGAGTGGATCGGCGCCAACCTCGAACGCACGCCCGAGGTCGAGGCGGTGTTGGATTTCATCGCGAAAAGCAATCGCGGCATCATTCGCGGACCCCGCGCCTGATACCCCCATCCATCCATTCGAAGCTGAGAGAACCATGGCACTTTCCGTCGGAGTAATCGGACTCGGACATCTCGGATCACTGCATGCGAAAATGCTGGCCCAGGCCGAGGGCGCACAACTGGTCGGTGTGTATGATCTGAACGCGGAGCGCTGCGCCGAGGTGGCGGCAAGCCACGGCACGCGCGCCTGTGCTTCGGTGGAAGAATTGTTGGCGGCGGTCGACGCCGTGAGCATCGCCACGCCCACATCCAACCACTACGATACGGCGCGCATGGCCATCGAGGCGGGAAAGCATGTGTTTCTGGAAAAACCGATCACGGAAACCGTGGAACAGGCGCGCGCACTCAACGCCCTTGCCGCCGAGCGCGGGGTGTTCGTGCAGGTGGGACACATCGAGCGCTTCAATCCCGCCATCGTGGCGCTGGATTCCCTCGACATCGCCCCGCTGTTCGTCGAATCGCATCGCCTCGCGCAATTCAATCCGCGCGGCACCGATGTGGCCGTGGTGCTGGATTTGATGATTCACGACATCGACATCATTCTTTCGCTGGTGCGCAGCGAGGTGGAGTCCATCGACGCCAGCGGACTCGCCGTGGTGTCCGACACCGCGGATATCGCGAATGCGCGTTTGAAATTCGCCAATGGCTGCGTGGCCAACATCACCGCCAGCCGCATTTCGCAGAACCGCATGCGCAAGATGCGCCTGTTCCAGCGCAACGCCTACATTTCCATCGATTTCCTGCAGGGGCAAAGCGAAGTGTTCCGCCTCGTGGATGCCGACGCCGACGTCACGCCCACGTACATGCTCGGGATGATCGAGCAGGGTAAGGTGAAGCGCAACATCGTGTTCGAGCAGCCGCCCGTGCCCACCGATCACAATCCCCTGAAATACGAGCTGCAGCTCTTCGTCAACGCGGTGAACAACGGCACACGTCCCATTGTGGACGGCATCGCCGCGCAGCATGCGCTGGAAGTGGCCGAAGAGATCGTGCGGCGCATCACGGTGCGCTGACGCGGGGCGAACGGCTCAGCGAATCCCTCGTCTCCGGGCGATGATCTGATAGGCCTCGTTGATGCGTTTGGCCTTCTCCACGGCTTCGGCCTGTTTGGCCGCGCTCAACGTGGCCACGCGATCCGGATGGTACAGGGCCATGAGTTTGCGATAGGTTTTGCGAATGTGTTCCACCTCGGCGTCGGGAGCCAGGCCGAGCACGCTGTAATAGTAGGCGTCGTCGCGCTCGCCGGGCTTGCGCTTGCCTTCGGTGTGGGCGCCACCGCGCTGTCCCCCGCCTGTTCCACCGCCACTGCTTCCCGCGCCGCGTGCGCCGCTGTTCGCTCCGCCGGATGAGCCACGCGCGCCCTGGCCTTCGCCGCTCGCCTCCCCCGCGCCGCGTTGTTCGCGACTCGCGCCGCCCTTCGCATTGCGGAGTTGCTCGTCGAAATCATACAGATCGCGCTCGTCCTTCGTGAGCTGATCCAGTACATCGTTGACCTTGCTTTTGATCACGCGATTGAGGCGGCGGAAAATTTGCGAGTAAGACATGCGGTTTGCTCCTTGGGAAAAGCACGATCAATCAATACGTGGCGTTGCCGCTTCGGGCTCGTCCGGAGACGCACGCTCGATGCGGGCCATGACACGTGCGGTGGCGGCCACGGCGGCGGTTTCGCCCCGCAGGCGGCGTGGGCCCAGGGAAAGTAGTTCGGCCCCGCAGTCGAGCAGTTGCGCAACTTCATCCTCCGAAAACCCACCCTCGGGTCCGATGAACAGCGCCAGCGGCCGTGCATCGTAGCGCAGCGTCTCGGGTGTGCGGGCGGTGTCCGCGGCTTCGTGGAACAGCAGCATGCGCACATCGGCCTCGCGCAGCGCGGCCACGGCGCTGGTCCATTCGCGGGCGTCGTACACGTCGGGAACGTGGCCGCGCAGGCATTGCTTGCTGGCTTCTTCGGCGAGTTTGCGCAGGCGCGCGCATTTCACGTTGCGCGCCACGGTATGCTCGGTGAGCAGCGGCGTGATGCTCGCGGCGCCGAGTTCGGTGACCTTTTCCACGAGCCAATCCATTTTAGCCGGATTTTTCAACACACCCTGCAGCACATGCACCGCGACGGGAGCTTCGTGAAACGCGGGCAGGATGCGCGTCACGCTACACTGCGTTTCATCGCGGAGCACCACGGCCACCGTCGCTTCGTACACCATGCCCTTGCCGTCGCCCAGCAGCACGGCATCGCCTTCGCGCAGGCGCGCGCTACGGCTGAGGTGATGGTGCTCCTCGCCGCGCACCGTCACGCAGCCGTCGAGCACATCCGAATCGATGAGAAAAAGATGCATGCGTTTCCGTTGCGAAGAGTACGGAGATCAATGCGGAGGGGACCTGCGCCGACGCGTTTACGCGGCGTTGGCCTCCTGCTCCTTGTATTGCAACTGATAGAGGCGATAGTAAATGCCGCGCAGCCCCAGCAATTCCTGATGCGTGCCGCGCTCGCGTATCTGGCCCTTGTGCATCACGAGAATGGTGTCCGCATTCTGAATGGTGGAAAGGCGATGCGCCACCACGACCGAAGTGCGGCCCTGCAGCAAGGTGGTGATGGCCTGCTGAATGAGCTGCTCGGATTCGGTGTCCACGCTGGACGTGGCTTCGTCGAGAATGAGCAGACCCGGATCGTAGGCCAGCGCGCGGGCGAAGGCCAGCAGTTGCTTTTGCCCCACCGACAGCGAACCGCCGCGTTCGCGTATCACCGTGTCGTAGCCGTCGGGCAGGCGATCCACGAAGCGATCAATACCCACCAGACGCGCCACCTCGCGCACGCGCTCCTCGCCGATGCTGTCGTCGCCCAGCGTGATGTTGTTGCGAATGCTGCCGGAGAACAGAAACACATCCTGCAGCACTATGCCAATATGCTTGCGCAATTCCGGCACGGGCAGGTCGCGGATGTCGATACCGCCGATAGTGATGCTGCCTTTCTGTATGTCGTAGAAGCGGCAGAGCAGACTGATGATGGTGGTCTTCCCCGAACCGGTGGCGCCCACGAACGCGGCCGAGTGTCCGCGCGGGATGGTGAAGGACACATCGCGCAGCACCCACTCCTCGTCGTTATAGGCGAACCACACATTGCTGAACACGATGTCGCCCATGGCATCCAGCGTGCGCGCGCGTTCCGGTGCCGGCGCGGGGATGATGGTTTCGTCGTCCATGAGCTGGAAAATACGCTCCGACGACGCCATGGCTGTCTGCATGATGTTGTATTTCTCCGACAAATCGCGGATGGGCCGGAAGAACATTTCCGTGTACTGGATAAAGGAGATCAGCGTCCCTATTGTCATCACGCCGGCCAGAATGCTGCCTCCGGCATACCAGATGATCAGCGCCACAGCCAGCGAGCTGATGAAATCCACGCTGGGGAAAAACACCGCGTAATAGAACACCGATTTCACATTGGCTTCGGTGTGCGCGGCGTTGATATGGTCGAAGGACGCGGCCTCGCGCTGTTCTCGTCCGTAGAGTTGCAGGGTGAGAATGCCCGAAATGCGCTCCTGCATGAACGTGTTGAGCCGCGCCACTTCGTAGCGGATGGCGCGGTAGGTTTCGCGCACGCGCTTGCGGAAGAGAAAGGTGCCGTACACCAGGAAGGGAATCACGCTGAGTGTGACCAACGCCAACGCCCAGTTGATCGAGAACATGAAAATCACGATCCAGATCAGGATGAACACATCGGCGAACACCGTGACCAGACCGGAGGAGAACATTTCGTTCAGCACTTCCACATCATTGGTCACGCGCGTCACCAGGCGACCCACCGGATTGCGGTCGAAGAAGCGCAGGGCGAGCGTTTGCACCTTGCGGAAAATCTGCATGCGCACGTCCACGATAATGCGCTGACCGATCCACTGCGTGAAATACGTCATCGAGTACTGCGCCACGCCTTGCAGCAGCAACGAACCCAACAGCGCCAGCACGATGAGCAGCAGACCATCGTTGTCGCCCACGGCGATGTAATCGTCCACGGCCAGCTTGGTGAGCCATGGGCGCAAGGGACTGAGTGCCGAGATGAAGATGGTGAGAAAAATCGCGCCCACCACATGGGGGGCGTAGGGCCGCGCGAACACCAACAGGCGCTTCATCAGCCGGCTGTCGTACGCTTTTCCAAGGATCTCGTCTTCCTGCATCCCTTCACCGGTTTTGGTCAATTTTACTCAACACACGCACGGGGCGTGAAAGTTTCCGCACCACGGGTATGTAGCGTGGTAATGTACGCATTTCCCTGTTGCCACGAGTGCGCGGCCTGTACCGCAAACGCGGCTGCCGCACCGATCCTCGCGGCCTACTACGATCAATCTGTGCTAATCCGTGTGATATCTGTGATATCTGTGGTTTTGAACCTTGTTTCATCAACTTCAACCTCCCTCGAAGTTTCGGGACTATTGCATCTTTCAGGATGAAATGCCACATTGCGCGCAAACTCCCACGCTTCATCGTGAGTCGCACGGTCTCGTCCCTCCCCGAACAGAGGGATGAAACGCTGTTTTCTCAACTACCAACCCTTCACCGACCGCGGTCGGTGCGCTTTCATGCGCGACGCGCATGCTCCCGTGATGTCACGCCTCCCGCGATTGAATCATGTCAGGACCGGATTCCCATTGTCAGGCCATAGACCCTCCGTGCACTACGGTATAGATTCACGCACCTTTCAATGATCAGGAGGTCGTATGCGAACGGCAGTCATTCTCATCCTCGCGGTGTGTGCGATGGTGGCGCTTTCACCGCTCAAAGCCACGGCGCAGAATGTCCCACAGACCATGGCGTACCAAGGGTACGTCACGGATCTGGCGGGCACACCCATCGCCGACGGCAATTACAATTTCACCTTTCTCATCTATCCTTCGGAGTTCGGCGGCTCCGCCATCTGGACGGAAACGCATCCCAATGTACCGGTGACGAAGGGTTTGTTCAACGTCATTCTCGGGCGCGGTACGCCTGCCATGCCGCTCAACATCTCCTTCGACGTACAGTACTTCCTCGGCATTCGTATCGGTGCGGATCCGGAGTTGTCGCCGCGTGTGCGTCTCGCGACCTCGGCCTACAGTTTCCGCAGCCGCGAGAGTGATGCCGTGCGCGACGGCTCCATCACCGACGCCTCGGTGGCGGCGGGAGCGAACATTGCGGCGAACAAACTGCAATCCACGGTATTGACCGAGAGCGAAATCGTGGCGGGTTCCGGGGTGACAGTCAATAATGTGGGCGGGACGCTCACCATCGCCTCCACTCCGGGTACGGTGACGCTGGCGGGTGATGTGGCGGGACCGGCAAGTTCGAATGCGATTACCAACAATGCAGTGACGACGACAAAAATCGCGGACAATGCGGTAACTGCGGCGAAAATCGCGAACGCCGCGGTGACGACGATGAAGATTGCCGATGATGCCGTCACAGCGGGAAAGATCGCGCCGAACGTCGTCTCGAGTATCAACAACGTCACCAACGATGCCGGCAATATCGACATCATCGCAGGCACGAACATCACGGTGACGCCGAACGATGGAACGAACAGCATCACCATTTCCGCTGCGGGTGGTGGCTTTACCCTGCCGTACTCCGGTTCGGTGGCGAGTTCAGCCGCCGCGATCGGTGTGAGCAATACCGGTACCGGAGACGCACTGGCATTGAATGCCATGGGCGGATACGGTATTGATGTACAGAACAACTCCAGCACGGTCTCGACAATACGCGTGGTCAATACCAACACCGCAAGTGGAGCGTCCGCCATGTA
>JAMIQH010000239.1:0-39532 GCA_035914695.1 Bacteroidota bacterium | reverse complement strand
ATCGATCTCGTTGCCGTGGGAATCCCGGAAGAAATACATCTCGGGCCTGATTCCCTTATTGAGCGCGGCCTTCATGATGTCGGCGATAACGAGGTTCTCGTAAAGATTTCCCCGCAGAGGGTCGCGGGAAGCTTGCTCCTTCGTATGAATACCGAGCAGAAAGGCGGCGGATCGCAGCAGCTCCCGGGTGATATCTCGAGTGATCATAGCGGGATGGTACGGTAAGTCTGTGCAAAACGGAAGTTGAACTTTCGATTTGCACAACCTGTGACCGCCAACAGGCAACATCGCGTCGCACACGGACCGCTACGGACAGTATAAGCTTACCCGAGTGGAAGGAAACGCTTGAACTGCACCTCCTCCCTCCGCAAGCTTCTATGCATCACCCTCTCTACTATTATCGATTCCTCGGAACCGATGGTGTATGCATAGCGTCCCAGAGCATTTGTAACTGTCGAAAACGCGCCCGTGGGATCAGGGAATTTCCGCCTCCACCAGCGCCGCCAATGCGTCGAGGGATTCCTGCCAACCCAGGTAGCAATCATGCACCGGGATGATATCGGGAATACCGCTCTGCGTGATGCGCAACTCCGTGCCGCAGGACACCGCCTTCAATTCCACCGTCACCTCCATTTCGCCGGGCAGATTCGGATCGTCGAAGCGGTCGATGTAGCGCAAGCGTTCATGCGGTACGAGTTCCACATACTCTCCGCCGAAGGAATGCGCCTGCCCCGTGGAGAAATTGGTGAAGGACATGCGATACGTCCCTCCCACGCGGGCGTCGGCATGCTGCACCTCGCCGGTGAAGCCCTTCGGCGGAAGCCATTTGCACATAGCCGCCGGCTCCAGAAATGCGCGATAGATTTTCTCCGGTCGCGTGCGCAGCACGCGATGCAGTTGCACTGTCCCACCTGCCATATTCCTGTCCTTTCTCGTTGTATCGAACGTGTAAAGAAGGAATATAGGAGGAATCGTCTTTTATTGAAAGCGCTGGCGCTTCACTCGTGGCACCGCTTCCCGGCGGGGCTTCACGCTCCCGCGATCTCCCGGGCCAGCGTGCGGGCGATGCGGCCGATGAGTTCCAGGGGGATGGGTTTGGACAATGGGAAGCGGAGATTCCCCTTTTCATTGCGAAAGGGTGTGAGTTCCTCGATCAATGTCTCGTCCCAACGCACGGGAGGGTAAATGCCGATGTGCTGCTTGAACGCGGCGAAATAGAAGAACACCTTGCCGGCCCGATACGCCGGAAGATTGTAGCTGATGCAGCGCGTGGCTTGCGGCACGGCGCGTTCCACCTCGTCCTGTATGCTTCGCAGTATCGGCTGCAACTCCTCGGCCGCGGCGGCGATGTATTCCTCGTGCGTGGCGAAATGCATCATTAAAGCCCCTCCGACTAAAGCGCGATCACGTTATTGAGACCTCTCGTGCGGACCGAGAAAGCGATCACCATTGAAGTGTATAAGGTGGGACGGGGCGTCCGCCACCCACACCTCGGTTTCCCACGCGATTTCACCGAGATATCGGCTCATTATCGCACGATTCGGGAAGGCGGTGACAAACACGAGTCCGGCTGTCGCCGTGGCAAACAACGTCGCGAGTTCGAAATGCCTCTTGCTGTCCACCGGGCCGTGACTACTCACCGACTCTATGAGCAACAGCCAGTTCTCGGCAGTGTAATGGAGCACGACATCCGGCATTTTCCCATGCGACTGCACATGAACCCCGAGACGATCCAACGCTTTCGCGTCGAAATACCCCCACTTGTCGCCGGTGTCGCCGACGTAAACCAATGTGCTTCCCGGAGCGAATCTCGGTGCGAATTCTTCAATGACCGCTTTTATCAACTTGCTATGATCACCCGGGCTTAGCTTGATCCTTTTCCGAGGTGCGATAGTCACTGGCACCATGTTATGGCTACGTGCACGCGCGTAGCGCGCTCTCAACGTCCCCCTCTCTGCGAGATACTGTTCCAACAATCTATCCCAATCCTTCGACCCGAAGGCTCGCAACAGATCGAGTGCGCAACGATGCAACTGGTACACCGCCTTGGGACTGTTCACCGGTCGGTCGGGCTGATCAGGATTGTACATCACCAATCCCGCATCGAGAAATTGATGCATGGTCTGGCGACGGATGGTTTCACGTGTGTTCGGTGCGTAGTTTTTGCCGTAATGCAACCGTATCCAATCCATGATCGGCGTGATACCCATGAGTGGTTGTTCGGCCAGATGCCATGGTGCCCCGGGCTTCAGGTTCGCTATAGCAAGTAAACACAGTGCCGACCGCTCGTTCATCTGTTCTCGCGGGAAACCAAGCGACGCTAAAATACCGATGGCCGCTTTGATGTGACGGGTTTTCTTGTTTTCTCTCATGCCATCTCCTCATCGAAGCGGTCATCCATGGCCGCCTGAGTCAACGTCGACCGAGTCATCGCCCATTCTCCAAGTCGGATCAACACCTCGCGACTGGGATAGTTCATGAGGCGGAGGTCGGTCGCATTCACCTGCGTATGTCCATTGAATCTCCGAAATGCTTCGTCAAATGCCGTGGTGTTGAGGTAGAGCATCAAC
Source organism: Bacteroidota bacterium (assembly GCA_035914695.1). Lineage (GTDB taxonomy): Bacteria > Bacteroidota > Ignavibacteria > SZUA-365 > SZUA-365 > JAOSJT01. The sequence continues at coordinate 36,962 of JAMIQH010000239.1, read as the reverse complement.
CCATAAGCCATTGGTTTCGTCAGCCCTCTACGTTCAGTATGGAAAACATTCAGGTGATTCTCGAAGCCGAGATGAGCAACCTGTTCGAAAGCATCGGCTTCAACCACGCCTGCGACGACACGACGTTTCTCCTCTTTGGCCGAGAAGCGTCGCACAACGCAATAATCGCCAACGGGATACAGCCATTTACGCGTTTGCTGGTTGCATGCTATAGCATTGGCTTTTTTCATACCCTCCAGTGGCCAATGGACTTTTCCACCGATAATATGTCCCGGATAAAGCAACGGTACCGTACCCTCAGCAGGCATCGATCGCAGATGCTCCTTCAATCGGAAATCCACCACAGGACCGGTCGAGACCGACAGGCCCAAATCCTCCAAGGTAAAACACACACCGTCCATTCGCTCCAGGATTCCGTATTCAGGTGAAAGCGGAATATGGATGAAACGCTCGATATCGTCCGGAAACACGATGCGATCAAACGGATGACGATGGTGGTAGAGATCGGAAAATGTGTCGTCCGTGGAGATGGATACTGTCACCGGACCCTGCGTGACACCACGCTGGAGGTGGAGAATGACATTTTCCTGAAGCACAGCATCGTCTTTGAAGGCGGTGTTTCGCGAACCGAAGAGATGAATGTGTTGAATTGCGGCATGTTTCAACACGTACTCTCTGAACGGTCGGTAATAGGGACCGTCGCAGAAACTCCTCGGGATTATCGCCACCATGTGTCCGCCCGATGTGAGTTGCGCCAGAGCCAAAGCGACGAAGGCGTTGTAAAGATTCACCGCTTCGATACCCACGCGTCGCAATGCAAGCCGGTACGCCGAATTGCTACCAATTTTTTTATAGGGTGGATTGAGAATCGCGTGCGTGTAGCTCACGGGTGGATTCGAGAACAAGGTCTGTGACAACGAGTCAACTGCAGCATGGATGTAATCAACAGCGCGAACTCTGCTGGTGACTTTGCCCTCGGCCGCGTATGCGTTGAGTGTTTGAAACAGTATTTCGATCAACGACGGATCGACTTCATACGCATCGACTTCAAGGTCGGTGAATCGAAAATCACCGCTACGCCACCTCTCCAGAAAGGCGGCGGAGAGTGAACCTATCCCTGCGCCCGCATCAAGCAACCGACAAGATCCCTCGCCAGCAGGAAACAATCCCGCCATGAAGGTCGCTATTCGCTCCGGAGTGAGGAACTGACCCAGCCGCGACTTCTTACCCGCGTCTGTGCTTCTCGAAAGAGCCAATCTGTTTTTTTCGACCGACGACTGCAAGGTTGCTCTCCTCGACAAAAACCGGAACACGACTCGAAGACTCACCCGATTCGATACTACCTATAAGCGGCCCATGGCGGCAGTGACGTACTGACAGTGGACGAGCTTCCCGATGATTGCGTGCACGCATTCCTTGAATGTACAAATCATGCGTAGGCGCCGACGTGCTGCCAAAACATACACCGATGGAATCCCCGTGTCAAGCACCAATCCGATCTCCGTTACGGCTACGGCCGGATCGACGAATAGTGCCCAAAAGGCAGTACTCATGACCACCATCCACCATTCCTCCAAGCAGTCGCTACACCGCCCTCACCGATGCTGATCCACGAGAATCACGTTGCCGTCGGGATCGGACAGCATGAAGCTCGCGGGACCGCTGCTCTGTTCGTCGGCTTCGCTCATCAGAGAGAGGCCCGCTTCCTTGAGGTGGCGCTGCAAGACGCGCACGTCGGTGAACTCGTCCATCGGCTGCGCGTCCTGGCCCCAACCGGGATTGAAGGTGAGGATGTTGCCTTCGAACATGCCCTGAAACAGTCCGATGATGTGGTCGCCATTTTTCATGATCAACCAATTCTGCTCCCGGTCGCCGCCGAACACGGAAAAACCGAGGGTCTGGTAAAAACGCTTCGATGCTTCTATATCCTTCACGGACAGACTGACGGAAAACGCGCCGAGATTCATGACTACTCCTATTGAAATGTTGCGTGGAGCAAGATACGGGAATTCGCCCGCGCACAAAATCCACAAGCGCCTCCAATGCGCGGCGCCTCAGCAAAGGAGATCGCGCCGCGTCAGATCAATCCCGCTCCCAGCGCCAAGGCGATTCCAATGAGCATGATGCCAGTGATGGTTTGCACCGTGTGCATGGTGATTTTGTGCAGGAAACGCGAGCCCAGCAGCACACCCGCGAAGGCCGCGAGTATACCGGTGAGTATCAGCGGCCATTGGTCCGCGCCGAGGGGATTGTCGGCACTCGCGAACACGAACAGGGCCAGGTACATCGCGATGCGCGCGGCATCCACCAGGAAGCCGATTACGGCGTTGGTGCCGACGAAGGCCTTGGTGTCGATACCCACCTTGGCGAGAAAGGCCGAACGCAGCGCTCCCTGATGACCGGAAAATCCACCGAAAAATCCCGACAGCAGGCCGCCCAGCAGCAGATACCGCCGGTCGAAGGTCAAGCTGCGCAGGCGAGGCAGCAATTCGAACAAAGCGAAGACGAGCATCATCACGCCGAGCAGCAGCTTCACCGGCGTGACCACCGCTTCGCGCTCGCCAAGGCTGTAGCGCGCGATTTCATCGATATGCGCCACGAAGCCCAGCGCCGCCGCTCCCGCGAAGGCGGCGAGTATGGCGGGAAGGCCGAAACGCAGGACGATGGAGCGATCCGCATGTCCACCCACCATGAAGAGCTTGAACACGTTGTTGGCGCCATGCACAACGGCCGTGGCCGCCACGGCGGCTTCGATGGGAAAGAAGAGAGCGAACACCGGCAACAACAGCGTGCCAAGTCCGAAACCGGAGTATAGCGTGAGTCCGGCGGCGAGCAGCGCCACGAGCGCAACCACGACAAAGGACATCATCGCACACCTCCCTGCTGCACCACGGTGTTCAGCCAATCGGCGTCCACCTCGCGTAGCAGTTCGCGGAGTTGCACGCGCGCTGCATCGAGCAGGCTCCGTCCCTCCGCGGTGAGCGTGTACCAGCGCGGCGCGCGCGAACCCAGCGCCGCGTCGGACGTTCCCGCCAGCAGTCCCTCCCTCTCCATGCGATGCAGCATCGGGTACAGCGTACCCGGACTGACGGAATAGCCGTGATGCCGGAGTTCCTCCAGCATCCATTGGCCCAGCAAGGGCTTCTCGGCGGCGTGATGCAGGATGTGCAGTTTCCAAAAAGACAGCAGGATTTCCCGCTGTAAATATTTTCCGTGTCTCTCGTTCATGTTGACTCCAAATGCGTATTACGATAATTGTAAACGATTACCGTAACATTCGCAAATACCCCGCCCCGGCTCCAGGGACTTCGCTGCCACGCGACGAGGATGCGAAGGCGAGCATTGCGCGCGAGGTGGACGATGGCGCAAGAGGACGGCGACATCCTTTTCCGATCATTCGCGCAAGCGGCTGGCGTTGGAGGTCAGGAGGGCATCCGCTCGGGATCGCTGATATGTGAAGGTATGTCGCCTTGGGGCGCGTTGCCGGTTTTCACCGTTGTGGCGGGTTCGAAGAGCAGAACATGGGCTTCTTCGTCCGCCACGGGACAATGCTCGACGCCACGTGGCACGATGAGGAATTCCCCTTCGTCGAGTGTGATTTCTCCGTCACGGAGAAGTATGCGGATTCGCCCCCGAATCACGAGGAACAATTCGTCCTCGTTCTCATGAGCATGCCAGACGAAGTCGCCGAGGAATTTCCCCAGACGCACCACCTGTCCGTTGAGTTCGCCTGCCACGCGCGGCGACCACATGTGCTCGATGGCAGCGAATTCCTTTTGCAGATTGACCACCTTCATGCGCGTCTCCGATGATGATGCTTCAATATAGTTGGAAATCCGGCCCTCCGCGTCTACTTTTGAAGGAAAACGCATATCGTCGGAAACAGCATGCTCATTGAAACCTTCGAGTCCGGTCCCTACCAAACCAACGGGTACATCATGGCGGACGAGCGCAGCGCGCGGGCTGTGATCATCGACGTGCCGTTGGATGCGGCGGCACCGATGCGCGCGTGGCTGCGCGAGCGCGACTGCGCCGCAGTGGCCATCGTGCTGACGCACGGACATTTCGACCATGTGGGCGAAGTGCGCGCATTGTCGGAGCAACTCGGTGTTCCCGTGTACATCCATGAGGGTGACGCCGACTTGCTGCGCGAGCCCATGGCGAGTTTTGCGGGACTGGACGTGCGCGTGGATGGCATGGAAGCCCGCGCACTGCTCGCGCATGGGCAGACGGTGGAATGCGGCACACTGCGTCTGGAGGTGCTGCACGTCCCCGGCCACACGCCCGGGCACATTGCCTTGTACGAAGCCGCCCAGGGCAGATTGTTCTGCGGCGACGTGCTCTTCTACGGCAGCATCGGCCGCACCGATCTCCCCGGCGGCGATTATCAGACGCTGATGACCTCCATCACCGAAATGTTGCTCACCCTTCCCGACGACACCGTCGTGTATCCCGGGCACGGACCCACCACCAGTATCGGATACGAGCGGCTGCACAATCCCTTCATACTCGATTACCTCGATCACTTCTGATCGCGCGGCGGCACCGCGGCGAAAAAGCGCCACGCCAGCCGGCGCGCCCGTCGCCAACTCTGTCCCGAACTCCGCCAACATCTTGACATCGCCATTCCGATGTGCTATATTTGAAGACTAGGCACCCATCGACTAGAGGCCTAGGTCGTCACCCTTTCACGGTGAAAACACGGGTTCGAATCCCGTTGGGTGTACAGACAACTAACCGGCGTTGCCATCCTCGGCGCGCCGGTTTTCTTTTTCCATGCTCATTGTTCCTGTGCACGTGAGTGCGTACGATACCTCCCTGCGCGAACGACACTCCCATTCAACGAGCTTCTTCTCAACGTACGAACGTACGCAGTGTATTCAATGACCAGCGGCCTGCTCTTCTTTATCCGATGCGCCTTTCGCGTAGGAGGAGCATGCACGGCTTTCCGCCACGCACTGTTTGCCGAACATATTCTCCACATACTGGGTCACCGCCTGGAGAACGACGGTGTTGATGCTTTCGTCCTCAAGTTTCGCGATGTCGGCCACGCGTCGGTGAAGCATCGCCGGCATTCGTACAACGTACTTCCCGGAATACGGCTTATCCGGCTCTTCGCCCCGCTCCTCGCAAAACGCGAGGTAATCATCGATCAAGTCGCGGAAGGCGCTTTGAATTTCTTCCGGATTGCTTCCTTGAAAGGCGATGACGTCACGTGTCCCGAGAACTTCGCCGTGGAAAATCCTGGCTTCCTCCATGTACTCCACCTTGCCTCTGTATCCTTTATGCGTAAGCACTGCGCTCTCTGCTGATTGCCTGCTGTGTCGTTCTTCTCTCTTGCATCCTTTCCTGACTTCGCCATGTTATCTGGGATTGCAAATGTGTGTCATTGTTTTCAGTGACTTACGGGGATTCCGCTTGTGATTTGGGTGCTGCAATGGCGAAAGCAGGCCGGAGGTGCGTATTTCACGAAACGACAGGGCTCGTGAGAATAGCCACCATTTGCGTCGTTGCACCGTGGCGTCTTTGCGTTGAATTCCCTTCCGACATCAGGAGAATGGAACGCAAGGTCGCAGAGAAGCAGAGTCGCAATGAGACGGGAGGGTGTTGTCACGTTTCGCGATTCAATGAGCCTTCCGCAGCGAGGAGGAAATTGTGCTTCCTTCTCGTGTCTCGGGTGCTGCAATGGCGAAATCAGGTCCTGATTGCCTGCTGTGTCGTTCTTCTCTTGTGCATCCTTTCTTCACGAAGGATCATCCCAACTTCCCGCTCTCAACGGTCGGCTCCTGCTGCTTCAGGGTGTGCTCCTGCTGCTTCCGGACCCACTCCCGCGTTCTCCAGGAAGCGTCTTACAGACACAACCTGTCCCCGGTCGGTAATTCGCTCCGGGTGGGGGCGATGAAACACGGCCTTTTCGCCATTCAACACAACACGCGCTCTCGATCCTCGTCCTTCCGTGATCTCGGCAGCACGTGCTTTCAGCAGGTTCTCGATATTCGCCGAATGGCGGTCATGCGCGGTCGGCCCGCGCAACGTGTTCCTGTATTTGAGAAATTCTCCAATTAATGTTCCGGGCTGATCACGGGATACTTCGCCGCGGCTTCGCTGAGACACAACAAGAAGAGCACCGGCAGCAGCAGCGGCCTGAAACCTGGCAATGCGTGTACTACTAACGCGGCCACGTGGCGTCCCAATACACCAGTGTGGAGTCCTGTTCGAGACGCGAGCGGAGCCACTCCTCCACGTTTCGCCTCTCAGACGCGGACGGCAAGCGCTGCACGCCAAACACCACAAGCGGCCTCTTCTCCGTCATGCTGCCATCGTCGGTAAAAATGGGGGCTTCCGCGTAAACGCATGCGGTGATGCGCGGCTCCATCGGTGTGATCTCGCGCAGGAGCTGTCTGCCGATGCGCAGGCGTTGCGCGCTGCTGTCGGCGCGACGGCTGTTATCGCGCAGCAAGAGGGTCAGACGGTTGATCTCGCTCGTGAGTTGATCCTTTTCGTTCATCGTTCCCGACATCGCACCGAAGGCAATGCCCTGCCGCACGTGAATTTCGGCGTCCGCGAGTCCGAATTCCCGCGCACGAAGCTTGATCTGCGTCTTTTGCAACGAATCGAGAGTATTGCCCGCGTACACGAGCGTGATGCGCCCTTTTCGCGGCTGCATTTCAGAATGCAGCAGATAGTTGCCTTCGTAAAGGCCGACAGCGCTGATGAACTGCGCGGCGTTGCTACTGAAGCGCTCCTCCTGCACAAGCCCGTAGCCGAAGTACACGCTCGGCGTGATGGTGATGATGATGACAATGGAGATCCAGCGATTCACCCGTGTCTTGTGCGCCTCATCGCGCAATGTGCGAATGGGGAATTTCAGGATTTGGGAAATCACCACCGACGACAGCGCGATGAACACCGTGTTGATCGTAAAGAGATAGAATGCTCCGAAGAAAAAGTTCCACTGCGCCGTGGCCAGACCATAGCCCGCGGTACACAGCGGCGGCATGAGCGCAGTGGCGATTGCCACGCCGGGAATGACATTGCCCTTGCTCTTGCTGCTGATGGCGACAATGCCCGCGAGTCCACCGAACAGCGCGATGAGCACATCGTAAATGGTGGGGCTGGTGCGGGCCAGCAACTCCGAATGCGCGGTGGACACGGGACTGATGGCGAAATACGCGGTGGACGCCAGCAGACTGGCGCCGACGGCGAAGGTGAAGTTCTTCACCGCGATGCGCAGCAGGGGAAAGTTGTACGTGGCCACGCTGTACCCCATGCCGTTGATCGGTCCCATCAATGGTGAGATGAGCATGGCGCCGATGATCACCGCGGTGGAGTTCATGTTCAATCCCACCGAGGCCACGAGTATCGCGAAGACGAGGATCCAGAGATTGGTTCCTTTGAATATCACATCCCGCGTGATGGTCTCGTGAATGCGATCATAGTCCTCGAGATCGCTGTCGAGATTCAGATAATGCACGATCTTTTCGATCATGAATGCTCCTGCCCGTACACGATGCGCTTTGCTTGGAAGTTACAAATTCCATGCGAGAGATATCCGAGAAAGGCGCGAAAGAATGTTGTTTCCCGCCGCTCGTTCCACCTCGGGCGCGTGCGGGTGGTGGACGCGCCGCAACATCGCGTACGGCCTTCCGTAGTAAGGAACATGTGCCCGCGCAAAGGGTACGCGCTTATTCACCTGTTTGGAGATTCTCGATGTTCCGCGGATTGATTTCTTCCCTCGCCGCCGTGCTCATGTTTGTCACTATGCACATCGCGCAGGCGCAGCAACAGGAAACCCTGTTCGACGCGCCCATCGACCATGGCGGCTACGGCGCCGTGGTCATGAAATTCACTCCGGTGCGCGAGGAAATGGCCATGATGATGGGCGGCTACGGTGGCTGGCTGATCGACCACAAGCTGATGTTGGGAGTGGGAGGGTACGGTCTGGTGACCAATGTGCGCGCGAGTGCCGAGGCCGAAGCGATGTACAGCCGCTTCAGCGAGCCGCTGTACGTGAACTTCGCCTATGGCGGTTTCGTGACCGAGTTCACCGTGGCTCCCACCAAGCTGGTACACGGCACCGTGCAATTGCTGGTGGGCGCCGGTGGTGTGGAGCATCGCGACGACTGGTACGACAACGTTCTGGACGACGATGGTCCGGATGGTCGCCGCTATGGTCCGGTGGACGCGGTATTCGTGCTCGAACCGAGTCTGAATGTGGAGATGAATATCACCACCTGGTTCCGCATCGCCGCGGGCGGCAGCTATCGCTATGTGAGTGGACTGGACGAGATTGTCGGACTCGACAACAAGGATCTTTCCGGTCCGAGCGGCTCGCTGACGCTGAAATTCGGCGCGTTCTGACCCATATAAAACGAGCAACATTTCCAACCCGAACGAGGAGCCAAGCAACGGCTCCTCGTTTTCATTTCTACCATCACCTCCGTGGCGAGATCCTTCCTGTCGAAAATGACACGTTGTTGACAAGCCCGTGACAGGCAGCGACGGACTGTTTGCGACGTTGCTCATGAGCGTATCACCCAACTTCAGGAGCATGCCATGTCACGTCGCGACCTTCACACTCTCGGATGCGTGCTCTGCTTGTTGCTTTTCTGCCTGAGTGCGTGCGCGCACACCGTGGAACTCGATGCGATGCAAACCCAACTGTGGCTTCGGGCCCCCGACGAGGTATGGGATGCGCGAGTGCATGTGTACACGGACAGTTTGGAATACATCACCGAACCCGATGCCGTAGTGGTTTCGCATCGATCGGACGATCGATACCTCGAAGGCGAGGCACGCTGCGCCGCTGCCGTCGGGCGTACCACCGGTCGCATCGCCGTGCCGTTTCGCTCCATGCGCCGCCTGCTGTACGAGGCGGATATCACGGTGCGCACCATCGATGGCGCGCGTATCCTTGCGCGACGAGGGAGATGGTATTTCACCATGGAGCGGGGGAAACCCGCCTCCATTGTCATGCATCCCCGATCACTGCTTGCCGGCATTCCGCAAGGCGACCCTTCGCTTGTTATTCCCTGCGACTCCATTTCCACGCTGCGATACAGTCGTGTCAGTTCAGGAAAAACCTTGAAAAGTGGTGCCTTTCTCGCGTTGTTGCTGGCGAGCACGTATGCCTTTCTGGACGAGAAGAATAGCTATGACAACGCGCTTTTGCTCGGCACCGGAGCTTTCCTCTCCCTGATATTTTTCCTGACACTCTGAGTCGGTTGATCACTGGGTGCTCGGCGCTGCTCCCCCCATGGCGGATCTTCGAGCTGCACATGACGCTTCGACTCCGAGCCCGAGCGTATAACGTGCAACTTGCTAGATTGGTCACGCGGGCTCGTCGCTCAGCGCAGCGCGGTCATTATTACACCTCGATGGCGCAACTCCTCCCCGCCGAGCAGACCTAGTGCCATCCCGAATACTCGTGCTCGGCGCTGCGCTCAGGGTGACGAAGCTCAGTCATGCACGTTCCAAACCGGCGCAAGCGCTGGTGGACGGACTCAGGTCTGGGACTCGCCGTGGCGAGGCGGCATACCCGGCCTCGCATTCGCCAGAAATACTCCACCGCCGTATCTTGGGAGAAACAGCGACGAGGTCGACATGAACATTTCACGCTTCGGTGTTTCGCTCCCCGAAGATCTGATACAGGAATTCGACGAGCACATCAAGCACAAGGGCTACACTTCGCGCAGCGAAGCGATTCGCGATATGATTCGACGCGAGTTGGTGCAGGACGATATCGACAATGATGGCGTCGTGGCCGGCGTGCTCAGTGTGTTGTACGATCATCACAAAACGGCCATTTCCGAAACGCTCAACGCGCTGCAGCACGATCATCACGGATCAATCATTTCCACCACCCACGTGCATCTCGACCACGACAACTGCCTCGAGGTCATTCTCCTGCATGGGCGCGCGGGCGACATCAAGTCTTTCGCCGACGGCATCATTTCCGTGAAGGGCGTCAAGCACGGTGGCTTGCATCTGACATCGACAGGAGGATGACAGCGATGAGCTTCGGGGAGCAGCCATCTCCCGACACAGCCGCGCCGCATCCGCTCGCCGCGGGCTTCGCCTTGATTTGCACGGTTGCGACCATAAGCACGGCCGCATTCGATGCCCGCATGCTTCTGTTTGCGGGCACGATGATCGGCGCGGCTGCAGCGTTGAAACTGCACAATCGACTCCTCAAGCGTCTGCTGCTTGTGTTGCCGATGTCCGTGGGCATTGGCATCTCGGTACTCATCCTGCGCGGCGTCGACTCTCCTGCGTTGACGGAGGCGGCGGTGCTGACCGGACGCATGCTCATGATCGCCGCTGCTTCGCTGCTGTTCGGACTCGCTGTTCCCCTGCGTGCACTGGTGCCGGTGTTGCAAGCGCTGCGCATACCGGCGGTGCTGCCTTCCGTACTCTGGCTCAGCGAACGTTACGTCGTGCTCTTTGGTGGCGAAGCGCTTCGCATGCGCGACGCGGTGCGGGCGCGTTCAGTCGCGCTCGGCGTACCCCTACGGCTGTTCGTGGCGCGCAGCATGGCCACCACCTTGCTGCTGCGCGCGGTGCGCCGTGGCGACCGCCTGGGCGACGCCATGCTGCTGCGGGGATTCGACGGGAATATTCCCTGCGATACCGCGCCGTCGTGGCATTTAATGGATACTTCGCTCCTGATCATTGCGGTCGCTCTCTGCTCGGGAGTCCTGCTATGGTGACTGCGGGAAGAGAAGACGCGACTCCGGCGGCCATTCATTGCCACGGCCTGCGCAGCGCATATCCCGATGGACCGGAGGTGCTCGCAGACGTGACATTTTCCATCGCGCACGGCGAGCGGGTGGCGCTGGTCGGTCCCAATGGCGCGGGAAAAAGCACGTTGCTGCGCGCCGTGGCGGGAGTGCAAGGATTCAGCGGCGAGCTGAGTATCGAAGGCGTTGCGCGGAGTGAAGCGACGCAGCACGTCCTGCGCTCGCGGGTGGGTCTGGTGTTTCAGAATCCCGACGATCAACTGTTCGCGCCAACCATCGCCGAAGATGTGGCCTTCGGTCCTCGCGCGCTTGGCTTATCGACCGAAGAGGTTGACGAGCGCGTGCGTATGGCCCTGGATGCCGTGGGACTGCGGGCCAGCGGCACGCGGAGTCCCTTCCACCTCAGCTTCGGTGAGCGCCGTCTCGCGGCTATCGCCGGAGTGCTGGCCATGCGGCCATCCATCCTGCTCATGGACGAACCCACGAGCAACCTCGATCCGCGCAGCCGTCGCGCGCTGATCCGGTGGATCAATGATCGCCACGACGATACCATGCTGCTCGCCACGCACGATCTGGATTTCGCCCTCGACACCTGCTCGCGCGTATTGCTGCTGCACCGGCGGATTATGGCCGACGGTCCTGCCCCACATCTTTTATTGGATGAAACTCTGTTGCGAACGCATGGTCTGGAACTCCCGCTCGGGCACGTCGCGTGGCGGAGTGGCGCATGAGCTGCGTAGCGGGATGAGGGTGCAGCGCGTTCCGTCTCCGCTGTCGGAGCAACATCAACGCGCCGCGATCAGACCAGGCCCGCCTGCTTCCTGATGTACCACTCTGTGGCGAAGAGGACGATGGCCGCGCCGAGCAACCAGAGAAGGTTCCAGAGTTGCACGTCCTCTTTTCTCGCGCGCTCGGTGGGCGCGAAACGTTCGTGCTCTCCCACAAGCGCGGGCAGCGACGATGCTTCGTCCAACGTGAGATAGCTGCCGCCTGTGCTTGCGGCGATTTGCCGGAGAAGGATGTTGTTCATGCGGGTATCCTGAAATTCGATGTTCAGTTCACCCACACTGAAGCGCCCATTGTCGCTCCCCAATTCCTTGCCGTCGAGCGCGGCCACGCCGCTGTAGGAGTAATCGCCCTCCCGGCCGAGATCGAGACTGCCGATGTAGCGACCCGATCCCTGCGGCGACAGCACCAGTTCGCGTTCGTCCTCCGCCTGGCGCACCTTCACGGTCACCGTGGCATTGTCCACGGGCTCGTAGCTCTCGTTGTACACCTGCGCAAGCAATTCCACATTCTCGCCGCTGTCGAAAAACTCGCGCGCGGGACGGATGCGTACGCGTTTGTCGTCATCGCGCGTGGTGAGCCAGCGGATGCTGTTCGAAAGCAGCATTTCCGGCACACTCCCCTGCGCCACATCGAAGGCGAGCTGCCAGCGCCAGAGGCCGTAGCCCGTCCATGCAATCATTTTGCCACGACCCACACGACGCTGCAGGAGCAGTGGTTCGTTGAAGGTGATGGAATTCAAACTCATGGTGCCCAGCACCTGTGCGCCCGCGCGTGCTTTGAAGCTGCTTTCGGTTTTGAACAACGGAGGCAATTTGCCCCACACTTCGGCGGCGATGCCGGTGGACATCACGGGATTGAGCCGCGCCTCCGCGCCCGGCACAAAAAATACTTCCACCTCCTCGTTGCGCGTCTTGAGCACATCGTAGGGCAGCAGGGCATCGAGACCCTGTTTGAGCAGGGTGAAGTTTGTGGCGCGCGATGGAATGTGCATCACGGGCACGGCGCGTTTCTCTGCCGCGTCCGCCACGGCGCGCAGCACGGGCATATCCTCCTGCGCCACCGGGAAACCGATGAGTATGATGCAGTCGGCCGCCGCGAGCTGCTCCTGTGTCGGGCGCTTGTCGTACCACGCGCCCGCGGCTTTCTGGACAAAGAGCGCGGTGGCGATGTTTTTGTCTTTGCGCAGCTCTCGCTGCACCAGCGAAACATCGGGACCGGGTGCGGCAGCAAGCAGGACGATGTTCATGCGGCTTTTCAGCACCTTCACGTACATGGTCTTGCTGTTGTTCGCCGCGGTGAGCTCGCCGGGCAGGGCTTCTACACGCACGGTCAATTTTTTCACGCCTTCGCCACGCGGCTCCCAGGAAAAGGACAGCGGATACTCGTTCACACCGGGGCGCAGATCCACCGCCGCGCTCCCCACAGTGTTGCCGCCTTCGAGCAGCGTTACGCGCGCGCGTCCGCTCTCATACCCGGCACTGCGAATGGTGGCGTCCACCGGTATGCTGCTCTCGACGTAGGCGATGGAATTGGCGAGCACGCGGCTGACCAGCACATCCTTTTTCTCCGTGGAATCGCCCACGGCCAACACGTGAACCGGCACTCCAAGCGCACGCGCCGCGTACAGGGGATTTTTTCCGCTGGTGTACACACCGTCGGTCACCAACACCACAGCCGCGAGATTGCCATTCACATTGTCGTCGTACGCGCCCTGCAACGCACGGCTGATGTCCGTCTCCGCGCCGTTGAACGCGAGCGAATCGGGAGTGAGCGCCTGCATGGGAAACAGCTTGCCCGCAAAGAGATACGGCTTCAACTCGCCCTCACCCGCGAGAGACGTGTAGGCCGAAGACGCGATAAACTCCCGCAACTTCGCCGCACGTTGCACACCGGCGTCTTCCACCGTCATGCTGCGCGAATCGTCCACCACTACCGCCACGCGTGGAGGCAGCACCTCGCTGTGCTGGAGGTTGAGCACGGGTTCGAAGAGCAGAAACAACAACACCGCCAGCGCCAGCGAGCGCAGCGTGATCAGCAAGGCCTTGCGCCGCGGTGTGATGTCGGGGACAGTGCGTCGATACGTCCACCAACTCACCGCCACAGCCACGAGGATGAGCGCGAGCAACAGCAGCACGCTGGCCGAGAAGGAAAGCGCGATGGAGGAGAATGCCAGAATCATGTTCATACCGAAGGCATCACCTCACGATCAGTATGCGCCTATAGATGCGCGTATCGCCGGAGGAAAGACTGTAGTAGTACGCACCGGTCGCCATATCCGCCACATTGATCACGGCGCTGTACGTGCCCGCGCTTTTTTCGCCGGTGGCGATGGTGCGCACCGCGCGGCCAAGCGCATCGTGCAGCATGAGGGTGACCCGCGCGCCGGGCATGGGAACGCCGTAACGGATGGTGACCTGCGTGCCGTCAACGGTGTGCGTTGGATTCGGGAAACTCTGCTCGAGCGAGAAGTTTGCGGGCAGCATGCCCTCGGCGCCCAGCGTGCGGCTCTCGCCCACAGTGAAGCGATGGTTGCGCGCGGGCGCACCGTACGGTGAGGTGCGCGTTTCGCGACTGTCCGTAGCGGCAATGGAAAACTCCACGACGGTGCCCTGCTGGAATGCCGGCACCTCGCCGGAGTACAGTCCGGAGCCGGAGCCGAGTCCCTCGGCACTGTGCGGGGCGACGCGCGTCATGGTCACCGTTCCCCTGCTGCCGCCTGCATTGTACGAGAGCGTGACGGCGCCATTGATGGCATGTGGCGAAACAACCCAGGCCATGATGGTGCTGGCACCACCCGCATAAAAAATCTTCGGATTCGTGCTGATCACCATGCCGTGATACAGCACGGCATCCCATGCGTCGATCAGTCCCCAACCGCGACGATTGTCGGGCTGTGCCGTGTTGTCGGCGGTGGCGCGAAGCGCATCGCGCACCTGCACGGGCGTGAGTTCCGGACGCGCCGAACGTACAAGCGCCGCGACGCCAGCAGCCAGTGGCGTGGCCAGCGACGTGCCGTTGCTGCGTTCATAGGAATTGCCTCCGTAACGGCTGGCGCTGTACACCTGCACGCCGGGAGCGCAGATGTCGGGTTTGATGCGATTGTCGCTGGTGGGCCCGCTGGAGCTGAATCCCGCGACACCGCCCTGATACGTTACAGCGCCAACGGAAATCACGGAATCGGCATCGGCCGGCGCGATGATCGTCCCGGTCGCGCTTCCTTCGTTGCCCATGGCTGTCACGAGCAGAATGCCGCGCTTCGCCGCCTCGACGGCCGCCCTGGTGGTGACTGCCGTGCGACCGTCCAGATCGCCGCTCTCCCAACTGTACATGGTGCCGTCGTCCCAGTCCAGATAGCCCAGCGAAGCGCTGACGATGCGCGCGCCCCGCGATTCCAGCCATTCCAGACCTTCCACCCAGTAATCCTCCTCGATCTGCGTCTCCGAACCGTTGACTTCGGTTTTCGCCAACAAGAATGCCGCATTGAACGCCGGACCGATGAGCTGCCCCTGCTTGAAGCCACCCAGCGCCGAGAAGGTGAGCGTGCCGTGACTGTCCTGTCCGGCGGGATCACCGGCTTCGTTTTCCGTGAGCGAATCGCCGTTGATCACATCCAGCTCTGCCACGATGTTGCTCATCGCAAAGGCCTCGTGACCGCGCCAGCGGTAGCCATTATCCAACATGCCCACCATGATGTCCGTACCGTCGATCCAGATGTCGTGCACGCGCGGCACGTTGATCATTTCCACCTGTTCGAGTGAAAAACCATAGTCAAGTCCATACCCTTGCGTCGTCCGTGCCTTGGGCAAGGCCGGGGCGGCTTCCACCTTCGGCAGACGATAGCGTCGTACCGATTCCACCGAAGAAACAAAGGGCAATGCGCGTATGGCCGCGAGCGCGTTGTGGTCGGCGGAGACACTCACGGCGTTGAACCACCGCGAACGCACATGCGTCACCGCTCCGGCACGTTCCAACGCGCCGATGTACGCTGCCGGAGGAGGCGCGTCCATACCGCTGGCCGTGCCTCTGTCGGTAAAAAACACCCAATGCCGCTGCTGCGCATGAGCGGACATACCCGCCACGAACAGCAGGGCCACACTCACATACACGAAAGCGAAGCGACGCATGCGACCTCCTTGTCAGCCTTCCTGGAGCAGTCGATCGATAATCTGAATTGTTGTCACGCCTTCGGCTTCGGCGTTGAAGTTTTGCACGATGCGATGGCGCAGCACGGGACGGGCCACGGCTTTCACGTCATCCACATCGGGCATGGCGCGGCCGGCGAGAATGGCGCGCGTCTTGGCGCCGAGAATCAGGTACTGCGAGGCACGCGGACCGGCACCCCAGCGAATCCAATCCTTGATGAATTGCGGCGCGCCCTCTTCGGTGGGGCGCGTGCGCGTCACCAGTCCCACAGCGTAGGAAATGACATGATCCGCCACCGGCACACGACGCACCAGATCCTGGAAATACACCACATCCTCGCCGGTAAGCACCGTCGAGAGCGAAGCGGTGAGCGGACTGGTGGTTTGCTTCACAATGCGTTCCTCCTCCTGGCGTGAGGGGTAATCGAGCCAGAGGTTGAACATGAAGCGATCGAGCTGGGCTTCGGGCAAGGGATAGGTTCCCTCCTGCTCGATGGGATTCTGCGTGGCAAGCACGAAGAAGGGTTCCTGCAACACGTAGCGCGTGCCAGCCGCGGTGACGTTGTACTCCTGCATGGCCTCCAGCAACGCGCTTTGTGTTTTCGGAGGAGTACGGTTGATTTCGTCGGCAAGGACGATATTTGCAAAAATGGGACCTTTCACGAAACGGAAGGCCTTGCTGCCCGTGCTGCGGTCGTCCTCGATGATTTCCGTTCCGGTGATGTCGCTCGGCATGAGATCGGGCGTGAACTGTATGCGGCTGAAGGACAGGTCGATGACTTCGGCCAGCGTTTTGATGAGCAGGGTTTTCGCCAGACCCGGCACTCCCACCAACAGACAGTGGCCTTTGGCCAGCAGGGCCGTGAGCAATTGCTCGACGATTGCCTCCTGTCCGATAATCACCTTGCCGATTTCCTTCTTGAGCCGGGCATGCGTTTCACTGAGCGCCGCCACGGCCTGTACGTCGTCCTGATATTTCGGTTGAGCTGTCATAAATCCTGTGCCAGAGGTGAAACGTCGGGGATGATGGCGCCGTCGGTGTCGTACACCTGCACCGCGCCGAAACGCTCGAGAGTGTTGCGCAATTGCTGGCCGCGACCCGACACCACAATGGCGGCGGTGTCGGGATGCAGATAGCGTTGCGCGCTTTCCTGTATCCGCTCCGGCGTCAGTGCCATCACGGAACTGTTGAAGCGATTGTACCAGGTTTTACCGAGTCCGTACAATTCGATGGAAATGATGCGCTGCGCCACTTGTGTGGGCGTTTCGATCTGTAGCGGGAAGCTTCCGGTGACATAGCGTTGCACGTGCTCCAATTCCTCGGGCAACACTGGCTCTTCGCGCAGCCGATGCATCTCACGAAGAATTTCCTCGATGGCGAGATCGGTGATCTCGCTGCGCACCTCGGCACCCGCCGCGAAGGGACCGGCGTGACGCCGCGCATCGAAGCGCGCATGCGCGCCGTAGGTGTAGCCCTTGTCTTCGCGTAAATTCAGATTGAGCCGCGAGCCGAAATATCCGCCGAACAACGTGTTCATCACCGACACGGCAATGTAATCCTCGCTGGTGCGGCTGATGCCGCCATGCCCCACCACCACGGAGGTTTGCACGGCATTCGGCCGATCCACGACCTGCACTACGCGTTCCTCGGCCGCGGTGGGAGGCGCATCGTCACCGATGACCGCATCGCGCGCGGACCAGTCGCCAAAGTGCTGCTCCGCCAGACGCAGCAAGGCATCCGGATCCGCATCGCCCACAACCAGAAGAAATGCGTTGCCGGGGAAAAAGCGCTCGGCATGCACGCGCCGGAGATCGTCCACCGTCATACGCTCCACGCTGCGCTCGTCACCGTCCTGCGGCACACCGTAGGGATGCCCGCCGTACAGCGCCGCGCAGAAGCGCTGCCACGCCAGCACGCCGGGGCTGGATTTTTCCTGGAGAATATCCGCCAAACGCTGCTCGCGCATGCGCTGCAACTCTTCCTCGTGAAACGCCGGCTGCCGCGCCACATCCGCCAGCACATCCATGGCATGCGCGGTGTGTCGACTCAGATGCGTAATGCCTATGGACATGCTGTCCCAGCCCGCGCCACTGCCGATACTGCCGCCGCGGCCTTCGATGGACTCGACGATATCCTGCGCGCCACGCGTGGATGTGCCTTTGATCAGCATCTCACCCGTCATGGAGGCGAGGCCGGCCAGCGCGCTGTCGTGGCTGGAACCTCCACGGAACACGAGATTCATGTTCACCAATGGCAGCGTGCGCTGCGCATGCACCAGAACGCGCATACCGTTGCCCAGCACCTGCTCGTGATAATCCGGGAAGGTCACATCCTTCGGCACACCCGGCGCGGGCGGAAGCTTCACGTCTCTTCCATGCTGCGTACTCATACGCCCTCCCGGGATTGGTGCTTCGGATAGGGCAAATAGTACAGACAGGTCGTGTTGTTTTCGGTGAGATAGGTCGAAGCAACGCGTTGCACGTCTTCGAGTGTCACCGCGCGAATATGTTCGAGCTGTCGGTTGATCAACGACGCGTCGCGCGAGAGCACGCGAAACGTGTTGAGCATGTCGGCGCGGGACTGCAGCGAGGTGATGGAGTGCACGAAGCTCGACTCCATGCGGTTCTTGGCCTTTTCCAATTCACGTTCCGTCACACCATTGCGCCGCACATCGTCGAGTTCACGCCAGAGCATGGTTTCGAGCATGTCGGGCGACTTGCCCTGCTGTGCGATCAGGCGGAAGAGAAACAATCCAGGCATTTCCAGATCGAAGGCGTAGGAAACAATGGATTGCGCCACGCGCGCTTCGTACACGAAGGAGCGATGCAAACGCGAACTCTCGCCCGAGGTGAGGATCTGCGACAGCACGTCCAGCGGCAGGAAATCCCGATGGTTCATATCCGGAATATGCATGCCCAACATCAATGCGGGCAGGGGAATGCTGTCGTACACGTAATCACGGATTTGCGTGCTCTGCGGAGGTTCGTGTACGAAGGGCCTGTACAGCTCCACATCGTCGCCGACAATGTCGCCGAAGTACCTGTCCACGAGACGGAAGGCCTCGTTGCTGTCGAAGTCCCCCGCCAGGCACAGGGTGGCGTTGCGCGGTTGATAATACATGCGGTGAAAGGCCCGCACGTGCTCGAGTGTGGCGGCGCGAATGTCGGCAATGGAACCGATGGTGGGATGCTTGTAGGGCTGCAATTTGTAAGCGCGGGCGAACAGCTCGATCAGCATGGTGCCGTAGGGCTGATTGTCGTAGCGCGAGCGCCGTTCCTCGATCACCACATCGCGCTGGTTTTCGAGATTCTCCTCCGTCACCGCCAGTGCGCGCATGCGATCGGCCTCCAGCCACAAGCCGAGTTCGAGCTGATGCGCGGGAAGTGTTTCGTAGTAATTCGTACGATCGAAGGATGTGGAGGCGTTGAGCGTGCCTCCCGCGCTTTGCACATGCTGGAAATGCATGTTGGCGGGTACGTTCTCCGAGCCCTGAAACATCATGTGCTCGAACAAATGCGCGAAGCCCGATTCGCCCTCGTGCTCGTTCTTCGATCCCACATGATACCAGAGATTCACGGCGACAAGGGGAATGGAGCCGTCCCTGTGCAGGATGACGTGCAGGCCATTCGGCAAATCAAATTCTTCAAACGTCAGGTCGATCGTGGCACCTACAGATTATGCGTTCTCAACGGTTCAGGATGCAACGTCCCGCGCGCGGGAATCATTCCACGACCGGACGATGCAACGCGCGTTTCTTCGATCGGCGTGTCTTCGCCCCTGTGGAGCTGCGCACGCGCACGACGCGGGACCTCAGCTATTGACTTTCCAGTACACGTTCTTCCGTATCGACGCGAGCCATTCGCTGTACAGGCGATTCGTCTTGTACATGCGGGCCAAACCCACAATGCTCTGATAATCCCCCTCCAGCGTCGCCGGATGCTGCGCGATGCGGCGCTGCAACTGCACGATGGCGTAGGCGTAATCGCGCTCCATGGTGATTTTCACCGGCGCCGAAATTTCACCCTCGCGCAAATTCTGCTGCACCAGTTTCATTTCATCCGTCAGCTTTTCCACTTCAACCACGCCCAGCGAACCGCCGCTCTTGCGCGAATCCTCGTCCTCGGAATACCGGAGGGCCAATTCCTCAAAGGAAGCGCCGTCGAGTATGCGCTGGCGCAAGACGTTCAGCGAATCAATCACGGACTGATCGCTCTCACCGGTTTTCTGCACTTTGATCAAAATGTGCAGCGGCACGATGGCTTCGCCCTTGCGCTCGGCCAGCTTGATGATGTGAAAACCGAACTGCGTTTCCACCACCTCGGAGAGCTGCCCCACCTCGAGATTGAAGGCCGCTTCCTCGAACTCCTTCACAAACACACCGCGACGTGCAAGTCCCAGACTGCCGCCATTGCGCGCGCTGCCCACATCGTCGCTGTAACGTTTGGCCAGCTCGGCGAAGTCGGCCCCGCCCTTCAAGGAATCGAGCAGTTTTCGCGCCTTGCCACGGGCTGCCTCGCGGAAGGCATCGGTGACGCGGGGGAACATGGCGATTTGCCGCAGTTCGACTTGCTCGGGCACGGGAGGAAGACTGTCGGCATAGGTCTGGAAAAATTCCACCACCTCGCGATGGGTGACTTCCACCACGCCGAACTTCTGCTGCTGAATCATCTCGATCATGAGGCGCTTGCGGATGTCCTCGCGAAATTCGCGCTTCATCTGCGCAATGCTCATGCCAGCCGCCTGCTCGAGTTTCTGCTCGGAGCCGTAGCGACGGGCCAACATCTTCACCTGCTGTTCGAGACGGCGTGTGACTTCCTCCTGTGGAATCTCCACACTGTCGAGCACCGCCTGCGCGAGCACAAGCTTGTCGCTCATCATCGCATCGAGAATGCGGGTGCGCAACGACGCATCATCCGTACCACGTGCACCGGCTTGCAGAAGTTGCAGTTGCAACTCGGATTCGGTGATGATTTCGTCGCCGATCACGGCAACGATGCGGTCAAGCACGCGCGCGTCCTGCGCACAAAGCGTGGCGGAGAAGAAGAACGCGAGGACGAGGAAAATGGCACGCATGGAGTTATCCAAAAAAATGCACAATACGGAGTGCGGACAATGCGCCGCAAGGTGAAATCACTTCCCCTCGGGTACGGGAGGGAACGCGTTGTCGAGATGCTCGGGATACAGCTCCACGCCAAATTTGTCGCGCAGCGTGGCAACCCATTGCTGGCGGTATTCGGCGGCGCGGATTTCTTTCAGACGCGCGGTGGCGGAGGGCTTGGCCTCGTCCCAGGTCATTTCCCGCGCGGGGTGCTTGTCGAGCACCTTGATCACGGAGAAACCCGTCTGGTATTGAATGGGCCCCACGATCGCCCCCACCTCGTTCTCATGGGCGGCGCGTGAAAGATCGTTGGCATTCACATCCACGAAATCCCACACACCCTTGCGCTGGAAATAGCCCGGACGCTGTGTGTAGCGACCGGCCATCTCCAGGAAGTCCTTGCCGCTGCGAAGACTGTCGAGGTAAATATCGGCCATGCGCTGCGTGTAGGTGTAAATCTCGGCGAAGCGCACACGCGCGGGCAGCACGAAGGCGTCGCTGTTCCGCTTCCACCAATCCATCACTTCGGCCTCGGGAATGTCAATGGCCTTCCATACCGCCTCTTCTTCGAGACGCGTCACCAGCGCGGTGGCGCGATACTCGTCGAGCAAACGCCGGAACTCCGGCACGTCGTTCTCGAAATTCGCGCACCGTGCCAACGCCAGTTGCTGATCGGCGAGCATCATGGCAACGGTATCGAACATGGCCACGGTGAACGGCCGCATTTGCACGGTGCTTTCCTTTTTCATGAAGGACACCGCGACGTCCACGGAAATCGGTCCGACATCGGTGCGTAGCAAATACGCCGCGCGATCGTCCTGTGTCAATCGCTGATCCCAGCCGGGAGTGGATGTGGTCATATCCGCCGTCATGCGCGAGATGATCCGGTCCACCACGTTGCGTTGCACGGTGAAGTTGTTCTCTGTGCGCAGTCGCGCGAAGTAGTTCAGGAAATCCGTGTTGAAGCGCTCCTTGCGGTACACGCGTCGCAGATTCTCCCGCTGCTCCGCGAAGGGTAGCGCGGGTTCCTCGGCGAGAATTTTCACCAGATGCATGGCATACGGCGTGCGAATGGGTCGCGACACCTCGCCCACGTTGAGGGAGAAAATGGCTTCCTCAAAATGCGGTTCGATGTTGGTCCCGCGATTCATCCATCCGAGATCGCCGCCGATGGCCGCGGTGCTGCTGTCCTGCGAATTGCGCTGGGCCAGTTCGCCAAAGCCCGCGAGGCCCTGCTGCAGCGTGTCGAGTATGCGCGAGAGATGTTCGAATGCCGCGGTGGTGTCGTTGGGATTGTCCAGATCGAGGCGGTGCAGGATATGCGCCGGACGCAAGCGCAGGCGCGCGGGTTTGCGATCCATCACACGGAAGAGGTGATAGCCGAACACCGTGCGCAACAGATGCGGAGTGATGCCACCCTGCGGCAGCGCATACATCATGTCGTCGAGTTGGGGAAAACTCGTGCCCGCGATAAACCAACCGATGAAACCGCGCGTGCGGCTCTTGCCACCGTCGTCGCTGAATTCCATCACCAGCGAATCGAAGTCCTCGGGATGCGCGTTGACGATCGCCTGTATGACGCGGGCTTTTTCATAGGTCTGAATGGTGTCCACACCATCGCCACCTTCGCCGGGAACCCATTTCACCAGCAATTGCTGCAGCTTGATTTCCTCTTGCCGGCGATCAAACAGCGTGCGCACGGCAGGTTCGATGAAGTCGCGCTCGTAGAGAAAATTCACCGCGAGATCGTTGCGATACTGCTGATACTCCTGCTGGAACGCCGGCTCGTTGTGATAGCCGCGCGCTTCGGCTTCCTTTTGCTTGACATGAAAATCGACAAGCGTTTCCAGAAAATCGGGCTTCTCGCTGTCCACCTTCGGAGGGCCGAGGCGTGTGCGCAGAAACATGCGCTCGTATTCGGCAACACGCAGCGAATCGCCGCCGATGGTGGCGAGGACGTCCTCCGGAACGCTCGAGCAACCGTATGCCACAATGCTGGCCACAAGCGTGGCCAGCAGGGCAATCCTGTTCGTGGGAGACATGCCTTTCCCCTGCGTTGATACACTGATCATGATGCGGGACGGATCCTTAGCGGGCAAGCGTGCTGAACGCTTGTTCCAGCAGTGCCTCGTTGAGCGTCACGCCGAATTTTTTCCGCAGCCCGTCGATCCATTCATTCTCCATGCGCTTGCTCTCATGCTCCTGATACTTGCTGGAGATTTCGGACTGCGCTTCTTCGAATGTTTTCTCGCGGGCCACGTCCTTGCCGGTGACCTTGATAATGGAGAAGCCGTACTGATACTTCACCGGACCTTCCACCGCGCCCACCTGCAGTTTGGACGCGCGTGTGGCGAGTTCGTTGGCGTCGGTGGCCGTGAGGCCCCAATCGCCCTGCTTGGCGGCGAAGCCACTGCGCTGCGTGTGGCGCGCGGCGAGTTCCTCGAAAGGCACACCGCGATCCAGACTGTCACGCATCACGCGGCTCATGCTGTCGCTGGTCACGAAGATTTCGCTGAAGCGCACGCGCTCAGGCCATTGGTACTCGGAAGCGCGGGCCTGCCAGAACGGCCGGAGACCACTTTCCTCCACTTTCACCTGATTCCACACCGCATCCTGCTCGGCACGGAACAGCAGCACGCCTTCCTGATATTCCTGCATGAGCGAACCGAATTCCGGATAACGCGTCTCCAAATCCGCGGTTTCGAGGCGCAGCGCTTCCTTGCGGCCTATCAATTCGGCGACCGTCCGCAGCGAACTGCGATTGAGCGGCTTTGACTGCAAATCCTGATTCCTCTCGATGGTGCGGATGGCGTCGTCGATGGTCACGTTGGCGCCCTTCAGAACGATGAGCTTCTCTTTCTTCAATGCGTCGCCCACCTTGTTGTACCAGCCCGGCGCCGAGGTCGTGGCGGTGGTGTCGACCGAGGCGATCAGTTTTTGCAACACCGCGTCGTCCACGCGAATATCGTAGCGGGCGTAAATGCCGTCGAGGAAACGCGCTTTGTCCTCGTCGAAGCTGTAGCGACGGTACAATTCCTTGGTTTCCTGCTTTGCTTCCTCGAAGGACTTCGGCGGGCGCTCGCCCGTGATGGAGATAATGTGATAGCCGAATTGCGTGCGGACGGGAGCGCTGATGTCGCCTTCCTTCATGGAGAAGGCGGCCATTTCAAATTCGGGCACGAATTTCCTGCGACCCACCCAGCCGAGATCGCCGCCACGCACACCCGAGGTGGGATCCTCGCTGTTGCGCATGGCCAGATCGGCGAAGCGCTCGCCCTTCTTGAGCGAATCGGCGATGCTGCTGATTTTCGCGAAGGCGGCGGAGGTGTCGGTGGGATTCTCCACCGGGATGCGCACGAGGATGTGGCTCACCTGCAACTCGCCGCGAGCGGGACGACGGTCGAGCAACTTCACGAGGTGATAGCCGAACATGGTGCGCACAGGGGTGGGAAGAACGTCGCCTCTATTTTTCAGCGAATACACAGCATTATCAAAGCTCGGCACGGTCATGCCCGCGGTGAAGAAATGCAAATCGCCACCGTTCTCCGCTGTGCCTTTATCCTCCGAATATTTCGCCGCCATCTCCTCGAACGAGGCCCCGGCCCGGATTTGCTTGAGCACGTCGTTGGCCTTCGCGAGGGCGGTCAACGTGTCGGGCCGTCCGAGCGTATCGTTGGTGATGCGAATCAGGATGTGCGCGGCGCGCACCTCGTCCCTCTGCATGTCGTAGAGTTCTTTCACCTTGCCATCGGCCAGGGCGCGCTCGACGAAAAAGGGTTCGGCCAGATTGTTGCGGTATTCCTGCAATTCCTTGACGATTTCGGGATCCTTGTCGAAGCCCTTGTCCCGGGCTTCGAGTACTTTCAGACGGTACTTGACGAGAAGTTGCAGGAACTCCTTCCGTTCGTCCATGCTGGAACGCGCGGCGGCGGTTTCGCCTCCGTTGTTCCGGATATACTGCCGCTCATATTCATCGAGGGTCAGCGAGTAGTTTCCAATCGTCGCAACGACGTTTTGCTTTGCCGGTGCCGGGCTTTTGGACTTCTTTTTCTGCGCCTGTGCCGTTCCCATGCACAGAATCAGGATGAGAATCATCACCCATCCCATGCGACGCGAAGCCGCGTGATGCGCTGACATGATGTGCTTCATGAGGCTGTTGAATCCAGAATTGATTGACAAAACCAGTCAAACCGTATATTACCACGACCAGCGCTATAAATGCAAGGTAAGAAGCGGCCGCCAGGCCGTTCCGCTGGCCCGCGGAGAGCGTGCCCGCAAGCGTCCGTCCACGCCGCGAAAGCGCTCGCGATGAAATTCGACGGATGCCGCAATGGCACGGGACACGAATCCCCGTTCAACCACAGGATGTTCACCCCCCCCGCCCGCGGAGCGTCGATGAGAGGTGCCGCATCAATGTATCACAGCCACAACGAGAGAGACACGTGACTCACGCCATTCGCTACATGCCCATTCTGCTCCTGTTCATCGTCGCTTGCGGCGATGGGCAGCGCGTGGATAGCGATCCACTGATTCGCTTCGCCCATGCCTACCACGAGCGGTATCCCGAAGCCGAAGTGCAGGATTTATACAAGACGCTTTTTCAGGAGCATTTCGGACCGGGTCACATCATCGTCTCCCGCGATGCGGCGTTGGAAATGCTGCTATCGGAAATCGAGCGCATGCCCGATGTCGAGTCGGAGGAAGTCACGGAAGTTTGCGGACCCGACGGTGCGATGCTGCGCATCAATCTGCGACCCGCATTGCGCGATGGCCTCACTCCCGACACCATCGTGAGCATGATGATGGAAAGCGTGCAACAACTCCGGCCCGACACCCTGATCTTTCTGGAGCATTGGGACCATTTGCTGGAATGCTCGACGCAGGGTCGTCTGCCATGGAAAGCCGATGAATTCGAGCATTTCGAGGCCGGACTCGATCCCTCCGGCGTGGAGGTGATGCATCACAGTCCGCGATTCATGCGCCATTACTCCCCGGCCTATCGCATCGTGCTGACCTCGGTGTACGAGAAACACTTCGGCCCGATCGGCGATTGAGCATTCTTCGGGCTCCGCTGCCCTGTGCGACGGCCAACACGGTGACGCACTGAAATACGGAACGGCGCGACGTTGTTCTCGCCGCGCCGTTGCGCACACTGTCGAACACCGGCCGTTACCAGCTACACACCGGGGACGGCTGCACGATGTTCATGTCGGTCAATTCCTGACGCATCTTTGCGAAATTCCGTTGTAGCGGCAATCCGCCGCGCAGCAGAATGAACACCGCCTCGGATCCATCGATAAGCGCGAGTCCGTAGGGACGCGTAAACCAGAAATCCGCCTTTTCATTGATCAGCAGCGGATTGAGAATGTTGGTCGGGTCCTCGGGATTGGGGAAGCGTGCCTCGATGGTGATCACGGTGTGGGCGCATTGCTTCAGCGTGCCACGCTGCGTTTGCACATCGCCCGTACCCAGGTAGCGGCCCTTCACGCGGAAGTAGATGGGGAACAGCGGAATCTGGTTGAACTCGATGGTGATGATATCCCAGGTGGCCTGAAAGCCCGGATTGAAGGGCATCGCGAGGTATTCCTTCGGGATATCGATGGCGGGAAAGCCCGGAATGGTGGGAATGCCGCCCAGGTTCAGCAGTCCCGGACTGGATAAAAACACTCCCACATCATTTTTTCGCACGTACTGCGTGTCCGCTTCCGTGCGACCGCCGCGGAGAATTTCATTGGCTTGCACCGCATAGAGCAACGAATCGGTCTGGCGCGAACCCGCCATGCGCGCGGTGATGGTGGCCACGCCGTTGACGCCCGCCGAATCGAGACGGTACGTCCATGTCGTGCCCTCCAGAATCGGGTAGTACTGCTGGTCGGCGAAGAGTTCCGATCCACTGTTCACCACAGTCGGCGCATCCTCGGCACAAGCGATGAGGAGCAACGACAGCAATCCAAGCAACCATGATGCACGCATGTTCACCTCGGTGATAACTCCATGTCAATGCGCCACATCACCGCCGCTCAGCCAGGCACGGAATTGCGCCATGGCCCGGCCGCGGTGACTGATGGCATTTTTCTCATCGGCGGTCAACTCCGCGAAAGAGCGATCGAAACCATCGGGACGAAACAGCGGATCGTAACCGAAACCGTGTTCTCCACGGGGTGCAAGCAAAATGCCGCCCTGTACCATTCCTTCGAATTGTTGTTCCAGTCCCTTCCCCGCCAGGGCGAGCACGCAGCGAAAGCGCGCCTGCCGCTTGCGGGCCGGCACCTGCGTCATTTCACGCAGAAGCTTATTGCAATTGTCGGCGTAGCTCGCAGTGTCCCCCGCGTAACGGGCGGAGTGCACGCCGGGCCGTCCGAGCAAATAGTACACCTCGAGGCCGGTGTCGTCGGCCAGAGCGGGCAGTCCCGTGCAGGCGTGCGCCGAGAGCGCTTTCTTCCATGCATTGTCCTCCAGCGTTTCTCCATCCTCCTCCACATCGGGACATTGCGGAAAATCACGCAAATCCTTGATGGCGACAGGCAAGCCCGCGAGCAGGGCTTTCAGTTCCTCGGTCTTGTGGGGATTGCGCGTTGCGAGTACGAGAGTATCGAGTTTCATGCCATTGGATAGTTGTGAAAAATTCGTGTCCATGCGGTATGGAGTGGGCGCACTCTCAACCCTGCGGCGCGACCGCCGTGACTTCGGCAACGAGTATGTCGAGCACGCGGCCACCCGAGGCCATCAGAATGCGCGAGGCCTCTTTTCCGCGTGCGGATGCGAAGGCCGCGTTCATGGCGTCTTCGCTCTCGAAGCACGCTTCGACCACGGTGCCCGCGGTGATGGCTCCGGTGGCGCTTCCGATGATGGAGCAGGCTTCGACGCGCCGCACGCCCGGGAGTTGAGCGAGCAGACGGGCCGCGCCCGCGGAATCGAGCGCGTCGACTTCCGTGCGCGTATCCGCCGCGAAATACCAGGATTGCCTGAACATCACTTCACCTGTCCGTGGTTGCCTCTGTTATTCACGCTGTGCGAAGATGTAATTAACATCGCCGATGCCTGACAAGCAATGCGTCGCCGACGAATTGTCTATTCTCCCGGAACAGTTATATTGAGATGCTACGGGCAGTTAGCTCAGCCGGTTCAGAGCGTCTGGTTTACACCCAGAAGGTCGGGGGTTCGAATCCCTCACTGCCCACACAATCGTTGTTCCGATGCGGGTCCTTCCTTCCGCCTTCGTGACGGAGGGCTATCCGTGGCGGACATTCGCAACAGTACAGGAAGCATCCATGCGCACACGTCATATCGTTGTCGTCTCCGTCCTCACCCTGCTGTTCTTCGGCTGCGGCTCGGACGAGGGTTCGCAGTCCCTGAGCACCACGCCGCCGGCGGTCAAATTGTACAAAACCGCCAATATCCGCATCGAGTACGAGTACAGCGGCGCCGCCACGGGCAGCAAGGTACACATCATCGGCAATTACGGCATGTATCAGCGCATGGAGGATAAGCTGAGCTACACCAAGGGCGGAGACACGCGCAACGTGCATGTGCTCGACATCATCAACGACACCGTGCAATACCATGTCGAATTGGCAGAAATGACCGGTACGCGTCAACGCTTCGAGCCGGGGAATCTCGTGCAGATGACGAAGGGATATTCGGAAGCGGATCTGGAGGATTTCCAGCAATCCTACCTCATCAAGAGCGGTGCGGTGAAAAAAGGCACGGAAACCATTCTCGACCGTGAATGCACGGTGTATGAAATCCCCAACTCCGGCATCTCGGTATCCCTCTGGAACAGTCTCACCTTGCGCACCCGCATCAAAATGGGTGAGGCCGATATCATCATGACCGCCGTGAAGGTGGACGAGGATTATTCCCCAATCATGGAGGATTTCCTTCCGCCGAAAAACGCCAAGATCGAACCGCCGCGCGTGATATCGAGCTTCCCCGAGGGACATCCGCCCGTCGATGGCATGGGCGACCAATCCGGTTCGCAGCAACTGCCCGAGGGACATCCGCCGGTTCAGGGCGGATCCACGCAGCAGGGCGGATCCACGCAGCAGGGTGGCACCCTGCCCGAAGGTCATCCTCCTGTTCAGGGCGGAAAGTGAGAACTTTCCGTCCCCTGTCCCGCGTTGTGCAGTCGGTATGTGTCATTGAGACAGGAGAATGAACAATGAATTCCGGTAATCCCATGCTCGGCAAAGGCCGTTTGGAGGCGATACAGCAGCTCGGCATCGGTAGCGAGCCGATGACCTTCAACGGCGCATTGAACAAAACCGCGCTGCTCTTCCTGCTGCTGTTGCTCGGTGCCTCGTGGACCTGGGCGGACATGTCCTGGTCCGGCGCGCCCGCCTTTTCGGGAAAAATGATCATCGGCCTGATCGGCGGTTTCGTTCTGGCCATTGTCACCGCCTTCAAAATGGAGTGGGCGCGCTTCACGGCGCCCGCCTACGCGTTTCTCCAGGGCTTGTTCCTGGGTGGACTCTCCGCCATGTTCGAAGCGATGTATCCCGGCATTGTGATACCCGCCATCGTGCTCACCTTCGGTATCATGATCGGCATGCTCGTCACCTACCGTTCGGGATTGATCAAGGTGACGGAGCGCTTCCGCATCGGCGTCATCAGCGCCACGATGGGCATAGCGCTCTTCTACCTCATTGCGATGGGACTGGGCTTTTTCGGCATCAGCATTCCCTTTCTTTTCGAAGGCGGGACGTTCGGAATTCTTTTCAGCCTGTTCGTGATTGTGATCGCCGCGCTGAATCTGGTGTTGGATTTCGACATGATCGAGCAGCTTTCTTCCGCTGGCATGCCGCGTTTCATGGAGTGGTACGGCGCCTTCGCGCTCATGGTCACACTGGTGTGGCTGTACATCGAGATTCTGCGTCTCCTGGCGAAGACCAGGGAATAACTCCCACCACGGCTTTTTCCGCGAAAACTCCGGGCACTGCCCGGAGTTTTTTCATTTCGCTCCCGCTCTCGGCATAAACACAACGGATTGAAATTCCGCATCCGGGTGGAATCCACCGCGTCCACCACCCGAAAGCGCCGCGCCGATGGCGTTGCTACCCGGGGTTCGCATTTCTTCCCCTTGTTCCTTTCGGGGGATTTCGCAGATTAGTAATTCCACTTCAATGCAACGGACCAATGGAACAGTTCAAGCTCGTTTCGGAATATTCTCCCACCGGCGACCAGCCGGAAGCCATTCGCCAATTGGTGGAAGGCGTGCGTCGCGGCGACGCCTTTCAAACCCTGCTCGGTGTGACCGGCAGCGGCAAAACCTTCACCATTTCGAATGTGATCCGCGAGGTGAACAAACCCACGCTGATCATTTCGCATAACAAGACGCTCGCCGCCCAACTCTACGCGGAGTTCAAATCGTTTTTTCCGCACAACGCGGTGGAGTTTTTCATTTCCTACTACGACTACTACCAGCCCGAAGCATATATTCCGACCACCGACACCTATATCGAAAAGGACATGTCGGTGAATGATGAAATCGACCGCCTCCGTCTGAAAGCCACCACCGCGCTGGTGGGCGGCCGCCGCGACGTGATCATCATCGCCTCGGTGTCCTGCATCTACGGTATCGGATCGAAGGAGGCCTACGCCGACCAGTTGCTCTTTGTGAATGCTGGCGACGTGATCGAGCGCAATGCCTTCCTCCGCAAGCTCACCGATATTCACTACGTGCGCAATGATGTGGATTTCAGCCGTGGCACCTTCCGCGTTCGTGGAGATGTGATAGAAATCATCCAGGCCTTCGAGACCGAAGAGGTGCTGCGCGTTGAATTCTTTGGCGATGAAATCGAATCCCTCGCGCTCGTCGACCGCATGACCGGCAAAGTGCTGGAAAAAGTCTCCTCCGGCGTGGTCTATCCCGCCAAACACTTCCTCACCACCGAGGAGCAGCTCAAGCGGGCCATAGTCACCATCGAGGAGGAATTGGAGGAACGCCTCCGTCATTTCCGCGAATGCGGAAAGCTGCTGGAAGCGCAGCGCCTCGAACAACGCACGCGCTATGACATCGAAATGATGAAAGAAATCGGCTATTGCTCGGGCGTGGAGAACTATTCCCGCCACCTCGCCGGACGCAAGGCGGGCGAACGGCCCGAGTGCCTGCTGGATTATTTCCCGGAGGATTTCCTTCTCGTCATCGACGAATCCCACCAGACCATTCCGCAAATCCGCGCCATGTACAACGGCGACCGCGTCCGCAAGGAAACCCTCGTCGAGCATGGCTTCCGCCTGCCCTCGGCAATGGACAACCGCCCGCAGCGCTTCGAGGAATTCGAACAGCTTCTCTCCCAGTGCATTTTCGTGAGCGCCACTCCGGGCCCCTACGAACTGACTCGCAGCACGGGCGTGGTGGTGGAGCAAATCATCCGTCCCACCGGACTCCTGGATCCTCCGATGGAGGTTCGCCCGGTCAAACAGCAAATCGACGATCTCATCGCCGAAATCCGCATCCGCACGGAGCGAAGCGAACGCGTGCTCGTGACCACACTCACCAAGCGCATGTCCGAGGACCTCACCGAATATCTGGAGAATATCGGCATCCGTGTGCGCTACATGCATTCGGATATCGACTCGTTGGAACGTGTGGAAATCCTCCGCGATCTCCGACTCGGCAATTTCGACGTACTGGTCGGCGTCAATCTCTTGCGCGAAGGTCTCGACCTGCCCGAGGTGTCGCTCGTGGCCATTCTCGATGCGGACAAGGAGGGCTTTCTCCGCAGCGAAAGCGCCATCATGCAAATCGCGGGCCGCACAGCGCGCAATGCCGACGGCCTGGTGATTCTCTATGCCGATCGTATCACGGATTCCATGCAACGCGTGATCGACGAAACACGCCGCCGCAGGGACGTGCAACACGCCTACAATGTGGAGCACGGCATCAATCCCGCCACCATCCGGAAGTCGATGGAGGAAATCCTCCACGCCACCACCATCGCCGATGTGAAAGCGAAGCGTGACGAACGCCGTGGAGAAACGAAGCAGATTCGTCTGGTCGCCGAACCCATTCTCAAATTCATGACAAAGGAACAGCGCGTGGAATTGATCGACCAACTCCGCGGAGAAATGATGGAAGCGGCGAAGGATCTCGAATACGAGCGCGCCGCACAACTGCGCGATGAAATCCTGCGTCTCGAAAAGGAATTGTGACCGGAGAATATTCCGATTCTACCACAACGGGCGGCTCGATGGCCGCCCGTTGTTGTGTTCCGTTCCGCTTCATTTCACATGCGAAACCACCCAGTCCACCGTGCGCTCCATCGCGTCGATCCATTGATTGGGAAACGTCCGCAAACCATGCCCCGCACCGTGGTAGGTGACGAATTCCACCTTGCGCCCCAGGGTCTTCAGCGCCTGATACATTTCCCGCGAATTGGAAATGTTCGTGTACTGATCTTTGTCACCCTGCAAAATCAGCGTGGGTGTCGTGATGTTTCGTACGTGTGTCTGCGGCGCACGGCTGATCCAGAGACTGTTCATGTCGAGCGGCTTTTCCCAGTAATGATGTCCGAGAAACATCACCTCGAAATCCGGCTGCCATGAATTGCTCCAATCGGTGAGCCAACTGAAAATGCCGAACATGGACACCGCCGCCTTGAAGCGCTGCGTCTGCGAGATGGTCCAGTTCGTCAGATACCCGCCGTAACTGCCTCCCATCACCGCCATGCGCGAACTGTCGGCCACGCCCTTGGCGATCAACCAATCCACCACGTCCATGGCATCGCGGTAATCGCCACCACCGAGATCATAGCGGTTGGCCTGCCCGAACACATCGCTGTATCCGGAACTCCCCCGGACGTTGGGCATGACCGTGGCTATGCCCTGCGCCGCGAGAATTTGCGCCGGATAATACTGCTGCAAGCGATGATCGAAATCGCCGAACGGTCCGCCGTGATAGGCCAGAACCAACGGCACACGCTCGCCCGCTTTCCTGTCGGCGGGCGTGACCAGCACGGCCTCGATTTCAAACAACCCGTCGCTGCTGCGGACGCGAATGACTTCCTGCTTGCCGATCCGCAGGTTGCGTATCTGATCGTTGAACCGCGTCACCGCCGTGGGTCCACCCTTGTGCGTCACATACACCTCGAGCAGGGACTGCGGTCCGTCCGCAAGAAACGCGATATCACCACGTGCATTGACCTGCGGCGACGACACCACCATGCCGGGATCCGTGACCGCGCGCAGTGTGCCGGTTTTCACATCCACCTCGCGCAGCACAGCGCTGGTCCCTTCATTGAACAGCGCGAGTATGCTGCCATTCGAAAGCCAGGCAAAGCTCTCCACGGCATGCACGGCCTCGCCGGTGAGGCGTCGCGTGGCGCCGCTGGAAAAATCAAGGAGTGTAATCTCCGTTTTGGCGAATTCAATGTCGGGCACCGTCTGCGTGATGAAGGCGAGCAACTTGCCGTCGGGACTGACACTGGGTTGCGTTTCTGGACCCGCCGTGGCGGTCACCTGTCGCGTGCGACCGTTGATCTCCACCTGCCAGATGTCGTACTTCTGCTCGTCGTTGTACTCCCCGGTATAATTCGTCTGATAGACAAGGGATTTACTGTCGGGCAACCAGCGCAACGCCGACACGCCGGCATCGAGATCGGCCACCTTTCGCGGTTTGCGCCTCGCGCTCTCCATGATCCACAATGCGAGACCGGGCTTGCTGTCGCTGGATACTGTGATGTCGAGTTTGCGGGCTTCCCGTCGCGCGGCCTCCGCTTCCGCCACCGGTGGCAAGACGCCACCCGTCAGTATGGCGATATACTGTCCGTCGGGCGACCACACATATTCCTCGATATCACTGTCGAAGGACGCCAGCAGTTGCGCATCGCCACCGCCGTCCAGCGGCAATGCGAACAGCGACCGGTTGCCCGTGGACAGGTCGCCGTCCCGCCCCAGCGCTTTGCGCGTGGAGAGGAAACTCAGCATGCTTCCATCGGGCGACCAGGCTGGCGCGGTGCAGGACTCCTTGCCGAAGGTCACTTGCCGCATGGGGACAGCAGGGGCGGCAAGCCAGATATGGGATTGCCACGCGTTGCTGCTGGTATCGGCGGCGCGTATCACGAAGGCCACGCGCCCGCCGTCCGGCGCGAGCGCGGGAGCGGAGGGCTGTCTCCATAATGCGATATCGGCCGCGGTGAGTGCCTTCTGCTGCGCGGGGAGCGCAGCGACGAATACAGGAAATACAAGTATGAAAAACAGATATCGCATGATGATCACTGCATGCTGTGAAACAAGTTCAACATTCTGTCGACGTCCGTTGCTTCGAAGGAAAGGTGCCGACACCGCTATGCTGGCCGGAATGCGCTGCACGCGGCTCCACCCTCATTCGCTTCGCGGCGCCCCTTCCTCGTCACGCTTCCGTTGCTCCTCGCTCAGCAGCAACGATGCGGGCAACACCATACAGCGCGCGACCGGGTAAAGGTTGATCGTTGTATCGTACCACGGTGAACGCTGATAGAGAAAATCCAGCCGCGCCCGCGGGGAGGCGGCGAAGGCGGAATCCGTTGCCACACGCTGCTCGAATTCTCTCCGGAGTGCCGCATCGTTGCGCAGCATGTCCGGCGCCAGTGCCTCCATCATGTATTCCTCGTAGTATTCCTTTTGCTCGAAAATGGCATTGAAGAATCCCCAGAACACAAAGGAATCCGGCGCGTCCGCTTCGAGCAAATTCAATGCAACGCGACCCTGGCGCTGCGCCATGTCCACCACGATGGTGCCGGAGGGCCAGCTAACGGTGTCGTCCACCAACTGCGACTGCACCGTGAGAGGCAAGCGCCCCTCGTACGGCCGATTGCGCCAGACGGGATTGCTGAAGCGCACACGCTGCACGGGCAGCCGCGTTTCCCCAGCCAGTCGATGCAAACGCACATCGTGCAAACGCAGGATTTGCGCGATCTCCGTCCACTCTTGGGGAATGAGGTAGTAGCGCGGTGGCCGCACCGCAGCCGTTGTGCGCACATCGTTGAAAAGCGGAATATCCACGGTCTGCGGTTTGCTGTGATCCCACCACGTGTAGCTGCCTCCCGAAATCACACTGCGTCGAAGCTCGGTGGCATACCCTTTGAACCGGATGTTCCCCGCGCGTTCACCCGCCTGGAAGCGCAGCGGAAATGCCGTCGTGTCGCCGGAGGAAAAGCGACGGATATCGTCCTCCTCGGCATCGCGCACCACCGCGCGCAGCGTCCCCGGATGGGCCTGCACATACGACAGAACCGCCTCAAGCATGCGGTAGGTGGCGATCACGCGATCCTTGTAGGGCTTGAGCATATGCGTTTCAATCAGCAGATTCGCGCGATTGCACACGGCGGCGTACCCCGTGCTCAGACGCGGCGACGATGCCCAGTCGATCACGCCCTTCGCGATATCGCTCTGCTCGCGGGGGAACACATACGGGAACACCGGATCGCCCTGCTTCTCCATCGCGTCCAAAAACCAATACTGCACCGCGCGCTGCCACGCGGCCACGGCGGGATGCATGTTGCCGTACATTTCCATGGCGTACGACAGGTTGTATTGAAAATCAATGCCATCGGTGACGTGACAATCGATGAGCATGTCCGGTTTCCAGGTGTGGAACATGCGCAGCCATGCCCGCATCTCCGGTGCGTCGGCCTTCATGTAATCGCGGTTGAGATTCAGATTGTTCGCCGTCACGCGCCAACCCGTGACCTCGGGCCCGTTCTGATTGATGCGGCTGTATGGACTCCGGCGTTCATGTCCATCCACATTGAAGATGGGAATGAAGAGAATGATGGCGTGATCCGCCAAGGCGGCCTTCGTCCGCGTGATGGCGATTTCGCGCAAGAGCATCATGCCCGCATCCTTGCCATCGATCTCGCCCGCGTGAATGCCCGCCTGTATCAACACGATGTCTTTGCCGCTTGCTCGGGCGGCTTCGGGCGTGAACGCGCCATCCTTCGATAACACGAGCAGCGGCAAGGCCCGTCCCTGCGGCGATACGCCGAAGGACTGCAAGGAAATCCACGTGGAAGCGCTGTCGAGACGCCGCAGCCATTCCATGCTGCGCGCGTAATCCGGCGTGGCAACAAACCCGGATTGCTCGAAATGTGTCAGCCAGCCCTGCTGTGCCCGCATTGGCGTTCCCGCGAACAGTACAAGCAGCAAAAAGAACACGTGGAGAATCGGAGTAACAGAAGGTCGATGCATGGAGTGAATGGCCCGCGGCGGATGTGGAAAAATCTGCACCAGCGAAAAATGAGTATTCCCGCATCCTCGCGCAAGGCACCTAGTCATGCAAAGTAGTGAAGCGCTAATCGTGAAGCGTTAAGCGTTAAGAACCCTTCCCGGAGCAGAATCCCCATCGACCCGCCTCGACCTCATCCCCGCCTAACCATTTCTTCGCGACTTCGCGCCTTCGCGCCTTCGCGTGAGGAATGGCCTTCGCGTCTTCGCGCCTTCGCATGAACTATCTCTACTCGAATCCACGAACATCGTCCCGCTCCACATGCCGGGAATTCCCCGGCGCAGAATGGCGTTACGGAGGAGTAAACAGACATCAGGAGTTGCCATGTCCAAAATATATATCCCCCTCGCCCTCGTCCTGGCTGTCCTCACCACCAGCGCCATCCTGTACGCCCTGCCGCGCTCGCACACCGCGGGCAACTCCACGGAACGAGCGCTTGTCACCGTGGAAGGCAAGGAACAGTCCGACTCCTGCCAACGCGCCGCCTCCATCTCCCGCACGTACGACATCGCAAGTGCGGAGCAGCGGAACCTGGCTGTGCAACTGCTCGCCGGTCTGCGCGGGGTCACCGCTGTGAACGATGACAAGGACGCGGGTACGGTTACGGTCACGGCGCTGGCTTCCGCCTTCTGCCCCTGGACTGCCGGAAAGGTGCTGTCGCTCCATGGCATCGAGGCCACCGTGGCCGACGAGCAGGCGCCCTCCGACTCCGACGCCACGAGCACCCCGGCCGCGCCTCGGGGCACCTGCCCGTACAGCGGTGCCAACAGCGCTCCCACGGATATGCGGCGCATTTGATTCTCGACCGCGCACGGAATGCCGAGGAAACACCGCGCCTCCTGAAGCATTGCGAGAGAGTTCGAGCGTTCTTCAACCCGGAACTGTCCTTCGTGCGATGCCCCTGCACCGAATGATGTATGTCCCAGCTCTCCCCGATGCCCCGGAGCCCATGAAGACACGCTCTGTGTGCACATCCGTGTGATAGATT
>JAMIQH010000238.1:0-3588 GCA_035914695.1 Bacteroidota bacterium | reverse complement strand
CGAATGGCATCCATGAACGCCACCACTTCGTTGTGGTGACCTTTGTCGCCCGTGCCGCGCTTGCGTTCCTGCTTGCCGCCACGCGCGAGTGTGAGCTGCTGGAAATTGTCCATGATGGCCGTGGCATTGCCGCCCGACATCACAATGCGCTCCTTGGGCACGGAGGAATCGCCGTTGGCCACATAGGTGATCACGCCCAGCGAACCATTGCTCATGCGCAACGTGATGTTCACATTGTCGTAATTCGTCACGGCTTCGCTGTCCGAGGCAATGCACTCGGCGCTCACGCGTACGGGCGCCGCATCGGTGAGGAACTGAATCGTGTCGATGAAATGACACACTTCACCCACAATGCGTCCGCCGCCCTCCACGGGATGTTGTGTCCAATGGTCTTTGGGGAGAAAGCCCGCGTTCACGTAGTAGTGCACGATCACGGGTTCGCGCGTCGAGGCGAAAAAGCCGCGCATATCCCGCACCAGCGGCGCGAAGCGGCGGTTGAAGCCCACCATCAGCAGCAGTTTACCCGCCAGCTCGGGATGCGAGCGGAGGATGTCCTCGATCGGTCGCAGTTCCTCTTCGTTCAGCGCCAGCGGCTTCTCCACGAACACGTGTTTGCCCCGCCGCAGCGCCTCGAAGGTGTAGGGCGCGTGGTCGCCATGACGCGTTGCGATGAACACCGTGCCGATTTGCGCATCGTCCAGCACGTCGAAAATGCTGGTGGTGGATTTTTTGAAACCGAACTTGTTCCGCATGTCCGTGCCGGTCAGGCCGCTGCGGTTGCACACCGTGTCCAGCGTGACATCGGACATGTCCTTGAGATGCGGCAGTAAAAATCCGGAGGCGAAACTCCCCGCACCGATGAAGCCCACGGTCAGCGAACTCCGAACGGGCGATATCACCGGCGGTGCGATGGTCGCGGCCGGCGAGAGCGCCGCGATATCGTCGGACGACGGATCGTCGTACTGGAGGACAATACCCACATACGGCTCGGTTTTCTCGCCTTCGATCAGCGCGTAGGCGTCCAGAGCGCGATCGATGGGGAAGCGGTGCGTGGTGAGAATGTCCGTATTGACGCGACCGCCTTGCAGCAATTGGAGAAAGGCCTGCATGTTGCGATTTTCCGTCCAACGCACGTAGCTGATCGGATAATCCAGACCTTCCACCTCGTAATCCTTGTCGTAGCGTCCGGGGCCGTAGGAGCGGGAAATGCGAATGTCGATTTCCTTCATGTAATACGGACCGCGCGGAATGTCCATGGGTGCCGCGCCCACCACCACCACGCGACCGCGTTCGCGCGTGATGCGTCCGGCGAGTTCGATGGGATCGTTGCTGCTCGTGCCCGCGGTGATGATCACCGCATCGGCGCCGTGTCCACCCGAAAGCGAGGCCACCACGGATTCCACCGGATCGTTGTGACGATGCAGAGCCACATCCGCGCCCGAGCGACGGGCCAACTCGATGGCGTTGGAATCGAGATCGACACCGGCAACCACACAGCCGTTGGCTTTGAGAAATTGCACGGTGAGTTGCCCCAGCAATCCCAAGCCGATCACCACCACGCATTCGCCCAGCGTGGGAGCCGTTTGTCGCACGCCTTGCAGCGCGATGGCCGCGATGGTGGCGTAGGCGGCCGACTCCATCGACACGCCGTCGGGAATTTTCGCCACGAGGTTGCGCGGCACGGCGATGATGTCGCTGTGCACAGCGTACTCCGCGCCGGCGCACGCCACTTTGTCGCCGATCTCAATGTCCTGTACGCCCTCTTCCACGGCCAGCACCACGCCCGCGGTGCTGTAGCCCAGCGCCGCCGAGGAATCGAGCTTGCTCATGATGCGCTTGTACGTGCGCGCCACACCGTTGCGGCGCATTTCATCGACGACCTTGCGCACCTCCTCGGGCTGGCTTTTCGCGCGCTGCAACAGCGAGGATTTCCGCGAATCCACGGAGGTTTTTTCCGTACCCGCGCTGATCACCGAGAAGTAGTTTTTGACCAATATCATGCCCCGTCCGATGGCCGGCGGCGGCACGTCCGCGATATTCATCGCGCCTGATTTGATATGTTGTGCAATCTGTTTCATCTCAAAAATTACGCGATTCGGCACGTTTTTCCTATGCACCCGCAGGAGAAATGGAGGAGAAATGGAGGAGGGGATGGGAGGAAATGCGACGCGCCACCGTGCGGTGGCGCGTCGAGAGTTGAAACCTCGGCTCAGCGGTCCATGGGTCCGCCCGGCGGACGTTCGTGCGGAATTCGAGCGTGCTAACGGCCCTGGCCGCCTTTGCGCGAGCGCAGGATGAAGCGCTTGACCTCTTTTGCGAAGCGATCCTCGAAGAGAACGAGGCGGGCGATCTGCTTCATGCTCAGCATATCGGACAAGGACAACGCATAATCGCGCTTCAGGGCGATCATTTCCGTGCCCACATCGTGCAGGCGTTGAATGTGCTCGCGCACCGCGTCGTCCGAAATGCCGGGCAGCTTGTCCTCAAGCGATTTGAGTGCCGTCTGTCGTTTTTCCCTCAGCGCGCGTTCGCGTTCGCGAAAATCCTTTTCGCGAGTGAAAAGGCGTACCGCCTGCTCCTCGCTCAGATCGAGTGCCTCGATGAGCTTGATGCGGCGCAAATCCTCAAGCCGGCGGCGGCCGACCTCATCCTCGGGCGCATCCTGCGCCATGAGCGGGAGGGCGGAGAGCACCGCGATCAGCAGCGGCAATGTCAGGGAAAGGGCGTGTCGAAACATGGCGGCCTCGGTATCAGAATCGTTGGGAATCGAATGCGTTCAGCAAGGTGGCGGCGTCTTCCGCATCCAGCGCGTCGATCAACTCTTGCGAGGGGACGTAGTCGAGTCCGGCCGCAAGCAATTCCTGCTCATCGAATTGCTCGAGAAGCATATCATCGATCAGCGCGGTGGATTCCTCGTCGAGTGCGGCGCCATCCGTGAGCGCGGGCAAGGACAGCAACGTGCTGCCAGTGTCAAATATCGTGATGTCTTCGGACGTGTTCAATGCGATATCCGCGCCGTTCGCTTCGGTCAGCGTTTGCTCGATCGCGACGTAGAGATCGTCCTCCGGCGTGTGATCGCGCGGCAGCAGCAGCAACGTGCTCACCAGCAGCACAGCAACGGCTGCACCGGCAATGGCGAGGCGCGTGCCGCTCCACCACGGACGCCGACGAGCGGACAATGCGTCGATACGCTCGTTGAGAGCAACACCGAACGCGAACCAACGCTGCTCCTCGACGTCAAGCGTCGCGGAGTCGCGTGGCATTTTGGCAAGCAGCGCGCGGAATCGCTGAAGTTCGGCCGCGCAGGCGGCGCAGGAGCGCAGATGGTCGTCCACGAGGGCTCGATCCGACGGCTGGTCCATGCCTGTGGCATGATCGGGAAGCAGGGGAGTGATATCACGACAGCGCATGGCGCACCTTCTCTTCGATTTTTTTCATTGCGTGATGGTAATTGGCTTTCAGACCGCCCACGGAGGTCCCCAGCATGCCGGCGATGTCTTCGTAGGGCAGTTCCTCGTAATAGCGCAGCACAAACACCGCGCGTTGTTTGGCCGGGAGTTCGGCGATGGCGCGTTCCACGCTTCGTCG